>CAMDPK010000203.1 GCA_945904015.1 Candidatus Kuenenia stuttgartensis | reverse complement strand
ATCGGCCTTTCCAATCGTGGTATTTGGCAGCGTGACGAGATTCGTCACGACCCGAATTGGCGGCAGCACAATCACAACAGTCGTTGCTCGCCGAGCTTCGCTGAGTGGCCACAAATGACTGGTACAAATCGCACTATCGACGTCAGGCGACGACGTCAGTGTGCGCCGGTTTTGACGAGAGGAATCCCTTCCAATTGGCTTGCCGATAACGCCTCCCGTTCGCGATCCGCCGTCGTCGAGTTCGTGTCGAGCATCCACCCGCGCTGGAAGCTCCGTGGATTGCGGCAGGGCTTGATCGGCATCCTCAGCACGCAATTGTGGCATCACTTGTACGTCGATGCCTCGCTGTGCGAGTTGCCGAGCGCCGCATCGACGCATGCTTCCAAAGCGGCGTGATGACGGCTACGTTCGCTGCGCCGTTGCGTGACGCCCGTTCGGCGGCTGCTTATGATCCCGCCCAATTCAAGGGGTCATGCCGCACAGCGGCTGCAGTTCGCAAACGGAGTTCTTTGAAATGGAAGACCGCATTGGGACTCGCGGAGTCACATTCGATGACGTGTTGTTGGAGCCGGCCTATTCGGAGGTCATGCCGAATGAGGTCGATGTCTCGTCGAGGTTGACTCGGAACGTGACGATCAGCATTCCGGTGGTCAGCAGTCCGATGGACACCGTCACCGAAGCGGAGATGGCGATTGCTTTAGCCCAAGAAGGTGGCATCGGCATCATTCACAAGAACATGACGGCCGAGCAGCAATCTTTGCATGTCGACCGCGTGAAGCGATCCGAGCATGGCGTCATCGTCGATCCGGTCACGCTGCCGCCCGAAACGACGGTCGGTGAAGCTCGGCGGATCATGGACGAGCGGAACATCGGCGGCGTCCCGATCACGCGCAACGGCAAGCTGGTTGGCATTTTGACGCGACGCGATCTGCGGTTTCTCGAATCGAATGACAAGCTCGTCGCGGACGTGATGACCAAGGACAAGCTCGTCACGGCGGGCGAGAACACTGATCTCGTCACGGCGCAGCGATTACTCCTGGAAAACAAAGTGGAGAAACTGCTCCTCGTTGACGACCTTTACCAATTAAAGGGAATGATCACGATCAAGGACATCGACAAGACCCTTCGCTTTCCGGGAGCGTCGAAGGATGCTCGCGGGCGGTTGCGAGTCGGAGCGGCAATCGGCGTGTTCGATTACGAACGGGCCGCGGCGCTGCTGGACAAGGGCGTGGATTTGCTGGTGGTGGATTCGGCTCACGGGCACTCGAAGAACGTCATCGAGACCGTCCGCGAGATCAAACGCCGCTGGAACATTGACGTCGTGGCGGGCAACGTCGCCACCACCGAAGGAGCAAAGGATCTGGTCAAAGCCGGAGCGGATGGCGTCAAAGTGGGGATCGGGCCTGGTTCGATCTGCACGACGCGCATCATCTCCGGAGTCGGCGTGCCTCAGCTCACCGCGATTTCCAACGCGGCGAAAGGGGTCGCCGGCACCGATGTTTCGATCATTGCCGACGGCGGCATCCGCTACAGCGGCGACGTGACGAAGGCTCTTGCGGCCGGAGCTCACGTCGTGATGCTGGGTGGTCTGCTGGCGGGGCTCGATGAATCACCCGGTGAGATGATCCTGTACCAAGGCCGCAGCTTTAAGCGGTACCGAGGCATGGGATCGCTCGGCGCGATGATGAAGGGTTCGGCCGACCGATATCGACAGACAACGAACAAAGGTGAGGACGACAAGACGGCAAGCAAGAAACTCGTGCCCGAAGGGGTCGAGGGTCGAGTCGCCTACAAGGGTCAACTCGGCAATTTCATTTATCAACTGGTCGGCGGCCTGCGAGCCGGCATGGGATACCTCGGAACAGCGAACATCACCGAGCTACGGACGAAAACTCGGTTCATTCAAATCTCAGCGGCGACGGTTAGGGAGAACCATCCTCATGACATCGCGATCACTCAAGAGTCACCCAACTACACGACGGAGCACGCTCAGGATTCTTTCTGAAACCGTGGGGCAGGTTGTCAACCTGCCAATGTTGGCCGGGCAGGTTGGAAACCTGCCCCACGTTGCTGCGAGCGGCGTGTTGAGCCTCGCGATCGTCTTCGGCGGAGCCGCCGTCAGCGAAGCGGGCGTCCGCGATCTGTTCTCCAAATCCAATCCGAGTTCGTCCACCTCTGCGAAGGCGACGTTGCCGAACGCGAATTCGCGAAGCGCCACGATCAGCCGGCTCGCGGCGCGTCGCAAGCCGGGCCAGCTACTCGCACAGGCCGACGCACCGCTCGATCGTCTCAAGCAGCGTGACGCCGAGCAGCGTTACCGTGACGTCGTCGATGATGACGATCCGTTTCAGGATGGCGTGAGCAAGTCCTCCACGACTCCACCAAATGCTCCCTTGAAATCGAAAACGGATCAATTCGAACTGCCGAGTACGCTGACCGACCCGGCATCGATTCAACCGCCCGAGGAACGCATCGCCGCGCTGCCGAACCCTCAATCACAGTCTTCCGATGACGCGGTACCGGAGCCAGTCACCAGCCCAACTCAATTGAAACGCATCTCCGACATTCAGCCGTTCTTCGACTATCAGCCAGTGAGCGCGATCAAGGGCGAGGTCTGTTGGGATCTGTGCCCACGTCCGGACGGCATGCCCTGCAAGCCGGATGAAAATGGCAACATGCCCGAATGTCCCAGCGAGTACAAATTGAGCGACGCGGCGTATTCCAATCGCCTGTTCTCCGACTGCCTCTACCAGTGGCAAGCGACGAATCAGTGGCACAATCCGCTGTACTTTGAAGACCCGGCGCTCGAACGTTACGGCCATGTGCATCACGAATGCGTGCAGCCGTTTGTTTCGGTCGCTCGCTTCGGAGTCCAATTGGCCGGCTTGCCGTACCAAATGACAATCGATCCGGTCTGCAAGAAGATGTACAACCTCGGCTACTACCGAGTCGGAGAATGTGCTCCGAAAAAGTACTACCGCGTCCCGTGGAATACGCACGCGGCAGTCAACACGGCGGCGGTCTGGACGGGATTGATCTACATCTTCCCGTAGTTCGGACGCCCACGTCCGAACCGACGATCGACCGGACGTAGCCGTCCGGTCTACGAATTCGTCCGACGTTGCCGAGACGTCGGGCATTTTCTTGCGCACATCCACCGATCAAGTCCTCCGCACGCTTGCCGGCTCTCGCGGAGTCTGTTCTTTTATCCGCTCCGAATTGATCCTCGTGAGCCATTCACCATGCCCGCCACACCGACTCAGACACTCGCATCCGATCTGCTGAATCGCCTCGACGCGCTGATCCTCGATGCCGAACAGCAAACGAAACCCCTGGAACTTGAGCCGTACCGCAGCCAGCTTTTCGAGCTGTTCGTCATTGCCGACGCCAGCGGCCTGATGCGTGACGGCTCCAATCCCGATCTCTCGCCTGAGGGGCTGAGCCGTGAACTCGGCAACCGCTGGGGACTGACAACCGCCGCGCAGGCGTCGCAGCAGATGCTCAACAAGATGTCGCCAGACCATTTGTCGAAGATGCGGCTGTTGTGGTCGTTCCTGCGGATGTGGATGGAGTGGCAATACGCCTGGAGCCGCTGGATCGAGTTTCACGATCCGCAGGCCATTCCGCATCCTGTCACGTCCGCCAACACGAATTAGAACCGCATTGGTAGTTGGTGATTGGTCCTGACCATTAGCCAACAGCCAATCACCAATAGTCAATCGGTGGAGCCAATCCGCAGTGCAAGCCCCTTCCACACCGCTGGACGTGCTCGTCGTCGCACCGCATCCCGACGATGCCGAGATCGGTGTCGGCGGGACGCTGCTCGCTTGCCGTCAACAGGGATTGCGAGTCGGAGTCATCGACGTCACAAGCGGTGAACCGACTCCGCACGGATCACTCGAACGCCGAGCGGCCGAGACCGCAACGGCCACGCAGATTCTCGGCCTCGACTGGCGAGCGAACCTCGGCTTGCCGAATCGCAGCTTGCAGGACGACCTCGAATCGCGCCGAGCACTCGCGTCCGTCTTCCGGCTCACGCGGCCGAAGATCATCATCGCTCCGTACTGGGAGGACGCCCATCCCGATCACGTCGTCGCCAGCCGACTCGCCGATGACGCTCGTTTTTGGAGCAAGCTGTCGAAGTCAGACATGCCGGGAGAGCCGTACTGGCCGCCGAAGATGCTGTACTTCTTCAGCCTCCATTTGCGGATTCATCCCAAGCCAGCGTTCGTATTCGACATCACACCGCACATCGACGCCAAGCTGAATGCGATCCGCTGCTACGAAAGCCAATTCGTGATCGGACGCCCACAGACTCCGCCGACCATTCTGGACGAACTTCGCGACCGGGCCCGCTACTGGGGCTGGACGATCGGCGTGCCGTTCGCCGAACCGTTTGCCAGCCGCGAAGAAATCGGACTGCGCGACCTGCGATCGCTCGTGTGATTCAGCGCTTCGCGCGTTCGATCTTCGCCTTGGCTCGCTCTTGTTCGAGCACGTCACGCTGCAACTCGGCCGAAAGCACTTGCAGGATTTCCGTCCGAGCGTCTTCCAGGCTGTCTTGCCCTTCGCTCCGCTCTGTCACGGTCAGCAAGTGGACTCCGAACTGGCTGCGGAACGGTTGGCTAATTTCGCCGACTTTGAGGCCGAACGCGACTTGCGGATACACAGTCAGTTTGCCGCGAAAACCGAAACGGCCGAGGTCGCCGCCCTCTTCGGCGGCCGGAGATTGCGAGTATTTTTTGGCTGCGTTCGCGAACGAGATTTCCTTGGCGACGATCTGGCGGCGAAGTTCCTTCAGCGTCTTCTCGTCGGCGTCAGGATCGTCGCTCTTCAAGACGATGTGAGCCGCTCGGACTTCGCTGCCGTCGAACTCGTGCCGGCGTTGTTTCCAAACATCGCGCAGCTTTGCGTCAGTGACGATCTGCTGAGAATATGCTTCCCAATCCAGCGGCAAGCTCAGCACCCGCCGCAGCGAGTCTTCCGTGAAGCCGCTCTTCGCCAGCAGCTTGTCGAAATCCTCACCCTGATCCTTCAACCGCGTCTTCAGCCGTGTGAGATGTTGGTCCATCCGCTGCGGCTCGGCGGCTACTTTCTTCTGTGCCAGAAACGCTCGCAGCAACTGCCGGTCAATCAGTCGCTCGATCATTGGCTCTCGCAGCAGCGGCACCTCATCCGCCGTCAGCTTGAGTGTCTTCGCAAAGAAGTCGAGGTCCGCTTCCGTGATCGGCTGCCCGTTGACTCGCACCAGCACCGGTGACTTGGCAACCTTCGACTTCGCGTCCTTCGGTTCCTCCGCGCCCAACCGACACAAGCCGAGCACCAGCAGCGACACGACCACTGCGCGCGAAATCCGTTGCATCACACAATCTCCTGAAATCTCAAATCTAAAACTCCGCCCACACCGCCGCGTGGTCCGAGGCCTGAGTGACCTCGTCCGTGACTTCCGGAAAGCGCGGAAACTTGCCGCCAAAGTTCGTCTTGTGAAACAAACCACGACGCTCGATGCCGACGGCTTGCAGTCGCTCGAACAGCGGCTGCGAAACCAGCAAGTAGTCGATCTGCTGCCGGCCGTCGTGATACGTCCAACTCGGCCCGTTGTGCAACGGGGATTTGAGCACGTCGAACAAGCCGGGCGTGGTCAGCAGCGGTTTCAACGGGGCACTGGTCGGCGAACCGTTGAAGTCGCCCGCCACGACGACCAGGTCGCGCGTCAGGTCGAACCGGCTGAGCAACTCGCGGACTCGTTTGGCCTGCGCCAGCCGCTTCGCGTCATTCGCGGCTTGCACTCCGTAACCTTGGCTTTTGAAGTGATTTCCCAGCACCCACAGCGTGCGTCCATCCGGAAGATCAACCTCGAATTCCGGGCAGTCGCGGCTGAAGATCGTGGCTTTCTTAATCGCCGTCACGTCATCAATGTGGCTGCGGACGGAACGAATTGGAAACCGGCTGAGAAGCCCAATATCGATGCCGCGCGGGTCGTTGCCGTCGATCAGCAGGTTGTGCCCGAATGACGCTTTGAATCTCTTCAGCGTCTGCCGATCGAACCGGTCGAGCGTGTGGCGGTCTTCGACTTCGACCAGGCAAAGCACGTCGGCATTGATCGCTTGGATGACGCGCGCCGTGTTGTCTGTACTGAAGGCGTTCACATTCTCGCGAACCAGTTCGACCCAGCCCATCCAGCCGGAGCAGCCTTCGGCGACGAGTTCGATTTCAGCCTTCGGCTTCGCCCCGACACGGACCCACTTCACTCGGAACAACTTGCCACGCACTTCGTTGATTTGGAACCAACGATCCGCTGGAAAGATGTGTGAGTTGTCGAACTCGTATTTCTTCAGGAGTTCCACGATGGCCGTGCCGGTCGACCCGGCATAGCTGGCCTTGGCCAAGAGTTGTTCGAGCTTCTGCAAGTCGTCGAGCACCTTGCCGGCCTCAGTCGACAAGCCCTCCAACTGAAACACCTTGGGTCGCTGAAACAAGTTGTTCGCGTTGAACGTGGCAAGACGGAGCGGCATGAAAACCTCCGACCACATTGTGGCGCTGACGTGAGAAGTTTGCCCAGCCAGAAATGGCGACCAAGTTTTCGGCATCCTCACGACGCTCACAGTCGCGGCGGAGTCTGCGAACCTCGGCGCGGTCAGACCGGATTTCGCGGTTGTGGCGACAAGGATGGCCGATGTTTCCGCTGGCGGTCCCGGAGTTCGCCGCAGGCGGACGGTTCATTTTTTCGACCACAGAAATCACGAAGTCATGTCTGCACCCGTTTCAGACGTTCTTGAGAAATCCACATCCGCAGCAACTCCGCATCGTCGCCGTTGGCGATGGGTCGCGTTGTTGTTTTTGGGATCGTTGGGGGCAGGAGCGTGGTTTGCTCCGGAGATTGTTTCGCAGACCAGCCTGCGTCAGCGCGTCGCCGACTGGGCGATGGCAGGGATGCCGATCCGTGTTGAACTGGGAGCGGCGACTTTGGGCTGGTTGAAGCCGGTCGAGCTGCGCGAATTGCGAGTCAGCGACACGGATGGGAAGCTTTTGCTCACGGCCAAAGAATTACGAGGCGAGCGGACGTTGTGGCAGTTGGCGACTCAGCCGAGTCAGCTCGGCACGTTCACTCTGGTCGAGCCGGCTGGGCATGTCGTGCTGCGTGCGGATGGCTCGAACATCGAGGATGTGTTGGCGGCTCTGCCCAGCGATTCGACCGAGCCGGCCCCATCGTTTCGGATGGAGATTGTGAATGCTCGAATCGACTTCGAGCATCCGGCATCGAAGCGGATGTCGGCGATTGAGTCGTTCGATCTGAAGCTGACGAGCGGCGCGAACGGCATCGAGTTGGTGGTCGCGGAGATGCCGTCGAAATCGGCCGCATCGAACGTGGATGCGGGACGCTTCGCGGCGTATTTCGGCAAGCCAGTTGAGGACGACGCGGCGACGTCGAAGTCCGACGGCTCACGGCAGTTGCTCGTGCGTGCGAAGGATTGGCGACTGGATTGGCTCAACCCGGTGCTCGCGCGGTGGCAGCCGCGCGGCGAAGTCTCCGGCACGTTGTCGGCGGACTGGCGGATGTCGCTCGGCTCAGAAGTCACGGGACTAGGCAGTGTCTCGGTGCGAGAGTTGATCGTCGCCGGACTGTACGGCATGGGCGCGGATCGGCTGCGGTTGGACGAAGTCAGCCTGCGCGGCAACGTCTCAACGAAAGGCGATCGGTTGATTCTCGAAGAGACGGAACTCCGCACCGAAGTCGGCGAGTTGACGGCGTCGGGCGATCTGCCGATGTCCGTCTGGTCGTTCGCATCGAGCGACGACACGCTGCGACAAATCGGGCGCGAAGAGTTTCGCGTGGTGGGCGAAGTCGATCTCGCGAAGCTCGCCGCGCTCGTGCCGCAGACACTGGCCGTTCGCGAAGGGACGCGAATTGATGGCGGATCGATCCGCGTGGCCGTGCGCAATCAACCGCAAGACGGCTCGCCAAAGTTGCAGGGGAAGGTCGAGATCGCGCGGCTGTCGGCTGTCGCAGATGGGAAGCGAGTCGAGTGGGACGTGCCGCTCGAAGCGCTCGTGTCCGTGCATCGCGACGGTGAGCAATTTGTCTTCGATCGAGTGACCTGCCGCTCCGATTTCCTTCAAGCGGACGCGAAGGGGACGCTGACCGACGCGACGTTTCAAGCGAATGCGGACCTCGATCGGTTGCATCACAATCTCAGCCGCTTTTTCGATTGGGGTCTCGTACGGCTGAGCGGGCAGTTAGCCGTGAGCGGACAGATTCAACGTCGTCTTGCTTCTGATCATCAGCCGCTGGGCGCTAGCCCCGGTTCCGAACCGGACGCTAGCGCGTTCCGGCTGATGAAACACGACAGCGGCGAACTCGATCTGCGTGTGAAGGGAGAACTCACGAGCTTCGAACTGCAACGGCGCGGCGAGTCACCGTGGCGTGAAGAACGGCTCGAAATCGTCGCTGCGTCCTCGGCACGCATCTCGGACACGCAACAGTTGCGCTCGGTCGAGTCGGCGTCGCTGCGGTTGATCAGCGGCGAGGATCGATTGGACGCAAAATTGACGGAGCCGATCGCGTGGTCGTCGAACGCTCACTGGCGTGTGGTCGCGGACGTGGTCGGCGGTCTCGAATCCTGGCAAGCTCGGCTGCGTCCGGTGCTGACGATCGAGGACTGGCAGGTTGCTGGACAACTCGCGGCACATGCGGAAGTCGATGCTGACTCACGAGCGATCGACGTCACGAAGCTGACAGTCGCGATCAACCAACTTCAAGCTCGCGGGCCGGAGTGGTTGATTCAGGAGCCGAAGCTGTCACTCGAAACCGCGGGACATTGGGAAACGGCGACGAACCACTGGACCGCTCCGCAAACGGTGCTCACCGGCACGACCGCGGCGGCGACGGTCAGCAATCTCGACTGGTCGCTCGCCGGAGCAAGCGGCGACGCGCGCTTTCGCGTGCATCTGGGAAACGTGTCTCGTTGGAAGACTCAAGCCCAACAACAGCCGAGCTACTTCGTGGCCGGTGAAGCGACTGGTTCGCTGCGTCTGCAACAACGAGGCATAACAACGCAAGCGACACTGGATTCTCGCGTCGAGAAATTCGCGTTGGGGACACCAACCGACCGAACGCAATCCGGCTGGGAAACCGCGTGGCAAGAACCGGAGATCAAGCTGGCAACTCAGGCGACGTTCGATTCGGCCAAGCAGTCGCTGACTCTGAGCGGCTCAAAACTGACCGCCGACGGACTCGAAGTGGATCTCGCGGGACAGCTCGACGAACTGAATGCGACGCCGCTGGTCGATGTCACCGGCGAGATCTCGTGCGACTGGGCGCGGCTGACTCAACGGCTCGGCGAATCGCTGCGGCAGAACGTGCAATTGGCCGGACAAGAACGCCGCAAGTTCGCACTTCGAGGTCGGCTGTCATCGCCGGCGCAGACGTCCGGCGGTCGGCTGTCGAACGTCTCGCGAACCTCGTCGCCGTCCGATTCCTCGCTGGCAGCGATGACCGGCGAGGCGGGACTCGGCTGGCAATCGGCGAACGTCTACGGACTGTCGGCCGGAGCGGGTGACGTGTCGTGCAAGCTGACGGACGGGATCGGCGTGTTCGCGCTGCGCGACATTTCGGTCAACGAAGGGACGGTGCGGCTGAACTCGCAACTGCGGCTGGATCGGACTCCGGCGATGATCGTGCTGCAATCGGAGCGGGTCATCGACAAAGTGCGACTGTCTCCCGAACTGTGCGCCGGCTGGCTGAAATTCGTCGCTCCGCTGATGGCCGATGCGACTCGCGTCGATGGTCGGTTCTCGGTGGTGCTCGCCAACGGAGCGTTGCCGGTCAGCGACCCCTCGGCTGGTGACGTCGCTGGAAAGTTCGCGGTCCATCAGGCACAGATCGCTTCTGGCCCGCTCGGCAACCAAGTCCTCGCGGTCGTCGATCGGATCAAAGCGCTGACGAAATCGAAGTCGCTGAAGCCGGCCGATCTGTTGTCACTGGCCGAGCAATCCGCATCGCCCGGAGGCCGCGAGCGAGTCTTGGTGACTCTGCCAGAACAAGAAGTTCCCTTCCGTTTGGTCAACGGCCGCGTGCATCACGAGGGACTGACGCTCGTCACAAAAGAAGCGACGCTGAAAACGCGCGGCTCGGTCGGCCTGGACGAGTCGCTGGAGTTGGTCGTCGAGGTTCCCGTGCGTGATGAATGGATCGCGCAGAACAAACAGCTCGCGAACCTGCGCGGCAAGTCGCTGAGCATACCGGTGCGCGGTTCGCTGACATCACCGCAACTCGACTTGCGAGTCTTCGAGAGTCTTGCTCGCGACGCTCTCACCGCCCCGGTCGAAAATCTGCTGGAGAACGAACTCCAGAAGGGACTCAACCGGTTGCTGCCCGGCAAAAAGAAATGACGCGGCCATCTGCCGAATGCCGACAGCCGATGGCCGTGATACCGTTTTTCCAAAGAACCCAAAAACCGTATCACGGCCATCGGCTCACGGCGATCGGCCGGAATCAATGCTCTTCTCGCGCTCGGAAGAGCCTCCTTGACTTCTTTCCGGCTGTCCCTCAAAACTCGTTTCCGCCGTCGTGTGCTAGGCGAATTGAGGCTTGTGAAGTCGAAAGGAATCTGTTTTGTCCGGCCAACTTGTGACTTTTTTGCCGATCTTCGTCTTCATCGCCATCTTGGTCGGGTTCGTGATCACGAACCTCGTGCTCGCCCATACGATTGGGCCGAAGAATAAGACCGCCGTCAAACAGATGCCGTATGAGTCGGGGATGGACCCGGTCGGTGATGCTCGGCAGCCGTTTGACGTGAAGTTTTATTTGGTCGCGATTCTGTTTCTCGTCTTCGACGTTGAGTTGCTGTTTCTCTACCCGTGGGCCGTCAGCGCGTACGTCGAGGGGCAGCACACCGCAGAGGGGGCAAAGGTCGTGGCCACGCATCTCGGTCACGCGAGTCCCGGCATTCCGTTCGAGCTGCGCGGGACGGTGTTTGGTGTGATGCTCGTGTTCATCGCGACGCTGGCGATTGCTTACGTCTATGCGTGGCGGAAAGGTGTTTTCAAATGGCGGTAGGACTTCCCGAAAACGTGTTCATGACGACCGTCAATGCGGCGGCGAGTTGGTGTCGCAAGAACAGTCTCTGGCCGATGCCGTTCGCGACCGCGTGCTGCGGCATCGAGCTAATGGCGACGGCCTCGTCTCGGTACGACCTCGCCCGGTTCGGGGCCGAGGTCATGCGGTTTAGTCCTCGGCAGTGCGACCTGATGATCGTGGCGGGCCGAGTCGTCATGAAAATGATGCCCGTGCTGCAACGCATCTGGCTGCAAATGCCCGAACCGAAATGGTGCATCTCGATGGGAGCCTGTGCCTGCTCCGGCGGCGTGTTCGACACCTATGCCGTCGTGCAAGGAGTCGATCGCTTCAT
>CAMDPK010000202.1 GCA_945904015.1 Candidatus Kuenenia stuttgartensis | reverse complement strand
AACCCTCCGAGTGGACTCCTCGGAGGGTTGACACCCTCCGCTCGCCGGACATGCGAACTCACTTGTCCGACTTCAGTTTGAACTTCACGTTGACCTTGCCTTTGTTGTCGGCCAAGCGATTCCAAGCGTCTTCGCAGCGCAGAAAGAGCTGGCCTTCTCCGGGAGCGACGAAGGCTCCGTCGGCAGGAATCGCGAACGGCTCGCTCAGTTCGTAATCGTTGAACAGCACTCCGACCAATTGACCGGGTTTGAACCGCGAATCGTAGCGTCTGACGCTGGACAGTTCTTCGAGCGATTCGGTTTCACTTTTGGAAGTTCGTTTCGGCGTCGTGGCCTTCGGAACTTTGGCGGGCTTTTCCGGGTCCGGTTTGGGGAATGGCAACTCGGCACCGAATGGAGAGAACTCCGGACCATTGGCCGACAGACTCCAAGTTCCCTCGGCAGTGACTTCGATCTCGTCGCCGGCTTTGACGAGCAGCCGCGACGCTTGCCAGCCGCGTTTGGCCTCGATGACGCAAGTGACGGGCAACGCCGCGGTCGCATGACGGAACTTGGTTTTCCAATCCCAGGCGGTCAGCGTGACCTCGTAACCGAGATCGAAGTGCTGGAGAAAGAACAGGTACTCGAAGGCGATCTCTTGCGACATCGAACCGTAGACGCGCTCGAAGGTGGCGTCGGGTTGATCGGCCAAGATGCCCAGTCCCAGCGGGCGGAAGCGGTCGAAGTAGTTCGGATTGTTCGCGAGCAGATGGCAGAGCGCCCAACGCCAAGCGTAATTTTGCCACGAGTCGCCGGTCTGTTCGCGACCGCTGACGATGGCTCGGAGCGGCTTCGGTTCGACGCTCCGCAAGTACTTCACGATTTGGGGCAGACAATGCACACGAGATTCCCCCTCGCGCCAACAGTGCCCCATCTCGGCCATGCCTTCGGCGTACCACGTTGGCCCCGCTCGGCCAAACGTTTGGTGACAGTACGCATGGACCGCTTCATGCTGCGGTACGCCTCGATCAGCGATCGCGTACACTCGCGACTTGGCGGCCAACAACTGGCCCGTCTGCCGATTCACCGAACCGCTCGTGATGGTGATGCCCGCTCGCTGCTGGATCGACTCACGGCCGGGCGGCTCCAGGGAATTTGCGGGCCAGACATCCAAGTCGCGGACCACGAACATCTCGATCGCCTGCTTGTTCGGCTTGCCCCAATACTTCGAGATCAACGTCAGCATCGTCTCCAACCGCTTGAGCAAGTCGTTGGCTTCGTCGGCCGGCAAGTCGGTATGCACCAGAAAATTTGCCGAGCGATAATCTCGCGGCCCGACTGGCTGAGCGGACTCCGCCTTCTTGCCCTTCTCTTTGCCGTTCGACTTGGCGGACGTTTGAGCCGACACGAACTCCGGCAACGCGAGCATTCCCAAGACCACGAGAACCGTCGTCAGAATTCGCCTGGCGATCACAATTCCCGATTGGTTGTTGATTCGTGATCGGTTGAGGTTCATCTCGGACAACTCCCAGAGGTGACGGATTCGTCGCCAGACATCAGCGTCGCGGGCCTTTCGGCGGTTTGCAACGCCAATAGAATTTCGCGACATTCGTTTCATCCGTACCGCGACCGTTAGGGAGCGGCCGCCGCTGGGCCACTCCCTAACGGTCGCGGTACGGTTTTCATTGAACCCTTCGGAGTCCACCTGCGTGTCCGCCGATTCTTTGCCGCATTCGATGTTGATCACCGCCGATTCCGCCGAGCTGCGTCGCAGCGTCGCTGCGGCTAGACATGCTGGCCAGCTCATTGGCTGTGTGCCGACGATGGGCGCGCTGCACGCTGGGCATGTCAGTTTGATGCAGCAAGCTCGTGCGGAATGCGACTTCGTCATCGCGACGCTGTTCGTGAACCCGACGCAATTTGGGCCGACGGAAGATCTGCAAAAATATCCTCGACCGTTTGAGGCGGATCGTGACAAGTGCCGCGCGGCGGGAGTCGACCTGTTGTTTCATCCCGATTTGAGTTCGATGTACCCCACCGGGTTTGTGACGTTCGTTGAAGTCGATGGGCTGACGGCCCGCTGGGAGGGAGCCGTTCGGCCGACCCATTTTCGAGGCGTGACGACCGTCGTCGCCAAGCTGTTGAATCTGACTCAGCCGGACAAGGCGTACTTCGGACAGAAAGATTTTCAGCAGCAGGCGATCATCCGCCGTATGAGCCGCGATCTCGACCTGCCGACCGAGATTGTCACTTGCCCGACGGTGCGCGACCCCGACGGCCTGGCTTTGAGCAGCCGCAACGCGTACCTCAGCCCAACCGAACGAGCGTCGGGGCTGTCGCTGCATCGAGCCTTGTGTCTGGCTCGCGAGAAGGTGCGGGCGGGTGAGACAAACCTCGACGCAATTCGTCTGGCCATGCGAGCGGAAATGGAACAGACTCCGGGCGTCGCCGTCGATTATGCGACGATCGCCGATCCGGACTCGTTGGTCGAGTTGAGCGAACCGCAACCACGCATGGTCGCGCTGGTGGCGGCTCGCGTGGGACCAACTCGGTTGATCGACAACCTGTTGATTCCCTGAGATCGGTTTTTACCCCACCGGGCTTGCCCCGGTGGCTCGCGGGCTTCTGCACTACTCGTGATCGGCGTAGTGCAGAAGCCCGCGAGCCACCGACACAAGGTCGGCGGGGTTTAGGATGGCAGAAACATGCGGCCGATTTTGTTCCGCATTCCGCTCGATGGATCGCTCGACTTGGGGCCGCTCGGCAAGCTGCCGGTGTTTGGCTTCGGGTTGCTGTTCGGCGTGTGGCTGGCGGTGGGATTGTTCCTCGCGTTTCGAGCGCGTCGCGCCGGAGTTGGACCTCCGCCTGCGGGCGATCTCGTGACCTACGGCGTGTTCGGCGCGTTGATCGTGTTGGCTCCGAGCATCGCCGCGCGGTTCGGTCCGAATCCAGGGATTCCGATTTTCGGTTACGGGCTGATGATGTGCCTGGGCTTTGTCTTCGCGACGCTGCTGGCCGCTCGCCGAGCGACCAAGGTCGGCTTTCCTCCGGAGACGATTTGGGATTTGACGTTTCTGTTTCTGATCTCCGGAGTTGGTGGCGCGCGACTGTTCTATTTGATCCAACATGGCGACCGAGTCTTCGCCAACTGTCAGTCGGCTCGCGACTACTTCGTCGCGGCGATCAGTCTGTGGGACGGCGGCTTGGTGTTGTACGGCGGTTTGGTTGCCGGTGCTGTCGTCTATTGGTGGTTCTGCCGCTCACGAAATCTGGAGGCGTGGAAGCTGGGCGATCTGATCGTGCCGTCGATCTTTCTGGGGATCGCGTTTGGACGGCTCGGTTGTTTCTTGTACGGCTGCTGCTTCGGAGATCGGTGCGAGCTGCCTTGGGCGGTCGAGTTCCCGGTGGACAGCGTGCCGTTCAAAGCTCAACTGCAGCGCGGGTTCTTGCCGGGCGACGCGACCGCCAGCTTGCCGATTCATCCGACTCAGCTTTACAGCGTCATCGACGGCGTGCTGCTGTGCCTGCTGACTCTGGCGTACTACCCGATCCGAGCACGCGACGGTTCCGTGGTCACGCTGGCTCTGCTGACTTATCCGGTGACACGGTTTTTCATCGAGCGACTGCGAGGCGACGAAATGGGCCAATTTGGGACGTCGCTGACAATCGCGCAGTGGATCAGCCTGTTGATGTTGGTCGGCGGAATCGGGCTGGCGACGCTGCGTCCGCCGCTGTTGAGGCGCTCGCCGGGTTGAACGGCGGACGTGGAGTTGGCATCCTGCCCCAACGAAAATTCAAATCTCAGATTTGAAATCTCCCATTCGCCAGCAGGACGCATTGCTCATCTTGGACGAACCTCGCGCCGAACGCAGTGACCAGGAATTGATCGCCGCCGCACTGGCACGCGATACGTCGGCGTTTGGCGAGCTGGTTTCGCGCTACCAAAACCGGCTGTACGGCGCGCTCGTCCACATGACCGGTTCGGCGGAGGACGCGAAGGACGTCGCTCAAGAGGCCTTCGTGCTGGCGTTTCAGAAGCTGGCGACGTTTCGAGGCGACTCGCAGTTTTATTCGTGGTTGTTCCGCATCGCGATGAACGCCTCGGTCAACTTCCGCCGCAAGAACCGCTCTCTCGGAGCATCCATCGAGGCGACGAAGGAACGCATCGGTCTCGAACCAACCGACCCGCGCCGCGACATGCAGCCCGACCAGCCGATGGAACAAGCCGAGCGGCAACACATCGTCCGCGAGGCACTCGCGCAGATGACCGCAGAGTTCCGCATCCCGCTGGTCATGGCCGAGATGGAAGAGATGAAGTACGAGGAAATTGCCGTGCTGCTGAAGTGTCCGATCGGCACCGTCCGCAGCCGCATCCATCGCGGCCGCGCGGAACTCCGCGAGAAGCTGCGGCGACTGCTGAAGAACGAAGAAGACATGCTCGATGGATCGGGCTAAGAACTCGTCCAAGAACAACTCAGTAGGGTGGGACAAGCTCGCTTCGAGCGCCGGCCCACCGATCTCGCGTTCATTGACGGCGTTGGTCCGCTGATGGTGGGCCGGCGCGACGGAGCGCCGCTGGTCCCACCCTACAAAACGCGACATAGTTCTTGGACAGGCTCTATGGAATTAGCGAGACATCAGGCAGTTCATCACCAGCCGGTGCAATGCAGGAATCGTGAACCAGGACCGGCTCGTTTCTGCGGCCAAATGAGACGCACGCTCCAGATCGGGGTGAGCGGCGATGAATTCCTCCAACCACGCTTCCCAATTTTCGACGTCCGCTTCGGGAACGCGAACGACGAACTCGTGATACGGGATGATGTCTTCCAACGGCAACGCGGTTTGGTCGGCCATGAGAATTGGAATCCGGCCCCAAGCCAGAGCTTCGAAGAATCGCAGACTGCTCAATCCATCTCCGCGCGGGCAGGCGATGAATCGGCACTGGTCCAGATGGTCGTGATACCGTGCCGTGAGCCGGACTTGAGCATCGAGATCATGCGTCGTGTAGAGGTATCCCGCCGTCGGATAGCAGTCGACGGCGTACCGCGACGAAGACCGCAGCGCCGTCACGAGTCGCTCGCGCAGCCCGCCACCGGTCGTCGTCGCTCCTTGAAAACCGACATCGAACGCGCATTCGGAGATCGGCCGAGGCGGTCGATCTGGCGGTTCGGCAAAGTACGGCAAGGCAAACGCACCGGAGCCGCGTCGGCAACTGGGCATGAACACGGCCGAGCGTGAGCAGCACTCCGGAAGATGCGAAATGTCTCCCAGAAAAAAGAGCACATGCCGCGAAGCCGACTTCTCAAACGCGGGCAATGATCGCAACACCTGCGAAATCATCTGCTCCAGATACCAGGGCGAGCTTCCCACGCCGAGCACGTTGAACAGCCACGGCACGAGAAAGAAATCCGCTTCCGCCGGTGAGTCCGTGCAATCCAGTTCGCCGATCAAGCGGCCGACAAAACACTCGCGAGCCGGAGTCAGCTCCAAGTAAGTCTGCGTGGAGGCATCCTGAAAAAGCCGCCATTCGGGGAATTCACGGGCCTCGTCGACAAACCATTTCATGGCCGATTTGACTCCCATTTCTCAGGCTCAGCCTCAAGCCGGAGCTTGCCAGCACGCGAGCAATGTCGGAAAGCAACTGAACTGCGACTCGGTTCCGTCCAGCAACATTTCGTAACCGAGAGCCCTGATTTCGTCCGCGGTCCACAGCGAACGATGCCTTTCAAACTCGTTGCCGTGCGCAGCTTCCTGGGCGTAGAACTTGGCAGGCGTGTTGACGAACAGAACTCCGCCGGGCGCGACCAGATTTGGGAGATATTGCAGGAGCGACTCGCCGATGGCGTGATCGAAGTGCTCCAGCACATCATTGAACAGCACGCAGTCGAATTGCTCCTGATGCTTCGAGAGGTACTCTTCAATCGTCATGCCATAGACGACGTTGTAGAGATCCCACAAGGGATTGCGGTACTCCGAGAAGACCTCGACTCCGGCCAGCCAGGTGCGCCACGGTGCGACCCCTTCATCGACCCATTGCCGCACGACGGCTCCGTAAAATCCGGTGCCCATGCCGAGGTCCAGCACTCGGCTCGGCCGGCGAATCAACACCTGAGCGGCAATGTGAGACACGGCGGGGACAGCACCAATCGGCATGATCTCTCATCTCTCCTGAGCAATTGACTGCGGCCGACTAGGCTCTGTCCCGTAAATCAAATCAGCCGGAACGCGCTAGCCCAAATTATTCAAGAAGGAACCACGGATCACACGGATGTCACGGAATCAGCAGGATCTTGATTGCGTGACAGCAAAACAGACTGTCGAAACGACTGATGGCGAATTCTCGGCGCAACTTCTTTCATCCCCGAATAATCCGTGAACTCTGTGTGATCCGTGGTGAATAATCCAAGCTAGCCCCGGTTCCTGGCCAAACAACCGGGGCTAGCGCCCTGCGGCTGATTTGTGGGATTTCGCGGCGCGTTGATCCCACAACGACCACAACAAATCGGTGTAGCCCTGAGCCATCTTCGAGGCGTGTCCGTGTTGATCCGCCCAGCGGTGAGCCTCGTGAGCCAATCCCTCCCGCCAAGTCGAATGCTGCTGGAGTCGCAGCACGGCGTCGCGGATCGAGTCCGGCTCGCCATCCACCACGAGCCCGTTCACGCGATCGACGACCACGTCATGGACGAGTCCGACAGGCGTGCTCACGATCGGCAGGCCGCTCAACATCGCCTCGACCAGCACCAAGCCAAAGCCTTCGCTGAACGAGGTCAGGCAGAAGGCGTCCATCGCGCCGTACACGTCGCCCAGGTACTCATCGCGACGAACGAACGCGAATCGTCCGGGGATTCGCTCGTTGGCCAAATCCATCAGTTCCGCTCGCAAGTAGCCGAAGCCGACCATCAAAACTTTGAAGTTCGGCGGCAATCGTTCGATCGCGTCGATGACCGCGGCCGGATTTTTCTCTTCCGAGAATCGGCCGACCCAACCCAGGACAAAGTCGTCCTTTTGAAATCCAAACTTCGCCCGCGCGGCATCGCGGCCCATCGAGGCGGCCAGTCGGCCGGCGTCCACGCCGTTGTGAATCACAGTGGTGGGAAAACCGTGGCAAACGACTTTCTTGACCAAGTCGCTGACAGCCACAACATGATTCACTGCCGGACGCATCCCTTCCAGTCGCGTTCGGGTCCAGTGACCGTCGCCGTGAGCCACCATCACGCAGAGCGGCGGTTTGATCTCGTGAGCAAACTCCACGATGCCGGCCGAATCGGACACGAGCAGCACATCGCAGTCGCGGCACGCGCGCACCACGCTGTCGCGGCCGCCAACTTCCAACGGGACGCGATACGACTTGGCTATGTGCGGATCGACATAGTCGCTGGTCACGACGCAGCGGACGAACTTCAAGCGAGCGGGGTCCGCGAATTTGATCAGCGATTGCAACCACTGCTCGATCCCGCCCTGAGCCGCGCAGGTCGTGACATGGATCACGCGCAGCGGCTGTCCGGCCGCAACCGTTCTCGCGGCCAGCGAACCGACCGGGGCACCACCGGAGGCACCCACCTCGCCACGACCACCCGACGTCCACGGTCCTCCCAGGCCGCCGGACGTCCACGGTCCACCGTTCTGGAAAAAGTACGGAGCATAGAGATTTCCGTTCGCCAACCCCGGTCGCTGTTGACCCAGGGGGTAAGTCAGCGGGTAGCCGATCAATTCCGACTCACCGCTGGGAGGTTGCAGGTACTGCCGCCGTTTCGCCTCGAACTTTTCGAACCCATTCATCGTGGTGTGCCTCATGTGAGAAGGAATCTGGCTCGGCCTCCGTGTCATTCAACTAGGAATGCAAAGTCATCACTCCTGCTTGCCGGAACTCGGCGGTCCTGAAGATCGAGAAGACTGCTGCTGGCTGAAGCGTCCCGGCAAGTCCGACGGCGCGTCACTGGCAGGAGTCAAGAATTCGGCGGAACCCCACTCGCGCGAGCGCAGCGGGACGTAAGCCACCACGCGTGCAATTTCGCTGATTGTCGTGTTGACGTCTCCCGAATTGCGCTCCCACCAATTGTTGTGAAACCAGTCACGAACATTCGCGACCGTCGCTGCGGTCGTTTCGCTGCTCCACAAGGCACTCGATTCGACCACCAGATTGGACTCGAAGCGAACGGCTTGGTCGGGTGCAGCGGGTAAGCCCAGGAATTGTCCAAGATTGTGAAAGGTGTTGTGCGAGACTTCGACGCCCACGGCACGCTGTGCTTCGGCAAATGCCAGATTGATTCCGGATGTGCCCGTCGAAAGCAAGTTGCGGGTCACGACGATCTCGCGAACCGACGTCATCAACACGAGCGGCACTCCATATTCGCGAGTCGCTCCGCGAATCTGGCAGCCCGTGATCACAACATGACTCACTGGCTCGGCTTCTTCGTGTCCCCCCACGACGATCCCCACACCGCCCGCTTCGATTCGTAGATTTCGCAATTGGATGGGAGCTTCTTCGTCGCCTGCCGCCGCGCCGTGCAGGTACATCATCGTCAGAACGGCTTCCTGCGGCGTCGTGGTTCGCAACCGGCAGTCCTCGATCACGAGTCCCGCACAGGCCCCGGTGATCTCGATGGCGTGTTGCGCTCCGGAGGTCTCCAGAGTGAAACCGCGGATGCGAACACCCGGCGTCCCATGAATGCTCAGCACAGGAGTTCCAGTTCCCTGCGCCGTGGCGAGCGTCGCTCCGGCAGTGGCTTCCAAGGTGATGTTGGAAAACAGATCCGCCGAATCGATTCGCACTGGGGATTCATAGCGCGCAGCATCGACGACTCGCACCGTTCCACCAGGCAAAATTCGGCGAAAGGCATCGGTCAAACTGCGGACGTCTGCGGAGCCATCCGCCGCGACGGACACAAGCTGCACCGCGTTCGTCGGTGGTAAGTCCGGAGATGACTTCGTCGTCTCGGCCTGCGGAGTTCGGCCGTTCTGCCAAATCCGAAAGCCCTCGACGGCCGCCACAACGACCACGAGAACGGCGATCATTGCCGACCAAGTTCGCCTGCCTTTCGAGCCGGAGTCTGGCGACAGAACGCGAGACATTCGCAACAAGATCGAGCTTTCATCATCCGCGAGATGCTCTTCCGCCAGCCGACGGATCAAATCCTGATGCAAAGCCTCGGCGGATTCGTAGCGATCCGCGGGGTTCTTCTGCAGCAGTCGGTCAGTGATCTCCACCAGGTACATGGGCACATCAGGAGAGACCTCTCGGAGACTTTTGTGCGGCTCGGTGATGACCTTTCGCGCCGTCGCCAATGCGTTTCCCGAACGGAACGGCGATTTGCCGGCGACCATCGCGTAGATCACGCAGCCCAGGCTGAACAAATCGCTGCGAGTGTCCAGCGACTCGCCATCGACTTGTTCTGGCGACATGAATGCCGGCGTGCCGACCATGTCGCCGAACGAGGTCAGGTCCGAATTCTCGACGGCGACACGAGCCAGTCCGAAATCGGTGATCTTCACTCGTTCGAGACCGTCCTCCAGCATGATGTTGGCGGGTTTGACGTCGCGGTGAATGACTCCCTGCCGATGCGCGGCCGACAGTCCATCGGCGATTTGCACACACAGCCGCAGAATGTCCGGCGTCGCCAGCGGTGCCTGCTGATGAATTCGCTCGGCCAGAGTCATGCCCCCCCACGAACTCCATCACCAGATAGGGCAAGCCGCGATGCTCCGACACCGCATGGATCGTGACGACGTTGGGGTGATTGATTCCGGCCGCCGCGCGAGCCTCGCGGAAGAATCGCTCGCGAGCCGTCGACCGCGAGAGCAAATCGGGTGACATGACTTTGATCGCGACTTGCCGGCGCAACTGCTCGTCAAAGGCTTTCAACACGACACCCATCGCGCCGCGGCCGACGAACCCCAGAATCTCGTAGTGCTCCATCCGCCCAATTGAGCCACCATTGCGGGGCGGATCCAATTTCAAATCCTCCAGTCGCAGATCGAGGTGCCAGTTTTGGGGAGTTGCTGGTGCGGTGTAGATCCGTGTCGATTCGAGGGCTCCACTTTGACTGTGGGGAACTTCGGCTGGTCGCACCGGGTTGGGCGAGGTCGAGCCACCTTGCGCAGTCGGTGTCGGCGTGGATGGCGGATCCTCGTTGGGTGAGCGATCGGGATTCACGTCGGAATCGGACATCGTTGAGGATCCTCAGCGGGCGGCTGGACGGGGCCGGGTGATTTCATCATCCGCCGCCGAATCTTTCCACACACAACCGAACTCCGATCGCGACTGTTCGGAGCAATCGCGGAATTGGCGACGTTTCACGAACGTGTCGCGTCCTCAAACGACGCCCGCAGCAACAAGTGCATCTCGACGAACTGAATGCGCCGGATCAGGTTGCTCTGCCGGGCGTCCCCCTCGCGAGCCGCCGCTTCGCACCAATCGACGAATGCGGGCGCATTCCAGCCATTCGGCGTGCCGAGATTCGTTCGCCAGCGACCGGCCGCCTCCGAATCATCCGCCAGGATCAACTCGTCGGCACGGCGGGCGAGTTCCGGAAAAATCGGATGCTGGCCGACTCGGCGAAACCAATATTTCGAGTTGCCGTAGTCCGGCTCCTGACGGTGCATGATCGCGTGCCAGAAGTTGCCGCAGCGGTGACGACCTTCATCCTCAATCGACTGCGACTGCCGATGACTCGCGTCGGCGTCACCGTGCAACAACCACAAGCCGGCCAGCACGGCGGTCGCGTCTGCCGGCGAGACCACATCGCCGCACAGATCGCTCAACCTCGCCAGACGCAGCTCCTGAAACAACCAATCCAACTCGCGACGCGGCGGAACCGACAGCAACTCCGGCAACCAACTCTCGTCTCGTTCGGTCGCGGCCGTCATCGCCGCCGCGGACGTGTATTCGATGGGCATCATTCGCACTTCGACACAGGGACCACGCTTCGCGAGGTCCACCAGATGCCACCACGACGGGAATTCCGTCAACGTGATCGGAACCCGTTCAGCGACCTGTCGCCAATCAAAACTTCGGTTGAAAGTCAGGCTGATCTCGGAAGGTGGGCGAACGGCTAAGGACGCCAATCGGTTCGGCAACTCGTTCCAAGTTTCGACAAAGAGCTGCGTGAGCCAGCGGTCTCCAAAAACAATCGCCATCGCGCGCAAGTCGGTGCGTTGTTGCAACGTCGCATTGACTTCCTTCCAACTGAAATCCGTCAATCTCGCTCCGACGGGAACGATCGCCAGCACACCATCCATATCCACCGCGGTCATGGCGGCCTGTTGCCCTGCGGACGCGGCGTTCAGCGGCATTTTTTGCCTCTCGAAAGTGCTTCTGAAAACAATCGCAGGATTCACGAAAAGTCGTGTTGACCCGTTTTTGGAGAAGTCATATTGTCCGCCCGCCTTGGACGTGATGAGCAAGTTCTGAGCGTCAAAGACAACACAATTCGCAATCGCCTCCCGGAAGTAGCCAGAGTCCTTCGCCCCCCTGGGACCAGCTGCTTCCGGGATTTTTCTTTTGACGTGGCCGACGCAGCT
>CAMDPK010000201.1 GCA_945904015.1 Candidatus Kuenenia stuttgartensis | reverse complement strand
AAAGCCGGCATCATCGACCCGGCGAAGGTCGTGATCAGCGCGTTGTCGAACGCCGCCTCGATCGCCGCCCTGATGCTGACCACCCAAGTCTGCGTCACCCGCACCGACGACCTCGAAGGCGGCAAGAAAGCCAAGATCGAAGGCGCGGTGCGATAGCCGCTCGCGTGCCTTTGAGCAACGATTGAAACGCAGCGAGCCACCCAATTCCGGGTGGCTCGTTTCGTATCACGTCCCATAAACCGAAGGAGTCGAACATGTACGGAGAGCTTTCACATCTCAGTTTGGACGGTCAGCTCTATCTCACCGAGTTAGAAGAGCACCGAAAGTTCACTGGGGAGATCCGACAGTTGATCGCTAGCGGAAGGATCGTAGGACTGTCGGTAATTGATGCAGATGGTGCCGACTTCGCATTTCGATTTTGCGATAGCGTCTTTAAGGTGACACATAGATTTGACGGTACATGCTCAAAGCGGAAATTCTTCGGCATGATGACCCGGTACTCCTGCTTCGACGCCGACTGCTTGGAACCGCTTGGTCAAGCAGCAGAATGGGAAGTTTTCCGGCTCTACGGACGTGAGCCAAACATCCGTTATTCAGGACTGCAATGCGGCTCTCAGTCTGCTATCGAGATGATTTTCCCTTCCATTGTCAGCGACCTTCTTTGGCCGGAAACAAAAGTCGATTCGCCCGAGAAACGACAGGCAGTCATCGAGCAATTTCACAAGTCCCGTTAGTCAAGCTGGATCGGTTGCCGCCTTTGAAAAGGACGGATTGAAGATGCCATCCATCGCCATTCCTAATTCGGCGAAGTGGGATTTCGATGGCGTCTTCGCCCATCTCAGCAAATTCGGACGTTGGGGGATCGATCCAAAAAAGCGATTCGTCATCGCGAATTGGAGTTGGCACACCGTCGTTCGCATTTATGCGAAAGGAGAAACAATCGAAGTCACGGCATCACCGCGATTCCGAACAATGTTTGTCTTCGGACTCATTCCGATGTGTTTCATTGCGAGTGCGTTGAACGGACATGGCGGACTCGTGGCACTCGAAGTTGCGATCGGATTCGGCATCGGATGGCTCTTTTGGCGAATGTTACTTCTCTCAAACACTCTTGATCGAATGGCGAAAATACTCACGGTGCCTGCACCCACCACTGCGGCTTCGTCGGAGTCTAATCAGAGCCGACTAGTCGCCCGTCGTGGCTTTGACTTAGGCACGGAATTCTTTGCCAATAAACAGCATCAAGAGGCGGTGGCTTGTTTTGATATAGCCATCAACCTTGGATTCGAGGATGCCGACATTTACGGGAAGCGCGGTTTGTGCCTTTCGTCGCTCGGCTTTGATCTCGATGCGATAGATGACTTCGACAAGGCAATTGCGTTCGATCCAGAAAATACGCATCTGTACTCGATGCGCTCCGCATCCAAGAGTAACGTCGGCGATCTGCATGGTTGTGTTACCGATCTACAAGAAGCTATTCGTGTTGCCGAAATCGACAACCTTGGAAACAGAGCCATTCGCGAGCTAGCGAAAAGCAGAGGCAACAACCTCATTGTGACGTACCAGTTGTGGTTAGACATGGCAAATATGACTCTTGAACGACAGGCGAATTACGAAAGCATTGAACGGGAGTCCCCAGGTACGCTCCCTCCTACTCATGATCTGGTGAGCAGCAGGCGAGCAGCGGCGCGACGGCGGACACAAACAAAATGATGTATGACGGCGTTCGCTTGCCTCAAACTTTGTGCGGCCAAGTCGGGCATGCTCCCGCCTACCGCTGTTCCTGCCGCAGAGCGGCAACCGATGGTAGCCGTGGGTTTCAACCCACGGTTGCCGAACCCCAACACCCCGTTTCGTCGCGGAGCGACGATTGAACCCTTCCACCGTCGCTCCGCGACGAGACCATCCCGATTCCCAACCTCGCCCGTGGGTTGAAACCCACGGCGACCATCAATCCGCCGCGGCGGACTCCGCGACCAAACCCTGGAGTGCTGCGGCTCCCGCCTACCATCGTTCCTGCCGCAGAGCGGCAACCGATGGTCGCCGTGGGTTTCCACCCCCGGTTGCCTTTGCAGCGATGTGTGTCAGTCCCGTTAGGGACGGCCGACAATCGCCCAGCACCTCGGTGCTGGGTCAAGGAGCGAGAAATGACGTGAAGTCCCGATCGGGACGACAGAAGTTTTCCACAAGAATCTCTGCCGTCCCTGACGGGACTCAAATCCGTGGAACAACCTCAAACCCAGCACTGACGTGCTGGGCGATTTTCAAATGTCCCTAACGGGACAAAAACAACACCCATGCCAAGTCGATCCGGCTCCCGCCCACCGCTGTTCCTGCCGCAGAGCGGCAACCGATGGTCGCCGTGGGTTTCAACTCACAGTTGCTGTCGCGGAGTTAGCTAATGCAGCCTCAAAATTTCGGCGAAACTGCCACACAGCCTCCAGGAGTTCGGCATCGTCGGCATCCCACAGCCCACGACCATGCAGGTCCGCGCACAACTCCCCGATGGCCGCCATCAGTTGACCAGCCCGCATCTCAGGGACGAGTTTGGACAACTCTTCCAGAGAGGAGAATAATTCCGCACGAGTGTCGTTGTTGCTCATATTCGATCTCTCACACTTGGGGAACTGGCACGGCTCCGGCGATATCGCCCCACCACAATGACCGGAACGGTTTCTCCCGGTGCGAGCTTCGCCATTCGGGTAGCTCGCGTGACACCATCGGTAACTTCAAGCACTCCGTCTGGATCTTCAAGAACAAAGAGAGGCGGCATCCCATCCTTTGACGAACCGAACCGACGAATCTGTTGTTGGAGTTTCCACAGATCAGCCCCGCCGATCCGGCTGGGCGGCAACCGCAGCTCGCCTGGATCAACTTCACGAATTGGCTCGATCATTCAAACACGATATCCCCCTCAACCAACTGCCTCAAGTTGAATAGCGCACGTTCCTGCCGTAGAGCGGCAACCGATGGTTGCCGTGGGTTTCAACCCACGGTTGCCATTGCAGCGAGGTGTGTCAGTCCCGTTAGGGACGGCCGACAATCGCCCAGCACCTCGGTGCTGGGTCAAGGAGCGAGAAATGACGTGAAGTCCCGATCGGGACGACAGAAGTTTTCCACAAGAATCTCTGCCGTCCCTGACGGGACTCAAATCCGTTGAACAACCTCAAACCCAGCACTGACGTGCTGGGCAATTTTCAAATGTCCCTCACGGGACAAAAACAACACCCATGCCAAGTCGATCCGCGCCGAACGCATCCAGTGGGCGACGTCTGCGATTGCGGTTATCCTGAGATTTGTGAGCCTGTCTTAAGGAGTGAAAGCCATGAGCCAAACATTGGAAGCCACATTCGACGGCAAGGTGTTCCGCCCCACGGAAGCCGTTGAACTCAAGCCCGACACACGCGTGCGGTTGATCGTCACCGACCAATCGACGGCGGACGCCTTTGATGAATGGCAATCGCTGTTGACGGCCAATGAAGAGGACGATTGCGCGGCGATCCAGCAGGCTCTGGACGAAATGGACACGGGCGATCACGGCACCCCATGGAAAGACTTCGACACCGAATTTCGCCAGAAACACCAACTGCCACCGCGCTCATGAGGTCTCGTTGCCATCATGACTTATTCGGTTCGGCTGGTGACGTCCGCGAAAGCCGACGTCGACGACATCTTCGGTTGGTTGCTCGCGCGATCCGCGAAGGGAGCTTTCAATTGGTATTCCTCGCTGAGCGCCCGATTGGAACGGCTGTCAGACGATGCAAGTGGTTGTGCCGCAGCCCGCGAGGCTCATCGACTGAAACGCGATCTTCGGGAGACCTATTTCAAAACGCGCTACGGCAACCGGTATCGGCTGATCTTCACGATCGTGGAATCGGAAGTCCGCATCCTTCGGGTGCGGGCACTCGGCCAGAAATTGCTTCGCGCTGGTGAATTACCATCCGATGAATAAGCTCGAATTAACGTCACTCGCGAGTCCGGCTATGCTAGCCGTCGAGAAGAAACCCAATCCCGCAGGAGTCCATCATGGTCCGCCGAGCCTTTCCCGCCGAAGTGACGAACGGGCAGCTTCGCTTTCAAGAATCGCTGGTCGATTTGGAAGGGCGGCGCGTCATGGTCGTCTTGGATGACTTGCCAGCTAAAGACGAGAACCGGCCGCGATTGACTCCTGATCCGGTGCAGATCGACGACATAGACATCGAACAAGACGTTCCTCCATTTCGCAGGCCGTTCCGCTGGGAAACCGTGAACGCCGTGGTCAAGGACGGTGGCCCACTGCGCCCGTGCGTGATCTTGCCGGAGGAATTGCCAGATGAGTGAGACTTATCCCTGGTACGGCCTGGCCGACGGAGACGTTTTGGAACAAGGCGACTTCCTGCTCGACTGTCCGATCTTTCGTCCGACGGCCACGAACGAAATTGACCGTCATCCAGCCACGGTTGTGATCCTGAGCCAATCGTGCGACTTGGCCAATGACAAGCTGGAGATCATCCAAGTCTGTCCGGTCTTTCCTCTCGAACACCTCGCGGTGGACGTTGAATTCTTTCGCAGCAAGCGCGGCCGCGAGGAACTTCGCCGAGGCAGTCTTCCCGGCTATCACCTGCTGAACCGCTGTGAAACTCCCGGCCACGAAACGGACCTTCTGGTTTGTGACTTCCGTTCGTTATTTGGCGTGCATATCGAGATTGCAAAGTTGTTGGCCTCCGAGCAATCGCCACGCCTGCGAATGCTTCCTCCTTACCGTGAGCACTTGGCTCAATCGTTTGCCCGGTTCTTCATGCGAGTCGGTCTTCCTGTCGATGTGCCGCCGTTCGCTTAACACCAACCCTTTCGGATTTCGGCCCTCGAATTTCCTTCGTCATTCGGGTTTCGGAATTCGTCCTTAGAAATCATCATGCCCACGATGGCTGCTAAACGTGACTACTACGAAGTGCTCGGCGTCAAAAAGGACTCGAGCACGGATGAAATCAAGAAGGCTTACAAAAAGCTGGCCTTGGCCAATCACCCGGATCGCAATCCGGGTGACGAGGCCGCCATTGGCCGCTTCAAGGAAGCGGCCGAGGCGTTTGAGGTGCTCAGCGAGTCCGACAAACGGGCACGCTACGACCGCTTCGGCCACGACGGCGTCAAAGGAACCGGCCACGCTGGAGGCGGATTCCAGGACGTCGGCGACATCTTCGAGATGTTCGGCGACCTGTTCGAAGGTTTTGGTTTTGGCTCCGGCGGCGGCCGTCGTCGCGGCGGCGGGCCACGACCGACTCAAGGGGACCACCTCAAGGCGTCGCTGACGATTGATCTGCTCGACGCGGCCAAAGGCTGCTCGCGAGAGATCGAGATCAAACGCCGAGAACTCTGCGGAACGTGCAACGGCTCCGGAGCCAAGGCGGGATCGACGGCCGCGAAGTGTGATTACTGCAACGGGCAAGGCCAAGTCGTGCAGTCGCAAGGCTTCTTCCGAGTCCAAACCACCTGCCCCGCCTGCCGAGGCGAAGGGAAGATCGTCCGCGACAAGTGCGCCGATTGCAGTGGCTCTGGCCGCAAGGTCGAGAAGGTGCGGCTGGATGCTCGGATTCCACCGGGAGTCGATACCGGCATGTCGCTTTGCTTGCGAGGCGAAGGAGAACCAGGACTCAACGGCGGGCCGCGCGGCGATCTGTATGTCGAGATCAACGTCAAAGAACACAACCTCTTCGAACGCGACGGCCAAGACTTGATCTGCCATGTGCCGATCACGTACTCGCAAGCGGCGCTGGGCGCGGACATTGAAGTCCCGACGCTCGATGGCAAGAAGAACCAACACATAGAAGCCGGCACACACTCCGGCGAGGTGTTTCGGATGCGCGGCGGCGGCATGCCCGACCCGCGCGGCGGCCGAGCGGGCGACCTGCTCGTCGAAGTTCACATTGAAGTCCCCAAGAAAGTTTCCGACGAACAACGCGAGCTGCTGCTGAAGCTGGCCGAACTGGAACAAGCCAACGTCAGCCAACATCGCTCGACGTTTTTCGACAAAGTCAAAGACTGGTTCACAGGAGAGAATTCGTAGCTTTGGAGTGCGGTGTGTCAGCACCGCTTTTTAGATGGCGTTCTTACATTCCAACGATCCAAAGCGGTGCTGACACACCGCACTCCAAATGAAAAATCATGCCTGACGAAAATCAAATGCCAACGAATGCTGATTCCAATCCTGAAGACGTCGCCGCCGCCGTTGCGGAAGCGGTGGCTTCCAACGACTCGGCCGATGCCGTCTTCGCTGCGCTGCAGAACGAACGCGACCAATTCTTCGAGAGTTGGAAACGTGTCCAAGCGGAATTCGAAAACTTTCGCAAACGCCAGCAGCGCGAAGCCGAGCAGTCCGCAAAGTACGCTGCGCTGCCGGTGATTCGAGACATTCTGCCGGGCCTCGACAATCTGCGCCGTTCGCTGGAAGCGGCGCAGAAAGGGGGCAAGCTCGAAGATCTGACCAAAGGAGTCGAGATGACGCTCAAGCAATTCGAGGAGATACTCGCCCGCAATGATGCCAAAGCGATCGCCGGAGTCGGCCTGCCGTTCGATCCCAACATGCACGAGGCAATCACGCAGATGCCGAGCGCCGACCATCCGCCAATGACAGTGTTGATGGAAGTCGAACGCGGCTACGTTTTGCACGATCGCGTTGTCCGACCGAGCAAGGTCATCGTGTCGGCCCCAACTTAGCCAGCAGGGTCGATGTTCCCTGGGGAGTCGACACTCGGCGAGCATTCCGCCAGGGAAGGATGACCTACCGTGAACCAGTCGCGGGCACAGCCTGCGGCGGTGCGGCGTTTGCGGGAGCGGTTGCGGGTTTAACACCCAGAGGGGGAGAACTGCTCATGATGCGATTGTTCGCGGGCACATGACCTTTCAGCCAAACGTCGATGCCGTTCAATTGCGGTGCCGGGACTGGCTTGCCGGGGTTGTCGATGAAGTGCAGCGTCATGGGCAGGATCTGCTGGTAAGCGTCACTGACTTCCTTCGTCGCTGGAAGCGCTTCCAGCAGGCCGGGCTTGCGTTTGCCGCCGGCCACTCGGGCGGTTCCATTCTCGGCACGAAAGGCGTAATACAAACTGAATCCGAGTTGCGGTTGAGGCGTGAAGAAATAATTTCCCCACGGTTCTTTCTTGGGATTCGCGTTGTTTGCCTGAGTGATTTGGTAACCCAGATTCACGATGTGGTAGACGACCGGCGTGATGTTGAGCGTGCTGTCGAGCGGTAATCGGCCAATCGCTTTGGCCGCTTCGACGCGGGCTTGAAAATGGCGTTTGTCATCGGCGACGACCTCCGCCAATGCTTGCAGGACAATGGGATTCGACTTGTTGGCCGGTTCGTAGGTCACGCCCGCTGCGCCAAGGCATTCCGCCAAACGCGCCTGATACCACCAGTGAGTCGTCTTCTTCGCCAGTTCCGGCACGAGCGCCATCGCGATTTCCGCGCGCTTCTTGTCGCTATTGGGGTCTGTCTGTTGAAACCCGATTCGGCACATCCGCAGCAGGCCGATGAGAGCATCCACCTTCAAGGCTTCATGCTGCTTGTCGTCCTTGATGACCTTCAGCAACACGGCGTAGGCGGCGTCATACGGAGTCGGTTCGAGGTTCTTGCCAGCGGCTGGAAAGCTGGAGGAGAGTTGCCCCAACAGCAGGATGATGTTCTGCCGCACGACATAATTGTTGTCGAGCAACTCGCCGCAGCGCTCCATGATCTGCTTCAAAAAGTATTCGCGAGCGACCGGCGTCTTGGCGGAGAGCTTGATTAAATCGAGCAATCTTTTGCGGAGGTCATGCAAGCGTTCTTTGGGGGCACCGGCCACTGGCTTGGCTGGACCGGCTGCACCTTTGGCGGGAGGAGCTTCTTCTTCGCGATATTTCTTCATCGTGAAGCGGTAGATGTGATATTTGGCTCCGGCGTCGATCGCTTTTTTTTCGTCGTCTGTCAGTGCGGGGCTTTGCAGGGCTTTCTCAAATGCAGTCTTGTATTTTCGGAGGAACTCCTTCTCATCGCCGTCGGTGTAGAGTTCGTTGTCGATCTCCCACTCTGGCAGGACTTGGCGATCCTGAATTTGGCCGGGGGGCAGAGGTTTGTCTTTGTCTTCCCCTTCCGCACGGACATCGCCCGGCTGAATGTTGGTCGAGGGTTTGTCGTTTTGGCCGACCGCCAAAGGAGCGACCACCAGCCACCACGCGCACAGCAGGGCGGTGTGAGACAGCGATCCGCAGCGAACAGTTCGAGCAGGCATGAGGCGAAGGCTTCGAAGGAGGTTCGTCGAGTGTCCCGTCACGATCGGAATCGAGTGTTGGACGGCGTCAACTGGCAATTCAGTTTCTTCATTCTGGACGCTGAACCAACGGAATGGACTTGGGAAACCCAAGACCGCTCGCAAGTGACGAACAAAATAGTCGGAAGCCGCGGGTTTTGCCACGTCGCGTTCCTTGAACCAGCGGATTCTCGCCGCCACGGCATCGGTCGTAGGAGTCGGAGAAACGCCGGGACGAAAAACGATCAAGATGGGAATAACGACATTGCCGGAAACTCGGCGGCCCGGCGAGGCGAGCAAATCAATGTCGTCAACCTATCGGCCCATTTCCAAGCGTGTCAAGCTGCAGACGTGGGGCAGGTTTTCAACCTGCCCATGCAGGCAGACAGGCAGGTTGAAAACCTGCCCCACGGTCACTGCACCGCCAGACTCTCGCCGGCGGGTTCGACCGTCGCGTTGACCGGATCGGGAAATTCGCCCGGCTCACCCAATTGCGGGATCGGGTCGCTCACCGAGAAAAACGGATTCGTGCTGGGAGCCGGCCCGCGATTGAAACGCCACAACCGATGCGGCCGAAAATCGTGCATCATGGCGCAGCCCGAAAAAACCAGGCACATTGCCGAGGCCAACACGCACCACCCGAAGCGTCGCATCCTTGCGTCCTCCGCCAACTGTCCGACAAGTCGTCTCGCTCCGTCGCCACGGAGCGGCGGGAAACTAGGCCAACCCGCCAAACCAGACAAGACGAACTGCGGCCGCCAAACTCCAGGGTGACGCCCGCCGGTCTTCGTTCGCTCGACTATCCGTGGTCGTTTCATCATCCTGACGGCCCGATTTCAAATCCCACCTTGCGAAAGGATCGACCTCACATGCCCGCCCGATTTGCCTCTCCGAAAGCTTGGTCGCTCTTGACGGCCGTTTTGATTCTGCCTGCCTCGCTGTTCGCTCAGGAATCCTCCGACGGCAAGCACTTCACGCAAAAACCGGAGATCGCGCCCTCAGCCGGTCAGCCGGTGGAAAAATCCGAGAAACCGAAGTCGAACGTCTTCGCGGACGGGCCGGCACCGAGTTGGATTTGGGGGGCAGATCCGAACAAAAAGTATTTCGTGCGGAAGACATTTCGGGGCGGAGCGCAGTTCGCGTTTCTCAAGGCCTCGTGCGACAACGTGATGACCGTCTGGGTCAACGGCGAGAAAGTCGCGGCCGGGGACAACTGGAACGAACCGGCCGAAGCGGACATCAAGTCGCGGCTCAAGCCGGGCGAAAACGTCATCGAAGTGGAGATCGCCAACGCAGGCGGTCCAGCGGCGTTCGTGGCGAAGATCGCGCTGCTCGGTCGCGACGGCAAGAATCGGTTCATCGTGACAGATGACTCGTGGGAGATCGCGGAGGCTCGTGACGCTAAAGAGTGGGGCAAACCCAAAGTGATCGCGAAGTACGGAGACAAGCCGTGGGGAGATGTCTTCGCCGCCGCGAGTGCTGGCGATGCCGGGGCACGCGACCTGTTCAATCTGCTGCCGGGCTTTCAGGTCGAGAAGCTTTTCACGGTCCCGAAAGAAAAACTCGGCTCGTGGGTCAACATGACGACCGATCCGAAAGGCCGGCTGATCGTCAGCGATCAGGGCAACCTCGGCTTTTGCCGAGTGACTCCGCCAGCCATCGGCAGCAGCGACGAAACGAAGGTTGAGCATCTCGACATCAAGATCGACGGCAAGCAGATGTCCGGCGCGCAAGGTCTGCTGTGGGCGTTCGACAGTTTGTACGTCGTCTGCAACGGTGGGCCGGGGAGCGGGCTGTATCGCTGCAAAGACACCGACGGCGACGATCAATTCGACAAGGTCGAGAAACTCAAAGACATCCCCGGCGGCGGCGAGCACGGGCCGCACGCGATTCGACTCTCGCCCGATGGAAAATCGCTGTTCGTCGCGGCGGGCAATCACACGAAGTTGCCGTTTGAGGTCACACGCAAATCCGATCCGCAGTTGATGGGCGGGCAGCGCACCGAGCAACTGCGAGCGACTCTGCCGGAAGGTTTTTCGTCGCGGTTGATGCCCAACTGGGATGAAGATGTGTTGTTGCCCCGTTATTGGGATCCCAGTGGTCATGCGGCGGGGGTGCTCGCGCCGGGCGGGTGGATTTGCAAAATCGACCCGGACGGCAAGACGTGGGAGGTGTTCTCGTCCGGCTATCGCAACGAGTTCGACTTCGCGTTCAACGCGGACGGCGAGATGTTCGCCTACGACGCCGACATGGAATATGACTTTGGTTCGCCGTGGCATCGTCCGACGCGGGTCGTCCACGCGACCAGCGGCAGCGAGTTCGGTTGGCGCAGCGGCACGGGCAAGTGGCCGAGCTACTACATCGACAGCCTGCCGGAGCTGATCAACATCGGCCCCGGCTCGCCCGTCGGCGTCGAGTTCGGTTACGGCACCCAGTTCCCCGCCAAGTATCAGAAGGCGTTGTTCATCTGCGATTGGACCTTCGGCACGATGTACGCGATCCACATGGAGCCGTCCGGCTCCAGCTACAAGGCGACGAAGGAAGAGTTCGTCTCGCGCACGCCGCTGCCGCTGACCGACTGCACCGTCGGGAAGGACGGAGCCTTGTACTTCACCATCGGCGGCCGAGGCGCACAGTCCGAGTTGTTCCGAGTCACCTACGTCGGCAAGGATGACACCAAGCCCGTCGATGCGAAGGACGCTGAGTTCGAGTTCGATGACCCTAACGCCGCCAGTAAAGCCAAGAAGAATCCAAACTTTCTCCGCACGATGCGCCACCACATCGAGGAACACCACGTCGGCGAACATAATCCGAAAGACGCAGTCGATATCTCTTTCGCTGCCCTCTCCGAACCTGATCGCCACATTCGATATGCGGGACGCGTCGGGTTAGAACGATTCCCGATCAATCTCTGGCAAGACCAGGTCTTCAGATTTGCCGACAGCGCCCGCCGCCGAGTGATTGCAACGCCGGAGACGATGCGCGTACTTCACGACACCATTATTACCGGTTGCGTTGCGCTAGCTCGTCAGGCGGAACCAGCACTCTTGCCGAAGCTCCTCGAAACACTCGACAGCATCGGTTGGCCCGCTGACGAAGAACGTCAACTCGGCCTGCTGCGAGCCTACCAACTCGCGTTCATCCGGCTGGGCAATCCCGACAAGGAGACGTGCGCCGCGCTGGCGAAGAAGTTTGACGATCTGTTCCCGCAGAAGTCGGACTTCGTCAACCGCGAGCTGTCGATCCTGATG
>CAMDPK010000200.1 GCA_945904015.1 Candidatus Kuenenia stuttgartensis | reverse complement strand
CAAACGCAAACGCGGTCCCAAGAAACCGCGCCCCAAACAAACCAGCGGCAAGACAAACCACCACGTCTCCACCGCCAAACTCCTCGCCAAGAAATCACCACACCAATCCAACAAGAAACCATCGAAGTGACGACCTTGAAAGGGGTGGAGCCGAGCACCCCAACGTCGCCATCCACCTCAACAACCTGGCGGGGTTGCTCAAGGCCACGAACCGTCTGGCGGAGGCCGAACCGCTGATGCGCCGCACGCTGGCCATCGACGAGCAGTCCTACGGAGCCGAGCACCCCAAAGTCGCCATCCGCCTCAACAATCTGGCGGCGTTGCTCCAGGACACGAACCGTCTGACGGAGGCCGAGTCGCTGATGCGCCGCGCGCTGGCCATCGACGAGCAGTCCTACGGAGCCGAGCACCCCAGAGTCGCCATCCGCCTCAACAACCTGGCGCTGTTGCTCAAGGCCACGAACCGTCTGGCGGAGGCCGAGCCGCTGATGCGCCGCACGCTGGCCATCGCAATTGATTTCAAATGCCGAACGGGGCACGAACACCCCAGCTATCAGGGGCGTCTCGAGCGCTACGCCGACCTGCTTCAGGCGATGAAGCTTCCTGTGGACGAGATCGCTCAACGGGTGAAGGATGCCACGACAATCGTGGGGCCACTGAAACCAATCGCGCCCGAAGTCGAGCGGCTGCTCGGTCCCGCCAAGCCGGTGGCCGACGTGCTGGCGGCGATGGATCGGCAATACAAAGCGGAAGACAAGCCACCGGTCTATTTCCTGCGTCCCGATCAGCCAATCGCGCCGCATCTCGACCAACTCCTCGGCCGATCCAAGCTCGATGTCCCGCTCAACGAGCCGATCGCCCTGCACCTGGAAAAACTGCTCGGCCCGGCGAAATCGACCCAGGAAGTCTTCGAGACGCTCGACCGCCAGTACCGCGAGCAAAACAAATCCGCGATCTGGTTCCTCCCCTTGAGCCAACCGATCGCCGCGCACCTTGAGGAACTGCTCGGCCCGTTGCCGACGAAGGAACGTGAATGAGACGTCCCATTCCGCATCGAGTCATTCAGTCGTCGAATGCGAACACTCCTGCCGAGACGTGGAAGTGGCCGCCGTCCTCGCCGCCTACGGCTTCTCCCCCAAGACCGACCTCCTGGCCCAACTCCTCGACCTCAACCACACCGTCGCCGACCACCTCACTCGCAATGAGCCAGTGACCTCACCCGGCACCCCGCCGGCATACCCAAAGCCAGAAACGCTCATCACGTCCGACTGCATCAGCCCGTGAGAAGACAGCAGGAATGAAGCCTGGCTTGAGGAATCGAAAGATCCCGTAGGGATCGAAGCCATTAGCCGGTGGTCGCCGCAGGCGCACCACCGGTTTGATGCCGTGAACGTTTTGCATCCCGGAGGGATGCCAGCACCTCGCCAACTGGCATCCCTCCGGGATGCGATGCGCGTGGTGGACGATATTCCGGTGGTACGTCTGCGGCGACCACCGGCTAATGGCTGTGACCGCTCCGCGGTCGAAGTCAACTCACCCAGGGCGACGTTCCCGTTGGTCACTTGCCCTGGGCTGGCTTGTGGCTGCCCCGTGTGGGCGAGACCACAAATGCGCGACATCCGTCTTGCCGGTCTAAAATTCACCGACCAAGGCTTCGCCAGCAGTGCGGATGCGCGTGCCGAGTGCTCGCCAGACGCCGAGGTTGATGTTTTGGTTGATCGACCGCGAGGCACCGTCCATGAGTAGCGACTGCACAATGCCCGTGTGATAACTGCGCGAGGTGACCGCCGCGTACGTTCGGGCCGTCAAGCTGGAGCCTTCTTGCCGCGAGTTGTAATCCACGTCGTACGTCCGGCCGTCGGAGTGCAGGTAGTTGACGACCGCGTTTGGACGGAACACGGTCGTGAAGCCTTCGTGATGGACTCGGCCATCGCACCATTCCGTGTGTCCGGTGTTGTCGTTCAACGCTGGACCGAGTTTGAATTGTGCTCCCGCCGCGAGCGGTGCTAACGCGGCCGAGGAGGCGAGTGGCGTCGTTCCCGGATCGATCGTGTTGCGGAAGTAGGGAGTGAAGGCTTTGACCTCGGACGCCGCCAGCGTGCTGCTCAAGCCATCGCGGATGCTCGCCGAGCTTGTGCCGCTGTTCATCCAGAAGACGCCGTCGCTGCCTTGTCCCGTGGCCGGATCCCAAATCAGCCACGTCCCCATGTTGAAGCCATACGTCAACGGCCGAGTGAACGCATTGCCGGCCGCGTCCACGCGGATGGTGTTGTTCGCTTCCGAGGGGCAAACGTAGGTTCCGATCTTGAGCAGAGACACGCCCGTCGCCAATTGCTGATCCCAAGCAATGGTCAAGTTGACCTTTTTGATGGCATTGCCGCCTTCCAACTGCGGCAGGATGCGACTGTGAATCGACCACGAGCCATTGTTCCCCGTAAAGGTAGTGCCGGCTCGAATCGTCCCACTCGGTGGAAATACCTTGTTTGTGTCCAGGTAATTGTGCAGCGCGAGGCCAATCTGCTTGAGATTGTTCTTGCACTGCGACCGCCGAGCCGCCTCGCGAGCTTGTTGCACGGCCGGCAGCAACAGCGCGATCAAAATGGCGATGACCGCAATCACGACGAGCAGTTCGATCAGCGTGAATCCCAACCGGTTCGCGGTTGGGGCAGGGCGGTTCGGTTTGGCAGTGCTTCTTCGCATGGGCCATCTCCTGTGGGGACGTCTGCCGCCCTGCAGGACAAATCTCATGCCAAGTGTCGAAAGTCTGAGTCTGCCACACCGTCAGTCGCTGGGACACGGAAATGCTGCCGGGAATCCGCGATCTTTCGCCATTGAGGCCGCTCCACAGCGACAACGATCACCGACGACCTCCGGCGAATCTTTCGTCGCGCACGGCGAGATTATCGACAACGTGACGAATCGAGTCCGCCTCTGTCGCAATCGTCACTTCGTGGTGCGGTGCCAAATGGTCGACGAGACGGTGGCACCACGACTCAACGCGACGGCACCGATCGCCACCGGGGAATATCCATCCCCGGCCAGCTTGCGCCATTCGGCAGCGTTCTGGGAGAAGTTTGCCTTGTAGGCTTCCGCGAATTGAGTGTTTTCGCGCGGATGAAACGTGGCCGCCCAATGCAGTTTGTTGAGGTCGGACTCAATGCCGAGCGACGACAAACTGAGCTCGACGCAAACGATCTTCGTTTCAGCGAGGGCTTTCTGCACGGCACCACGACTTCCCCAAACGTGGCCATGAGCACCGCCTGGGATTGCGCGGATCTGATTGTCAACGGGTTCCTTTTTGGAGTTCCAGAAATGATACACCGCGACCGGAAGTGCCTCTGCCGAGCGCGGCTCCATCTTTTCACCGGTCTTGTGAGACAGCAGCAAAACCGCGTCGGTTGCTCCGGGCGGTTTGGTCTTGGCCCAAGTCACGGCAAATTCCTCGTCTCCAGAGTCATTGAAATAGCTGGCGGCATCGCATGGAAAGAAACCTTGCTCGCGAAGCGTTTCTTCTCGCTGGCGAACTTGGTACTCCGAGCCGTGAGTGACCTCAGACTCAATGGGGCTCTTGTGCCAAATCGCAGCGACCTTCAGGCCAGCGGGTGTGCGATACGGACGGAAGCGGACCGGGCGAAATTTCCAGAGCGTGAGGACTTGGTTCAGCGACAGCGCTTCCTCAATCGGAGCGGCTTGGCACAGAGCAAACTTGGGGTGGAACCAACCCTCGGCCGCCACAAACCGAGGGTTCAAATTTGCCCAAGTTCGGCTCCGCGGCATGTGTTTGGCCACAATCGGATCATTCAGCCAACGGCTTTCCGTGAGCCGCTGATCGGCTCGGGCCTTCGTGAGCCCTTCCAGTCCGACCAGGATCGACTCGTACCATTGGCCGGCTCGCAGCTTCATCGCAGCTTTCAGTGCGGGCGACGATTGCCTGGCGGCCAAGTCCCACCAACTGTCACCCAGGGCCACGTTCTTTTCCATGCTCGATGGCCCCAGCGCATCGAGGACATCGTTGTCCTGTTTGGCAACCTTCTGGATGTCCTTGTCGGAGCTGAGCACCCAATGTCTCAGCCCCTGGTCCCAATCGTTTTTGGCAGTGATCAGATAGCGACCCAGCACATCGTTGGCGGCGGCATCCTGCGGCGATTTGCTCAAAGTGTCGCGTGCTTTGGCGGCGTCGGCCCACAGCTTTTGGAACTCGGCCACTTCGGCTTTGCGTGCCGTCGATTGTTTGCGGAGATCGTTGCTCTTCGCGCGAACCGCCAGCGAGTTGGCCAAATCGACGGCCGAGAGCGCGACGTCGAATCGCTCTTGCTCGACACAGTCATCGACCAAGTTGAGCGCGAGCTGAGCGAGATTGCCATGCAGCTTGGCGTCGGTGGGGCCTTTGCCGAGATCGCGAATGGCAGTTGCTCGCAGCGACAGCGGATCGACTTCGTAGCGCTTGGCGAGTTCGTCGATCACCTGTCGCGTGAGTTCGGCGTTCAACGCCTTCACGGCCAGCCCTTGAGACTGGGTCAGCAAGACGTAGTTCGCCGTCGCCGCATCGGGTTTCTCTTCCAGGCTGTCTAGCATTCGCTTGGCGAGATCCGACTGCTGCGATGCGGTCTTCGCGGCGGCGAGGTCTTGGCGAAAAACATCCTTCACGGTGGCCAACGCCGACTTCTGCGCGGCTTCATCGGGGACCGGCAGCCGCTCCGCCGCAGCAACTTCGATGGCACACAGGCAACAAACCAGGAACAACAAACCGTCTCGCAACGAATTCATCAGAACGTCTCCCTAAAGCTCGTGACTCGTGGTCGAGCAAAATAAGGCGACTCTTGCCGGAGGAAAAGCGAGTTCAGTGACTTCGCCACGCCGAGCCAGTTTTTTCAACTGTGCCCCGGTTGAATGCGACGAATTCGCCAGCCCTGGTGAATTCACGTCGAAAACGTTCGACGATTCTCGCGGTCTTCAAGTATTTTCCAAGACATGCCGAATCAACCGACCCACAAGGGGCCGAGCAACAGTTTGCCCAACACGACGAATTCGCCAGCCGTGCTTCAGAAGACTTGACCGCTTGCATCGCGAGACGAAATGCGTCAATTGTGGTGCGATCCACGGAATGTCACGGGAGACTCTCATGAGCGAGCAATGGCCATTCTCACGACGGCAGTTGTTGCGACGTTGCGGAACGGGCTTCGGAACGCTCGGACTGGCGGCGCTGCTCAGCGAACAAGGCGATGCTGTCGCCGACACCGCGACACCGCTCGCGCCAAAGCGTTCGCATTTTGAGGCAAGAGCCAAGCATGTCGTGCATCTCTTCATGAACGGTGGGCCGTCGCACGTCGACACGTTCGATCCGAAGCCGAAGCTCTCCGAATGGCACGGCAAACCGCTGCCGGCCGGCAATCTGCGAACGGAACGAAAGACAGGCGCGGCGATGCGGTCGCCGTTTGAGTTTCGACGCTACGGGCAATCCGGCATCGAAGTCAGCGATTTGTTCTGGCAAACAGCACTCAACCACATCGACGACATCGCGGTCATTCGCTCGATGCAAGCCGAAGTGCCGAATCACGAGTCGTCGCTGATGCTGATGAACTGCGGCGATGGCCGGCTGCCTCGGCCGAGTTTCGGCTCGTGGTTGACCTATGGACTCGGTTCCGAGAATCAGAGTCTTCCGGGGTTCATCGTGATGTGTCCGGGTGGGTATCCGATTGTCTCGACGCAGAATTGGCGTTCGGCGTTTCTGCCCGGAGCGTTTCAAGGAACGTACCTCGACACGCAGCACACCGAGGTGACGAAGCTGCTCGCAAACATTCGCAACTCGCGGCTGTCGCTCGACGAGCAGCGGCGGCAGCTCGACTTCGTGCGAAAGCTCAACGAGCAGCACAAGGCGCAGCGGCCGGAAGACGCCGCACTTGAGGCTCGCATCCAATCGTTTGAGTTGGCGTTTCGGATGCAGACCGAAGCGGCGGATGTATTCGACATCTCGAAAGAACCGGAAGCGATTCGGCTGATGTACGGATCGGGGACTCACGGCCGGCAGTTGCTGATCGCTCGCCGATTGATCGAGCGGGGCGTGCGGTTCGTCCAAATCTGGAGCGGAGCCGGGCAGCCGTGGGACAATCACGACAACCTCGAAGCTCAACACAAGAAACTCTCGGCCGATTGGGACGGGCCGATCTCGGCGTTCATGACCGACCTCAAACAGCGCGGCTTGTTCGACGAAACGCTGATCCAATGGGGCGGTGAGTTCGGACGCACTCCGGTTGCCGAGTTACCGGCTCTCAACGGCCGCGATCACAACCATTACGGCTTCACCTGCTGGCTGGCCGGCGGCGGCGTGCGCGGCGGACAAGTCTACGGAGCGACCGACGAGTTCGGTTTCCAAGCGGTGGAGAACCCGGTCTCGGTTCACGACCTGCACGCGACGATGCTGCGGCTGCTCGGCTTCGATCACGAACGCCTGACGTACCGCTACGCCGGCCGCGATTTCCGCCTGACCGACGTGCATGGGCGAGTGATCGAAGAATTGCTCGCGTGATTCGATCGTAGTTCGGACGCCTACGTCCGAACGGAACGCGACCGGACGTAGGCGTCCGGTCTACTTCAGCGAATCGCGAATCGCTTCGACTCGTGGCAGATTGACGTTGGGCGGTTGGAACTTGACCAACCAATCGGCGTCGGCACGGGCTTGGTCGAGGCGTTTGGTGAAGGCTCCGATTTCCAATCGCATCGCTCGGTAGTCTCCGTCCTCGGAGTTGAGCGTCAAGATCGTGTCGACGTAGCGGTACATCGACTCGGCATCCTTTTCGTCTTGGGCGCTCCGCAACAAATTGCTGAGCATCCTGATCAAGATGTCGCGCGGTTTGGCGGTCGCGAAGTGTTCGTCGCGAACAACTCGGCCGCCGTTGTTGAAGACCCGCTCTTCCGCCTCCTTCCGAGTCATCAATACGCCTCCGTCGAAGACGTCGATCAGTTGCGAGTCTCCCTCTTTCGGCTCATGCCGCGCGACGAAGTGTCCGGGCAGGCCGACGCCGACGAGATTCAATCCGACGCGGCGGCCAAGCTCGATGTACAAGACCGAGAGCGTGATTGGCATCCCCTCGCGGTCGTCGATGACTTCGTTGAGATGGTTGTTCGAGCGGGCGTGGTAGTTCAGCCGACCGCCGTGAAAGCCCAGTTCCTCGAAGAAGAATTTCTTGATCGCGGCGAGCTTCGCGGTGTCATCGGCATCGGCGGCGAACGACTTCTTCAGGTCCAATGCGAGGTCGTCGATCTCGTGGCAGTACTCAGCCACGTCGAGTTCCTCGTTGTCGAGCGCGGCGATCCACAGCGCGGCGGCCAGCAAGTCGATCTTGGAGTCCTCCTTGCCTTCGATCAGCGAACGCAATTCGGTCTGCACCTTTTTGACATGCACATCGTTGGCAAGCTGCCGCAGTCGCTCGGCCTGTTGTTCAAGTTCCTTGGCTTTCTCTCGCAGCACGGTGCTGGCCGCAGCTCCATCGAGCGTGAGCTGTTTGAGGACATCCGCCGCGGCTGCCTGCTTCGGAGAAATGTCTTTGACAAGATCGCCGATCCGCTTGGTCGTTTCTGGCGGGATCTTCTGTGAGTCGAGTTCCGTCGCGACACGGAAGCCACGGAACTCCGCCTCCGTGTGCCGAAACTTTGCGAGGCCGACTTGTCCGCTGGTCAGTTCGTCGTCGGTCGATTCGATGATCTGCGTGCCGTTCACGAAACAGACGATCCGGCCTTTCTCGACGCGGACCTTGATCTCGTTCCAGTCGTTGGGCCGATACGCCTCGCTGCGGACCTCTTGCAGAACCTTCCATTGGAACACGTCCGCGCCGTCGAAGCGGCTGAGCCGGAATCCGCCGTTGCTGGGATAAAAACCGTAGTGCTTGTCTTTTCCGTCGGCATGAAACACGAGTCCGGCCGCTCCGTCTTCGGGCGAGAATTTCACGTTGACCGCGACCTCGAACGGCTTCTCCGGCACGGCTTGCTTCGACAGACACAGCGACCGGCCGCCGAAGCCTTGTCCCAAACCTTCGACGGCGATGCGGCCCGCTCGTTGCCGCCAGCGTGCTCCGAACAGCGGCGTCCAATCGCGCGGGTTGAGTTGCCCGATCGTCAGCCAGCGTGACATCGGCACCGGATTCGGTTTCTCCAACAGCGGCTTGAGCGAGTTCACCGAAATCGCGAACCCAAGATTGACGGTCACGAGCGACTTGAGCGTGATGATGCCGAGCACTTTTCCGTCGCGATCAACGAGCGGCCCGCCGCTGTTGCCCTGCTCGATGGGCATCGCCAATTGCAGCATCGACCGGCCGTCAATCTCGCGATGCCCGCTGAGAATTCCTTCGACAACGCTGTGTTTCAGTCCGCGCGGATTGCCCATCGCCACGACCGACTGCCCGTCCTTGGCTTTCGTCGCATCCCCCAGTTCGAGCGGCTTGAGTCCCTTCTGATCAATCTTCAGGACGGCCAAATCAAGCTGCCGATCCGATGCGCGGATTTCAATGACATCCCGCTTCGTCCCGTCCGCGAACTGCACCGAGATTGGACGCCCTTCGCCGATGACGTGAAAGTTCGTTGCGATCAGCCCGTCCTCGCCGACGACGAAGCCGGTGCCAAGACCCTCTTGCTTGCCGTCTCGTCCGGAAAACGTGATCACCACAATCGACGGCTTGAGATCAGCAACGAGGTCGGCCGTCGTGCGATTGGGCTTTGGTTCGTCGGCCAAGCCTGCAACCGCGATGAAGAACACTGCGACGATGATGAAGAATCGCATGGCGTTTTCTTTCAGCAAAATCTGGCTACTGGCCTCGCACCACCTGTTCGACGTGGCCGGTCGCCGCATCGACGGTGACCGTTAAGTCTCCACCACGTCGCAGCACATAATCACGAGGACCGTAATGAATTCGCCACCAAGTCGGCGGTTGCGACGCATCGGCCGAGATCGTGATCATCCAATTGGCAGGGTCCGCTCCGTGTGCGACAGCTTCACGATTGGCGAGCTGCAACGCATGTGCGACCGACATTGCAATACTGTCTTGCTGGATTTCCTCCAGCGTCATCGTCGACATCATCAAGCCTCCAACTCTGGCAGTTTCAAAATCTCCTGAGTCTCTCCGACGACGATCACATCACCTGTCCGCAGAATACGGTAGGTCAAACTGCGAGAGATCACATATTCGCCTTCATATTCTGGATGCGACAAGTCCGGGTCGTCCCGAACGGCTCGAATGTCGGTCAAACTTGGTTCTTGCCGAAATTCAGGACCGGAGTTTGGATGCGTGTGAAATGTCGCGAGGATCGGCAGGTTGCCACTTCGGCCGCCGCGATGTGCAGGGACCATAATTTCATTCTGCAAACCACGCGGCCAGCCAATCACGAACAGTGACCCGTCAGACAAGCGGACCACAAACCCATCTTCCTCGTGAGCTCTCGGACTGTCCGGTTCCGAACGTCGCCATGCGTCCGTCACAGCCCGGCGGATGTCATCGTGATCTAGGAGTGTTCGCCAACGAACTCACAGCATTGCTGGCAGCTTTGCCATAGTCCCCGTGACAGAATTACTTTGAGTTGAACTTTGTGTTGAGCCAGATGCGATGCACGGTAAATGCACGGAATGCGCAGACAAACTCCCTGATTGATGGGATTCAGAGGATAGTGTCAACAAACTCGGCCGTGCAAGAAGTTGTTTAGCAATTGAGAGTTGAATGATGTGTCTGAGATCGTGTGGCCAAGATTGGCGAGCGCTCCTTGAATTCGGTCGCAGCCCTACGTTGGATTTTCGCGGGCCAGTTTGAGTGTGAGTCCGACGATCTCTTGCGAGATTCTGGGCCGACCAACCGCATTTCGTTGGCTGAGAACATCCGGCTTTCGGACGACGAGTTCACGATGCAACGCAGAATCGTATTGGGCGTCACGAGGGTCGCGGAATCCTTGAGGAGCTTGTGTCCTTTCCAGCGCTTCGGCCCTGCTGACCGGTGGCCCACTCTCTGCTGCTCATCACCATTTCCAACCAGTTGAGAGAATTGGATTCAGTTCGCCTCCCCGCTCAGATTACATAATCACCTCCACATCGCGAGGCGACTTGATCCGGCTCACCCAAGCTCTGGCAAGCTCGACGATGGTGCGACCTTCGAAAGCCGCTTCCAGTTGCTTTCGTTTCGTTTCCGGCCGGGTGTGAGTGTAGTTGGCAGTCATGCCCAGAACGTTCCCGCTGATGGAACTCGCACCGGTCGAGTGGCCCATCAATTCACAACGAATGATTGGATCGACATTCGCGTCTTGCAGGCTCGTGGCAAACAAATGCCGGAACAACTTCGGGGCTGTTTGATGCGGCAGGCCGACGGCACGAGTCAACGGCATGAACTCTTGGCGAAGGCGGTCAGGTTTCAACGCGCCGGCGTCTGACCAAACCATTCGAGCCATCGCCAGTCGCTCTTGCCGAGTCAGCGGTTGTCGTCTTTCCGTTTCTTGCACGGCGACACGATTAGCCAGTTCTTGTTCGAGACGATTCTGGCTTGTCTCAACCAACTGCGGACGATCTCCGCTGGCAAACCGCCGTCGCAGAAACACCGGCCCTTCACGACGAGTTCCGATCACGACCTGCAAGACTTCTCGCAACGCCGGAGCCATCGGAATCTCGCGCTCGTTGCGTGTCTTCACCTGCCAACCGAGTTTGGGCTTGTTGCGGACGTACAAGAGGCCGTGCTCCAAATCCAAATCGTTGGGGAGCAAAAGGTGAGTCAGTTCGCCCGGCCGCATTCCAGTCATCGCCAACGTGGCAAAGATAGGGAATTGCCAATCATCGCAGGCCTCAAAGAAGCGGCGTTCGTCGTCCGCGGAAAAGATCTGAATCGGACGGCGAGTCTCGATCGGAATGCGGTCCAAATCAATCACCGAAAACGGGTTCTCGGCGTAAGGCGACAAGTGCCGACGCTTGATCGCGAAGTTCAACAGCGCGCGGCATGTCTCCAGGATGAACTTGATTCCCTTGTCCAACAGCGGGCGTTTTTTCGAATTGGCATGGCCATTGGGAGCGGCCTCAATCATGCGCAGATGCCGAACGAACTCTTCGGCGTGCGGTGCTCGGAAGTGAGAGGTGGTCCAAGGGACGCGAGACTTGGCCACGAAGTCCAGGAGATGCTTGGTCGCCGTCCTGTAGCGATTGATCGTCTGCACCGACGACCGCAACACCAGCTCATGATGACGCAGCCAGCGAGTTTGAAGCTCTTCGAGGGAGACCGATTCAAAACTCAGCGCTGCCGGCGCGCCGACCTCTAACTGCGAATTGATTTGCGCGGCCATCTGCCGAGCCGCATCTTTGCTCGACCCAACGCGCGGCCGTCGTCGCTGTCCGTCTTCAAAGTAAGTCAGGTACCAAACCTTGCTGCGTAAATCCGCGCGGACTTTGCCTACGCGAAACGACGTGTGCTGGGCCATGAGGGAAGCCTTTCAGAGAATTCCCCCTCCACAAAACGCCACAAACACCGCCACAAAAGGGAAGCTCTGAAAGCACTCCAGAAACGCAAAAGCCCACGAGTCATTTGATTGTGACTCGTGGGCCGTCGATCGAGCGGAGAGGGGGGGA
>CAMDPK010000199.1 GCA_945904015.1 Candidatus Kuenenia stuttgartensis | reverse complement strand
CCCCACGGGTCGATGCCGGAGTGACATTTCGCGCAGCCTTTCTGGTTGCGGTGACGCTCCAGTTTCTCGCGGAGAGTCAGCTTCGCGCCGTCGTCCTCCTTGAGCTGCGGCACGTTCGGCGGCGGATCGTCGGGCGGTTCGGCGATGATCTTTCTGGCCAGCCAGGCTCCCCGTTTGATCGGGTTGGATTCTCGGCCATCGGACAGCCCCGCCAGAATGCCGGCCTGAGTCAGCACGCCTCCGAGGTTTTCGTTCTTGTGTTTGATGGGGACGAATCGGAATCCGTTCTCCGTGCGGTCGGCCAAGTTGTAGTAGCTCGCGACAACTTCGTTCGCAACGAGGAAGTCCGATTGAACCACGTTTCGCAGCGGCAGGTTTTGTTCGATCAGATACCGCAGAAACTGGACCGGCTCTTGCCGCAACTGTGTCTTCGTGTCGCGGGTGAGCTTCGGGTATCGCTGAGCATCAACCGCCACGACATCGAACTTGTCGAGGCTCAACCATTGCGATGCGAACTCGCTGATGAACTGCCCGAAGCGTGGGTCGCGGATCATCCGCTCGATCTCCGCATCCAGCGACTGATGCAAGGCGTTCTTCGCGGCCAGATCGAGCAGACGTTGGTCCGGCGGCGCGTTCCACAGAAAGTACGACAGCTTCGAGGCCAGCTCGTAGGCATCGAGATCCTCCGCAGCGGGGCTGCTGCTGTTCTCGATCAGGAACAAGAACTGAGGCGATGTCAGCACGACGAGCAGCGCGTCCTTGATGCTCTGCCGATATTTAGCACGACGCGCCAGCGAGTGGTCGGGGTTCTCGGATTCTCGACCACTCGCTGGCGCGTCGTGCTGGTTGAACGAGTTCTTCCAGACGCTGAAGATCGTTTCCAATTCTGCGGCCGTGACCGGTCGGCGAAAGGCTCGCGTAGCGAACGAGCGGATCACTTCCTGAGCATAACCCGCCGGATCGTTCTTGTTCGGAGACTCAATGAAGATATTGCGATGAGTGATCGGCGGCCACGACTCATAAAATGGTCCCTCGAACTCCGCCGATCGCACGAGCAGCCGAGGCATGTCGCGCCCGTCGGTGTATTCGCTGCGCACCCCGATCTCGCGAATGCCGGCCAGATAATTGACGTTGTCCTTCTCCACATCGGGAGTCGGGAAATCGTTGATCGCTCCCTCGAAGACGAACTCTTGAAGTTCGCCATTCGAGACCGGCCGAGGCCCTCCGACCTGCGTCAACGTGCTGCCGCAGTCGCGACGCAAGCCGAGATAAACCCCCAGCGACGGCGATCGTTGCTCGAATGTCCGGAACCGTTGAGCCGGCTCGCTGTCGTCGTTCAATCGATTGAAAGCGATGCGACGCAGCCGAGTGTTGTCTCCGTACTTCGCCTTGAGTTTCACCTCACTCGCCGGCAACCGCACGATCAAGAATGCCGTCTGTTGATCGGGAGCCTTCGCGTCTTTGTCCGGGGCAGGGGTGGGATTGGGTTCCATGAGTTGCCCTGCAAATCGCCGCTCACCCAATTCCAGCGACAACGGCCCCTGCGATTCTCCCGCCGAGCAAGTCACGTCCACTTGATAGATGCCGTCCTGTTTGATCGTGAGATTTGCTTCGGGCGAGGCCGACAAATCCGCGACGATCGTCGATCCGTAGCCACGCTCGCCAGAGCGTGGCTTTTCTGGAGTTTCACCCACGCTCTTGGCGAGCGCGGCTACGGGCGATCCGGCATTCAACAGCAGCGCGTCGTCGTAGCGGGCGGCCTTCACCGTGACGCGGAAGTTCCCCTGCTCCGGCAACTCGCGTAACGAGATTTTGAAATTTGCCATCGGCCCATAGGTGTTCGACTGCCCGAAAATCTCCGGACTGGGAATCGCCGGCCGCAGCAGCAGACCGCTTGGAACGGCCTGATAAGCTTCTCCTTTCGGATACCCCGGCGTCCCGCGCACGCAGGCGAAGACCGAGTGATAGATGCTGTCGAATTTCTTCCAGGCTCGGATCGTGTCGTTGCCGACATAGCCTTCGATGAATTCGTGCTTGGTTCTCATCTCGAACGGCTGATAGTCGAACGGTTTCGCCGATTTCAGTTCGGTGACAACGAAGTCCGCGTTGTTCAGCAGAGCATTGTTGGCCCCCAAAACCAGATTGTCGGGACACGGCTGCGGGTTGATCGCGGCTCCGAAATCCATGCGAAAGTTTTGAATCACCGGCTTCGAGGTTTCATCGACGATGCACAGGTCGAGAGCTTTCTCGGCGATGTCGAAGTAGGTCTCCACCTGCAATGGCGACAACAGCAACGTCTGTCCGTTGTTGGCGAAGCCGTCCTTGGAAATGCCATCGGGAGGCAGCGCATCGGTGAGATCCTCTGCCAGCCCCAGCAGATCCCTGAGCGTGTTCCGGTATTGCGAGACCGTCAGCCGGCGCACGGAACCATTCTTCGGCGACGGGCGAGATCGAGCCGCAGTCATCGCCCGCGCGATCCACTCGGTGAGCAACTTGTTCTGATCGGCCGAAAGCTGAGGTTCGTCCGCCGGTGGCATGGCTCCATCGGCCACTTGCTTCAAGATGCCCTTCCAGAGAGGAAGCTGCCTGTCCTCCAGCGCGACCGTCAAATGGTCGACGCGAATGCCCGACTCCATGTTGTCCGCGTTGTGGCAGCGCACACAGTATTTCTGCAACAGTGGTTGAACGCGTTCCTTGAACACGGTTGCTTCCGCGGCAGCGACTGGCACCGCGGGAGCCTCCTGGCCATTTGCCGTCCAATTCAAAACGTAGGCCACCATCAACAGCGTGCCGACCGCGCAGGCCGTCATTCTCACCGCGAATGCACCGAGTGGCCGCGAGATCGTGAGAATTCGGTTTCGGATGCTCATGAGTTTCCTTCAGTGGTCGTGCCCGAATCCGCGAGGCGAACTGACGGCGATGCCCCCCACGGAATCAGGCCCGACCGCGAATAAAGTTACCACTTTCATGGCTGTGCTGCGAAGTCTCGTTGGATTTCAGGAATGCCAGAGCCGGATTACTGTTCTCGGAACGGTTCGGCCATGTCGTATTTTCCAACTCAGGTTTTCGAGGTCGAAAAATGTCCGATGCTTCTGGCGAAGCGCGCGTCCTGCTGGCTGGCGTGGCGCGAGCGATCATCACGCCGCCGATTGGCATTCGACTGCTGGGCTACACAGTCCAAGAAGGCTGCTCGCACGACGTTGAACGCGAATTGACGGCGACCGTGCTCGTGTTGTCCGACGGTGTGACGAGTGTTGTGATCGCGGGACTGGATCTGTTGTTCGTGCCGATGCTGTACTCGGATCGCATCCGCGCGGCGATCGGACAGCGGTTGGGGATTCCGGGTGAGAACGTGTTGCTCAACGGCAGTCACACACATCTGGGTCCGATGTTTCCCGGCTGGCAGCAGGAGGAGTCTCCGCAACGCGAACTGCAAGTACAGTATGTCGAACATTTGGAAGACGTGCTCATCGGCGCGGTGAGCTCGGCGTGGGCGAAGCGGCAACCGGCACGGTTGGGGAGCGGGCGCGGGGCGGCTCCGCTGGGAGTCAATCGGCGTGAGAAGATGCCGGACGGTGGCATCATCATCGGTGAGAATGCCGACGGGCCAATTGATCGTTCGGTCGATGTGATTCGCATCGACGATCTCGCGGGCAAGCCGCTGGCCGTGGTGATGTCGGCGGCGTGTCACACCGTCGTGCTGGGACCGAAGACGCTGTCGTATTCGCCCGACTTCATCGGGCCGGCTCGCGAATTGATCGAGCCTGCGATCGGTGCTCCATCGCTGTTTTTGCAAGGAGCGGCCGGCAACATCAACCCGGCGTGCGGCATCGGCAGCGGTGGGCCGGAGCAGTTCGAGGACATGCGCCGGCTCGGCCTGATGCTCGGCGGCGAAACGTTGAAAGTCTGGGCGCAGATTCGGACACACAATCAGCGCGGACCACGACGGATCGTGAGGTCGGTCGCTGCGATTTCGACGTGGGATTACGAAGCGACTCCGCAGGCCACGATCAATCATCTCTCGGTGACACGTCGCCGATTGAATCTGCCGTTGGCACCGTTGCCTGATCTGGCGACGGCCGAATTGGACCTCGCACGGACTCAGGCGGCGCGTGACGCAGCGTTCGCCGGCAACTCACTCGGAGCGAAGCACGTCGCACAGCGAATGTTCGCGTGGGCCGAGCAACGGTATCGGTTGGTCTCGGCCGGCAATCGCATCGTCACGCGCGAGATCGAACTGTGGGCGATGCGGATCAATGACATCGGCATCGCGACGGTCTCGGCCGAACCGCTCGCCGAACTGGGACTGGAAATCAAACGCCGCTCGCCGCTGCCGCACACCATGTTTCTCGGCTACAGCAACGGCTGCATCGGCTACATCCCGCCTCCGGAAGCGTTCGCGGAAGGCGGCATGGAAGTCATCGAGTCGCACTACAACTACCTTCTCGCGTCGCAGCTTACGCCCGAATGGGCACCGACCGTCGTTGAAGCGACGCTGGAGATGCTGGCGGGGTTGGGATAGGAGGGGCGGATCTCAAATTTCAAATTTCAAATCGGAAATGAATCAATGCCCAACAAAATCTTTGCCGGCAGAACGGCTCTGGTAACAGGTGGCGCTCGCGGTATCGGGCGGGCGGTCTGTGGGATGTTGGCGGCTCAGGGAGCGAGGGTGGCCGTGAATTATCAGAGACATACCGCGGCGGCCGAGGAGACCGTGCGGTTGATTGAGGCTGATGCTGAGCGAGTCATCGCCGTGCAAGCGGATGTGTCGAACGAAGACGATGTGCGGCGGATGATCGACACGGTGCGGCGCGAGTTAGGGCCGGTTGATTTGCTGGTGAACAACGCCGGCATCGCGGAATCGAAGCCGCACACGGCGGTCTCGTTCACACGGTGGCGCGAGATGTTTGCGGTCAATGTGGATGGGCCGTTTCTCGTGACTTGGGCCGTGAAGGACGAAATGATTGCTCGCGGCTTTGGGAGGATCGTGAATGTCTCGTCGTTGGCCGCGAAGGTTCTCAAGCCGGACATGATCGACTACGCGACGACGAAGGCCGCTGTGATTGCCTTCACGCGGCACTGCGCGGCGGCACTCGCGCCGCATGTGCGAGTCAACTGTGTTGCGCCGGGGCTGACGAATACCGATCTCGCGCAGTCGGCGAATCCGGACGCGGTCGCGCGATTGATCGCCGCCACGCCGCTGGGTCGCATGGCCGAACCGGCCGAGATCGCAAACGTCGTGCGGTTTCTGCTGTCGGAAGATTCGAGCTTCGTCACCGGCCAAACGATCGTCGCCTGCGGAGGCCGTTCATGACCGCACCGCACATTCAGATTCCGCCGCCGGAGGGACTCTACGCCGAGCCGTTTTCGTTGCGCAAATGTGTGCGATTGCTCGGCAGTTTCGGGCCGGCGGCGGTGGTCGCGTCGCTGTCGCTGGGTGCGGGCGAAACGATCATGGTCTGCGGACTCGGCTCATGGTCGGGATTCGGACTGCTGTGGATGCTGGTGCTGAGCGTCGTCATCCGCGCGGGCTTCGTGATGTATCTCGTCGGCCGCTACACGGCGGTGACCGGTCAATCGTTCGCGTATCGCGTGGCTGCTTTGCCTGGTCCGCGTGGTTGGTTGTTGATGCTGTTCGTTGCGGCGGAACTGGCGATCCTGGCAACGGGCCTCACGGCAATCGCGAAGCCGTGCGGCAATCTCGGAGTGTTTTTGTTGGGCGAGAAGTTGGGCTTAGCCGACACGCTGGGGTTGAGGGATCCCGACACAGCGCGGCTGTGGGTCAACGGGATCACGTCGGTTTTTCTCGGAGCCGCGCTGGCCGTGAGTCTCGGATCAAGTTACGTGTCGCTGGAGAAACAGCAGATCATCATCTGCGGGTTGATGGTCGTGGGAACGGCGACGGCCACGATCTTCGTTGGTCCGGACTTGATCGAAATGTTTTGGGGCGCGATCCGCTTCGGGCATTTGCCTCCCGCGCCCGATTGGGCACCTCCGGCGGCGAAGAACGAGTACGCACTCAACTTGGCCACGATCTTCGGTTACGTCGGCGGCAGTCTGTCGGGCTACATCGCGTATTCGAGTTGGGTCGGCCTGCACGGCTGGGGATTAGCGGGGAATGCAACAGCTCGCGACTACGCGAATCAATCGTCGAGACAAGACCACTTGCCCGCCGATCCGCAGCAAGCCACGCATCTGCGACGATCGTTGACACCGCTGCGCTGGGACGTGGCGCTCGGAGCCGCCGTGTTGCTGGCGGTCACGGTCGCGTTTCTTTCGGCGGGAGCGACCGTGCTGTATCCGAAGCACTTGTCACCCGGCGCGGGCCAAGAGTTCGCGTTGCTCACCAAGCAAGCGGTGATCTGGGAACAAATCAGCGCATGGCTAGTCCCGGTGTATTACGTCGCGATTCTGCTGGCCTTGTGGGGCACGATCGCCAGCGTGCCCGAAGCGGTCGCGCGCGTGACGTTCGATCTGCTCGCCGCCGTTCGACCGGAGGCGAAGCCGATTCCATTTCGCAAAGTGCTGACGATTTTGGTCGCGTGGTTCTTCGTGTCGTCGCAGTTTTGGAATTGGGGCAACTTCAGTTTCAATCTGTTGGCTCAAATCGGTGCGCTGGTCACGGTCAACCTCGGCGTCGGCATCGTCTGCCTGCTGGCGACGTACTACAACGCGACACTGCCGCCGCTCTATCGAACACGCTGGTGGGTGACTGTCGGCGGTGTTCTTTCTGGAATCGTTCTGCTGATTGCTTTCGTCGCGACGGCGATTGGAATGTTGATGAAATTGCGCTAAACCTTGGAGTGCGGTGGCTCGACACCGCCCTCCATTCGATCGCGGGAGTAGGAGTTCGATCAACAACAGATGTCGCCGTGAACGTGCCGCGCGGAAGTAGGGCATTTCTCACGACTGAGTTCGATTCACTCTCGCAGCCACTGAGCCGCGAATGAATGGAGGGCTGCGTCAAGCCGCAGCACTCCAGGGAGACGATGTGCATGTCAACATCGACTGACTTGATGAAAGCGTTTGCCGCTCGCCGGCCGAAAAGTGCTGCGATGTTTGAGCGTGCCAAGCAGACGCTGGCCGGAGCGGTCGGGCATGACTTGCGGTACTCGTTGCCGATGCCGATCTACATCCAGCGCGGGAGCGGCGGCCGCAAATGGGACATTGACGGCAATGAGTACGTCGACTTCTTGATGGGCAACGGCGCGTTGTTGCTGGGACATGCCGATCCCGAAGTGGTCGAAGCGATCGCGCGTACTGCGGCTTCGGGGACGCACTTTGGCAACGATCATCCGTTGCACATTGAATGGGCCGAGTTGGTGCAGCGGCTGATTCCGTGCGCGGAGCGAGTTCGCTTCACCAACTCAGGGACCGAGGCGACTCAGTTGGCGATGCGGATCGCGCGGGCTGCGACGGGCCGGAATCGCATTCTCCGATTCGCGGGACACTTTCACGGTTGGCACGATGACGTGGTGCATGGGTTTCAGCCGCCGTTTGAAGCGGACGGATCACTCGGTGTGCCGCCGCATGTACGACAAGGGCTGATCACGATTCCGGACGGCGATGTGAACTTGCTCGACGAGACGCTGGCGAAGCACAACGACATCGCGGCCGTGATTCTCGAACCGTCCGGCGCGTCTTGGGGGCGAGTGCCGATCGACGTGAATTGGCTGCGCGGCGTGTGTGAAGCGACCGCTCGGCGCGGCGTGCTGCTGATCTTCGATGAAGTCGTGACCGGTTTCCGATTCAGTTCCGGCGGAGCGCAAAAGTTGTACGGCGTGACGCCCGACTTGTGCTGCCTGGCGAAAGTCATGGCCGGCGGGATGCCGGGCGGAGCGGTCGCCGGTCACGAGCCGGTGATGCGCGTCTTCGACATCACGGGCGATCCGCATCACGACCGGCATCAGCGAGTCGTTCACTTCGGCACGTTCAACGCCTCGCCCACTTCGGCTGCGGCGGGCATCGTCGTGCTGCGTCGTGTGGCCGACGGCACCGCCATCGCACAAGCCGATGCCGCTGCGCTCCGACTGCGAAATGGGTGGGATGCGGTTCTAGAACGACACGGGATCGCCGGCTACGTTTATGGCACGGCTTCGACGTACCACGTCTATTTTGAAACGGACCTCGACCGCGTGCGGCAAGCTGGGTCGCGCCGCGATCTGCACACGACCGATGCCGCACGGCTCAAGGGCATGCCGAGTCGGCTCATCGCGCAGTTTCAACTGCGGATGCGGTTCGGCGGCGTGGACAATATGAGCTCAACCGGCGGTTTGACTTGTGCCACGCACACGCCCGACGACATTGATCACGCGACCGCCGTCTTTGAACAGACGGTGATCGCGTTGCGTGGCGAGAAGCTCATTTTCTCTCTCAACTAAAACCTGCAACTCCCAGGAGAACCTCATGACCCAACCACAAATTCCCACCGCTCACACGCCCGCCGAATTGCCGCCGATGCCGATTGATCCAGCCTGGATTCAGGAAGGCACACCGACCGCCTGCGGAGCCGTGTTGACACAGTCGCAAGACAAACTGTTGTCGTCCGGTTTTTGGAGTTGCACGGCCGGCAAGTTTCAGTGGGTCTTCGCGTGGGATGAGTTCGTCTGCATTCTCGAAGGGGAAGTGACGATCCGCGAAGAAGGGGGTGCGACGCACACACTGACGGCTGGCGACGTCGCTCACTTCCCGCGCGGTCTGACGACGTACTGGCATGTGCCGAAGTTCGTCCGCAAATTCTTCACGCTGCGCACCGCCGAACCGTTCAACTTGTGAGCGTTCACTCGGTCACGATCAGATCGCGGCTGAATCGAGAGAGCAGTTCCGCACCGTCGTGCGTGACGAGCACGTTGTCGATGATCCGAGCTCCCAGACGCTCTGCGCCGATGAACACGGGCGGTTCGACAGTCACCACCATGCCGGCTTGCAGCGTGTAAGTGCTGCCGCCGAACAGGTAGATCGGTTCGGCCCAAGTCGGTGGCGAACCGGGAGCGAGGCCGTATCCCGACAAGTGGACTCGCGCGGAATCGAGTCCAGCCTCAGCGATCACTCGCTTCGCAGCTTCGTGGGGGACGACGGCAGGAACACCGGCTCGAATCTCGGCGATGCAGGCATCGGAGGCTCGGCGGACGAGGTCATACAGCTCGCGCATGCGTGGCGTTGGTTGACCCAAAACAAACTGGCGGCCGATCGTGGCGGTGTAGCGTTTGAAGGTGGTTCCGTATTCGACGTTGCCGAAATCGCCGCGCTGCAACCGTCGATCGGTCGGTGCTCCGTGGCTGAAGCTCGAACGTTCGCCGGAGACGAGATTGATCGGGCTGGCCGCGAGTCCGCTGCCGGAGGTCAGCAGTGCGTGATGGATCTCGCCCGCCAATTCGAGTTCGCTGCGACCGGCGGTCAATGACCCCGCGAATCTCGTCATGGCCAAGTCAGAGATGCGGTTGGCTTCGCGGATGTACGACAACTCGGTCGCCGATTTGACCAGCGTGAGGTCGTGAATCAAGTTCGTCGCCTCGGCCACGAGCGACTCGCCGAAGAGCTGCTTGATCCGGACGTAATGATGCGGGTGCAGGTAGTAGCCCGGCACTTCCATGCCGATGCGCGTCCCCGTCACGCCGAGTGATTCAGCTAGCCGCTCGAAAGCCGCGATCGGATCTTCCGGTTCGCCACCACCCCAGGTCTGAAGTTGATCGACCAGAGCGTCGTCCAGGAATTCGTTTCGCTCTCCATCGCGAGTCAGCACGCTGATCGGGCCGGGCTTGGCGGAGATCAGCAGGCATTGAAATTCCTGATAGCTCTTCGCGTCCGTCCCCGTCAGCCAACGGATCGACACCGGATGAAACAGCAGCATCCAATCGAGGCCAGCCGCCCCGATTGCCTCGCGAGCGCATGAACGACGAGAGGCGAATTCATCGGCAGTGAAATCGTGTTTGGACATGGTTGACTCCTGCGGGTGTTTTTAGTCGCCGACACTCGTGCAATTGATGGGACGGATGCGACGCATAGGACCGATGGGACGTGTGCGACTTGCGCATCCCCTACGTCGCATCATTCCCATACGTCCTATGAATTGCACGCTGTCGGCGACTTGATCCAGAACCAAATCAGTCCGCCGAGGCCGGCGATGACGCAGGCCACGGAGATTGCGTTGGGCCAGCCCATGGATTGGGCCAGGAATGGCGTGAGCACCGGTGCGATGAAGCCGCCAATGTTGCCGACCGTGTTCAGGAACGCTCCGGAGAAGCCACGGGCCTTTCCGCCGATGTCGGTCGCCGTCGTCCAGAAGACTCCTTCGCACATGCCCAGCAACGCCATCGAGATCGCGAGGCAAACGGAAACGCTCAAGTAGTCGTCCATCGTCACGCCGAGCCGGGCGAACAGCGCGCCCAGGATCAGGCCGGTCATGACGATGCACCGTCGTCCGCGATTCGTCCCGAACAGCTTGCACATGAATCCGGTGCTGACGCCACCGATGGCCATGCCAGCTCCCATCGCCAGGAAGATGTAGAATGAGGCCCGCCGTGAATCAGCATCCGACACTTTCAACTCCGTCTTGAAGTAGTAGTCCAGCCAATAGAAAAAGAGGTATTGGAGATAACTGTAGGCGGCATAACTGAGCGCCAGCAGCCAGAGATTGCCGCTTCTCAGGAGCAACCACGCCGCGCGGGAATCCGTCTCGGCCGTCGCCGCCGACGGTTGCGGTGCCGGTAATGACGGCGACGCCACGAACTTCCAAAGCACACCGAACGCGATCAACGCGCCACCGCTCGCGACAAACGCCCACGGCCAGCCGAGCGTATCCATCAGCCAGCCGAAGATCGGATAACTGAACGCGATGCCGATCAAAGCTCCCGCCGTGCGCATCCCATTCGCGGTTGCTCGATGACGGTCGGGCATCAAATCGGACGCGACATGTGCGGCTCCCGGATGCAACGGCGCGCTGCAGGCCCCGGTCAGACCACGCAGCAACAGCAGACCAATTAAAAGGTTCGCCGGAGAGTTGCTGAGCCAGGTCAGTGTCCCCGTCAGTGCGACGACCGTCCCCATTGTCAGGCCGAGTATCGTCAATACTCTCGCCGAACCAAAGCGGTCGACCAGCCAACCACCGGGCAACATTAGAGTCGTGTAAACGATCCCAAACGACGTGTAGACCCAGCCCATTTCGACTTCAGAGATGCCGAGCTTTTTGATGAAAACTTCACTGCCAGCGACCGCCAGTCCTTCGCGGTTGAAGTGCGCCAGCGCCGTGTAGCCCATGAGCAGGACGACAATCCGCCAACGATCGAACGAAGATGGCGAAATCGTGGCGGAGGTGTCGGTCATGGGAGTTGGGTTCCTCTTATTCAACAGCAGGCGAGCCGGAGTGAGTTCTACCGCCCACGGATGAGGATGGCACAAACCCCACCGAGCTTGTCTCGGTGGAAACGGGCCTTTGCACTACGAGCGTGCGACAACCGTAGTGCAAAGGCCCAAAAAACCACCGAGCTTGTCTCATTGGTATCTACACAAGTCATTAAATTCGGTAGCCATCGCTGGATGGAATCGAAATACGGCTGAAGGATCAGCGGTTGGTGACACGTTGTCGAGAACTTGTGCGGCGGCATTGTGATGCCGTGCCCAGCGGAG
>CAMDPK010000198.1 GCA_945904015.1 Candidatus Kuenenia stuttgartensis | reverse complement strand
CTGCCGATCAGGACGCCACGGGGAAGATCATCGCACGAAACGTCCTTGATCCGGTACTCCTTAATCATCTGGGCTTCGTCGTTGGCAGAGTAGCGGCCAAGGCTGGCGTAAATCAGGATTCGACCCCTGATCTTGGTCGGGGCTGAGCGGTATTCGATTATCTTCACGCCCCGCATGATGGCTTCGGCGTGTGGTTGGCGAATGCTGAGTGCCCGCACCGGCTCGTAATGGCCCAATGCTTTTCGGACAGAATTCTTTTCGGGATCGTCGTCGGCAAACAGAGCATCAAGCAGCTTGAGGAAGGGAACGATCTTTCCCGCTTCCCCCGGTGGTCTGTTTTCTTCGGCCAGCCTGTTTAGGGTCTGGGCAAATGGAAGGTCGGCGTCATCGGCCTTCACCTTTTCAATCTCAAAAGTTTCCCAGAGGAAGAAGCGGCGGGGACGGCCAACCCCGGCAATCAGAAAGATTCGGCCATCGGCTTTTTGGACGTTCGGGCGGCGGGTATGAATGCCGAGCCGGGTGGCGGAAAATGGCGGGTCAGCGAGCAGCAGCCCCTCGTTGGCGACGTAGTGATACTGGATGTAGAGGTTCATGGAATCGCCTCAAGAGATCAGTACGTCCCTCCCTTCGCACCTATGCTGCTTGCCCAAAGGCCCGACAATCATCGAGATTCTCAGGGAAAACTCTCGATCCTTCAACATAGAGTTCAAACATTGGAAACGCTTGAAACAGCACGCCGTGATGCGCGAGGCTGATTTCCCCCGGAGTCGGCGTGCTGCCACCACCGACCAAGCCTGCCTCGCTGATCGTGTGGTGCGGCGAGCGAAAAGGACGTTGCAGGATCAGCGATTGCCCGCGCTCCAGACGTCCGACTGCGGACCAGATGCGTGTCGTCTCCAAACTTTCTTCGGTGTTCAGTCGCGGCAGGATCGTCACCAGCCGCCGCGCGAGCAGCGTCTTGCCGGTTCCCGGCGAGCCGATCATCAGCAGATGGTGCGTGCCGGCGGCGGCAACCGTGACCGCGCGCTTCGCCGACTCTTGCCCTTTCACGTCCGAGTAATCGACGTCGTAAGTTCCGAACGTCGCGACCGCGCGATCCCAACTGAACTGAGCCGGTTCGATTTCCAACTCACCGGACAGAAATCCAACCGCCTCGGTCAGCGTGCCGATCGGAATGATTTGGATGCCGTCCACGACCGACGCTTCCGGCACGTTGTCGACCGGCACCAGCAGCCCTGTCTTGCCCTGTTCGCGCGCGGCAATCGCCATCGACAACGCTCCGCGCACCGGCCGCACGGTTCCATCCAGCGCCAACTCACCGACCGCCGCGAAGTCGTGGAGTCGATCTCGCGCAAGCTGTCCGCACGCGACGATCATTCCCAGTGCGATCGGCAGATCGAACGACGCACCATCCTTTGGCAGCTCGGCTGGCGAGAGATTGATGACGACGCGGTCAATCGGCCGCGAGTAGCCGCAGTTGACGAGAGCTCGTTCGACGCGATGCGTGCTCTCCTTAACCGCCATCTCGGCCATGCCGACCAGCACGGTGCGGGGCATCGATGCGGGAGAAATATCGACTTCGACCTCAACCGGCTTCGCCTCGATCCCCAGCAACGAATACGAAAACAACTTCGCCAGCATGAACCGCCTCCACAACGGAACACATCTCGCCGACGTGCCCGTGATTGCGGAGCAGTCTATCGCCATTCAGTGTCGCCGCTACGGTGGCGAAGTTGGGTTCACTCCCACGGACTGACGAAGTTCACTACACCTTGCTCGCCAGAGATTGGTGCCGAGGACGCATTTCGGTCTTTGTCGCACGAATGCCAAAAGGAGTTGAGCCATGTTGCGGATGAAAGTTGCCCAAGCTCTGAAGACCGGACAGGCCGGACAAGAAGTTGATCTTCGCGGCTGGGTGCGGACGCGACGAGACTCCAAGCAGGCATTTTCGTTCGTCGAACTCAACGACGGCAGTTGCCTGGCCAACTTGCAGATCGTCATCGACGCCAACGTGCCGGGCTATGCGGACGCGATCAAGCATGTGACGACCGGAGCCAGCATCGCCGTCGAGGGCGAAATCAAAGACTCGCCGGCGAAAGGGCAGAGGATCGAAGTTCACGCCAAGTCGCTGCGAGTGCTCGGCGAGGCGGACCCGCTCAAGTATCCGCTGCAAAAGAAGGGGCACTCGATGGAGTTCCTGCGCGAGATCGCGCACCTCCGTCCGCGGACGAACACGTTTGGAGCGGTCACGCGCGTTCGCAACGCGGCCTCGGCGGCGATTCACCAGTTCTTTCAGTCGCGCGGCTTCGTCTACATTCAGTCGCCGGTCATCACGACCAGTGATTGTGAAGGGGCCGGGCAGATGTTTCAGGTCACGACGCTCGACCTGCACAAGCTGGCCGCGTCGGGTAGGCCGGTCAATTTTGAACTCGACTTCTTCGGCAAGCCGGCGTCGCTCACCGTCAGCGGGCAACTTGAAGCCGAGATCTTCGCGACGTCGGTTGGCGACTGTTACACGTTCGGCCCAACGTTCCGGGCAGAGAACTCGAACACGACGCGGCATCTCGCCGAGTTCTGGATGGTCGAGCCGGAGATGCCGTTCTACGAACTGACCGACAACATGCAGCTCGCGGAATCGTTCATCAAGTCGGTCATCGGCGAGGTGCTCAAGAGCTGCGAAGCGGACATCGCTTTCTTCAACGAGCGGATCGACGAGAAGCACGAACTACTGACCACGTTGCAGAACATTCTCGACAACCAGTTCATCCGCCTGCCGTACACCGAGGCGGTCGATCTGCTGCGAAACTCCGGCCAGAAGTTCGAGTACCAAGTCGAATGGGGCAGCGATCTGCAATCGGAGCACGAACGCTTCCTGACCGAGCAGCACTTCAAGCAACCGGTCATCCTGTTCGATTACCCGCGCACGCTGAAGCCGTTTTACATGCGCTGCAACGACGACGGCAAAACGGTGCGAGCGATGGACGTGCTAGTGCCGCGCGTCGGCGAGATCATCGGTGGCAGCCAGCGTGAAGAACGGCTGGACGTGCTGCTGGAGCGGATGAAGGAGTGCCATCTCGATCCGGAGACGTATTGGTGGTACGTCGACCTGCGGCGCTACGGCACGGTGCCGCATTCGGGATTCGGCCTGGGATTCGAGCGGCTGATTCAACTCGTCACCGGCCTGGGCAACATTCGCGACTGCATTCCGTTTCCGCGCGTGCCCAAGAGTGCCGACTTTTAGTGGGGCAGGTTTTCAACCTGCCCGGCTTCAAGCCAGTGCCACGTTTGCCGTCACCGTACTTGAGGTTTTCCGAGGTAACATTTCGCGGCCGTCTATGATGCGGGCAGGTTGAAAACCTGCCCCACGTCAATTCAAACAGATTGCAAACTCTCAGCCGGTTCGTCGTCAAACAGGATCACTTCCGCTGAGACTTCAAATTCCTCGGCGGAGATTTCTGGCGTCTTCTCGGTCAGCTTGGCAAGCAGCTTTCGGCCGGCGGTCGTGTATTTCAACAGTGTGATCTCGTTGCCACGATCGTTGTAGCTGATCTCATCCATGAAGCTGCGGATCAGCAACAGTCCGCGACCGCCGATGCGTTCCAGATTCTCAGCCGCCGTCGGGTCGAGCACTTTTTTGTGGTTGAACCCGGGGCCTTCATCGCGAATCACAAACCTCAATCGCTCGACGTTAAGCGACGCGAAGATATGCACCTTGCGATCGCAGTAGGGCCAGATCAGTTTTCGAGCCTCTTTCATTTCGTGGTAGAGGCTTTCCTCTTCCTGACGAAGTTCGGAATCGAGTTCCAGGTTGCCGTGATGCATCGCGTTGGTCAGCGACTCGTGCAATCCCACGCCAATCCGCACCAGTTCTGGTTCGCCGCACAAGCGCAAGGATCCGATGTGATCTTCCAGGTAGCGCACCAGCGGGGATACCAGCGAGTCGTCGTTGTCGAGTTCAAATCGCAAGTCCATGCTTTTCAGACAGCCAATCATTCGCCGACGATTGGAATGCGTGGCCGACAGTTCCAAGACCGTCTCCAGCGTGGACACAAGTATTTTGGGCAACTTCGACTTGGGGATATAGCTGGCGGCACCGGCCTGTAACGCCTCGATCGCGGTTTCCTCGTTGCCCATCCCGGACATCACCACCACGGGGACCAAGCTCTGCTTATCCTTCAGAATGGCCAACAATTCCAAGCCGCCCAACCGGGGCATGCACAGGTCCGTCAGCACCAAATCGGGCATCCACTGCTCGACAGCGGACAGCCCCTCTTCGCCATCGGCCGCTTCCCGAATCTCGTAATTGGGCCAGTGCTTCTGCAGTAACCCAGTGAGCAACTTCCGCTCAACGGCTGAGTCGTCAACGATGAGCAGTTTTTTGGCAGAGCTGTTGGCAGCCATAATCGGTTCGCACGGGATTGCAGGGCATCAACGGGAGAAACGTCGAGGAGAAACTAGGCCACGAATTGCGGCAATCCGGCATCAGTACCAGCCTGCCAACAGATTTCTTCGTTCGTGGTCGATGCCCCCGCTGCGACCGTCATGCGCGATAGGGTCCGAACGGAACAAGCGTGCCGTGAGGCGAGTTTGCCGGACAGCTTCCGCGACACTCGACGCCGCTCAGGGTCAGTGGTCGCGTCGCAACGCCTTGAACTCGCGGGTCTGTTGGGTGATCGCGATCTCGGCCGGCAGGCGTTCCATCGAACTGGCTCCGTAGAAACCGTCGCACGCCGGGACACGGTCCAGGACGAATTGAGCATCCAGCGGCATCGCGATTGGTCCGCCGTGGCAAAGCACAAAAACATCCGGTCTCACGGACTTGGCCGCCTCGGCGATGGCCGACACCTCGCGCACGCTGTCATCCAGTGACTTCGCGGTGCGCGCGCCAATTGTGCCAAGCGTGGTCAGCCCCATGTGCGCGACCACGATATCCGCGCCGGCCTTCGCCATCGCGGCCGACTCCGACGGAGTGAAGGCATACGGTGTGGTCAGCAAGTCAAGATCGTGAGCCGCCTGGATCAGATCGACTTCCAAACCGTAGCCCATGCCGGTCTCTTCCAGTCCTTGCCGGAACGTGCCGTCTATCAGTCCGACCGTCGGAAAGTTTTGGATGCCGGCAAAGCCCAACGCTTGCAGCTCTCGCAAAAAGCAATCGCGAATCATGAACGGATCGGTGCCGCAGACTCCCGCCAATACGGGCGTGTGAGTCACCGCCGTCAGCACCTCGAACGCCATCTCTTTGACGATCTGATTCGCATTGCCGTATGGCATCATCCCGGACAACGACCCGCGTCCCGCCATGCGAAACCGGCCGGAGTTGTAAATCACGATCAAGTCGATCCCGCCGGCTTCCTCGCACTTCGCGCTGATGCCAGTACCGGCTCCGCCCCCAACGATCGGCTGTCCGGCCGCGACTTGCTGACGAAAACGAGACAATATCGATCCGCGTGATTCCGGCATGTGCGAGACTTTCAAAAATCAAAGCGATGGCGAAGGTAAGAATTCTCAAGCGATAAACTGACCGGCACCGCCAAGTTGACGAGCAATTCCAGGTCTGCTTCTTGGAATGCAAAGCCGGCATTGTTGCTCGCAAGTTGCATGACTCCCAGCGGCCCAATTTGACGTGACACGAGCGGCACGCACATCATCGAACGAATCGGAAACGAGCCGCTATCGCCGTGTAACGGGTTCGGGGCTAGAAGGCCTTGATTAGTTTCGAGAACGTGGCGGACGATCGTCATGCTGACGTGGACTTGCTCGTCTGCCTCGACCTGCTGCCGACTCTTCGTGGCTTTAAGGACCAGCTTCATCTTCTCCTTGTCTCGAAGCATCACGAAGCCTTCGTCGGCCTGCGGAAACATGCGGAAGAGGACGTCGAGCGTCTTCTGCAAGATCTGAGCAAGATCGCGTGCGTGAACGACGGCGTCTGTGATTTCCTGGATTGGTGTGAGCTTGGCTTCCGCCCCGCTCAGAATCTGAAAATCTTCGACGAGCGCCACTGCGAACGCCGGGTCGTTGATGTGCAGTGGCAGGCGTTTGATCTTTCGCTGCTCGGTCGTCTGAATCGAACGTTCGAGTTCGTCGAACAGTGCGGCGTCGGCGTCAGGATCGTGAAATGGCTGACCGACGGCATCGATGCTCGATAGGCCTCGTTCGGGAATCAGCAGCGTCAGCGGCGCGGTCGAGCGGTTCAGTTTGTTCGCGATCCAGCGAGCAAACTGGCGATTCTCGTCCGGCGTCGTCCGCATCAGCGTGACCTGAGCATTGTGGACGTGCAGCTTTCTGCCGGCGAATTGCGGCGGCACGGTTTCTTTCGCTCCGAAGTTGACCATGTCGAGCGCGCCGACGCTCAAGACATACGGCACGCGGGCATCGAGAATCGCGTCGAACCGATGCGGCCCGCAGGCGAGCACGCCGCCGACAACCTCGTCCGCAACGGCGGTGGTCGTGACGTCGATCACTCCTTGAATCAGCCCACTGCGCACGAGGTTTTCCATCGCCCGGTCGCCCGATCCGGTCGCGTGGAAGACGAGGCAGTCGTAGCCGCGACATTCCAGCGACTTGCGCACGAAATCGACGCACGGCGTTGTGACGCCAAACATCGTCATGCCCAGCGTCGGCTTCTCGGCCACGCGCGGCAGCGAGTATGTCGCCATGCCGGCGATGGCGTGCGCCGCATTCGCAAGCACTCGCCGTGAGACCGAGTTGATCCCCGCCACATCGACCACCGAATACATCATCGTCAGGTCGGAACAATCGACATACGGCCCAACATCGCCACTGGCCATCGTGCTGACCATCACCTTCGGCACCCCAACCGGCAACGCTCGCATCGCCGGAGTGATGAGTGCAGTTCCGCCGCCACCACCGATGCCGATGACTCCCGCGAGTCGCCCGGCGGCGTGCTCAGCCTTGAGGAATTCCACCAACGCCGCCGACATCGCCGCGACCGCTTCGCCTCGGTCGGTTTTTGTCAGCGGATTTGTCGTCGAACAACAGACCGCAACTTGCTCGCGCGAGATATCCGGGGCGACAACCGCTGCGCCCCGCGTTCCAACATCGACCGTCACAACCTCAACGCCGCACGCGCGAATCCGTTCCGCGACGAACGCGATCTCGGTTCCCTTGGTGTCCATCGTGGCGACGGCGTACACGCGCGACATCGGCGATCATTCCTTTGTCGGTTGGGATTCCATCCCGACCCGATCGGTCGGGATGGAATCCCAACCTACAAAACGGACTCACTCGCGGCCCGGCTGGTCGGAGAATAAAACGCTCGCAGTCCTCCTTTGCAACCTGCACCGGGAATTCCGCTCATGGTCCGACTTTGTTGCTGCCTGATCATTGTGAGTGCGTTGAGTTTGCACGGCATTCGTCCGGCGTTCGCCGACGAACCCGCGTTTCGCATTGAGTCGTCGCCCGGAAAACTTCAGGTGAACTGGGGCCAACAACCGCTGGCGACGTATGTCTTCGATGACCGAGTTGTCGGCCGGCCGTACTTTCGAGACGTGCGCACGCTCGACGGAACGCCTGCAACTCGGAATCACCCGCCTCGCGAAGGGACCGATGCGACCGATCACGCGACGATGCACCCCGGCATTTGGCTCGCGTTTGGTGATCTCAGCGGAGCCGACTTCTGGCGGAACAAAGCCCGTGTGGAACACGCTGACTTCGTTGAAGCGCCTCGCGCCGATGGCCCGCGAGCGTCCTTCACCGTTCGCAATCGCTATCGCTCCGGAAACGAAATCCTCTGCACGGAGGTCTGCCGGCATCGACTGCTGCGTCATCCCACCGGCTGGATGCTGACTTACGAATCGACCTTCACGGGCGAGCGGCCATTCGCATTCGGAGACCAGGAAGAAATGGGCTTGGGCGTCCGTGTCGCCACGCCGCTGCGAGTCAAAGACGGGAAGGGTGAAATCCTCAACAGCCGCGGCCAGCGCAACGAGAAGAACGTCTGGGGACAGACCGCCGATTGGTGCGACTATCGAGGCGAGTTAAACGGCCGGCGAGTCGGCCTTTTGCTGATGCCCGATCCCACCAACTTCCGACCGTGTTGGTTTCACGCGCGAGATTATGGCTTCGTCGCAGCGAATCCGTTCGGCCGAAAAGCCTTCACTCGCGGAGAACTCAGCCGCGTCGAGATCAAACCGGGCGAGTCCTTTCGCTTGCGATTCGGAGTGCTCGTGCATGGCACCCCCGCCGATCAACCGTTTGATGCGCAGACCGCTTACCAAGACTTCGTCAAAGGGTTGAAGAACTGAGCCGTTCAACGACGGACATGGATGAAGTTGTCAACGGAAGACGCTGGGATGGTCCGCGTCCGATAAAGAAAGTCCCAACTCTGGCTGCCCGGAGCGTAGCTCGATTCCGAAATGACGATCGTCCCGTCAGCGTTGATCTTCTCAACAACGACGACGTGATTCGTTCCATTGAATTGTGCGATGGCTCCGACAGCGGGAGTCTTATCGACGGGAATATGTGCGGTGACTGCAAGGTCATCCCATTGCGAAGCATCGCGATACAATTTGGTTGAGATCGCTGGTGCTGTAACCAAGTTCGCGGAGACGACCGTAAGCAAACCGTGTGCAGTTTCCTTTCGCTGCACCCAACTTTGGACTTGTTGCGCGGACTCACTCGTGGTCCAACCGGTCGGAGAATAAAACGCTCGCAGTCCCCCTTTGCAACCTGCTCCAGAGTAGGAGTTTCAAAATCACGAAGACGAAAACGCACGAACCCGGCGAGCATTCACCGTCGGGTTCGTGCGGTGGTTGAAATCCACAACTCTTCAATTCACGGCTTCGGCATCAAGCGGTCGGTAAGAACGTCGCGTCCTCTCGGAACAGGTTGGAACCATCGAACGAGTCGAGCCAAATCTCGTAATTAGAATGCCGCAAGTAATGTCCTGGATAATTCAGGGACTCGAATGAAACGCCATTCGTACCGGCAAGTCCCTGGCGGGCAAAAAATGTGGCGTCTTGACGGAACAATTCCGAACCGTCATTCGGCGAGAGAACCAACCGCGAGTTTTGATGTCGGAGAAATGAACCAGGATAATTGACCGATTCAAAGGACACGCCCGCAGGGTCGGCTAATCCCGGACGTACTCGAAAGGACGAATCCAGCCGGAATAGCTCAGAGTTCTCGACGGGGTCGATGAAGGCCTCCGAGTTCCTATGGCGAATTAGATGATCTGGAAAATTGTACGACCGAAGTGAGACCACTTGATTGTTGGCTGGTAAAGCCGTGCCGGTCGGTACGGACGTCGTGCCCAAAGGCGTGAGCATCAGTGTGTAACCACCCGTGTTGCCGTTGCCGTCACCGGTTCCTAGGGTCGGGTTGTAGGCTCCGTTGCCTGAACCCGACGCACCGATGAAGTAGGTTCCGGCGGCGGTAAAGGTGTAGCCCAGATACGACTCATTTCCGGATGACTCGCCGGGGGCAGCACCATTGTCATTGGATGCCAGCTCCGTCCCATTGCTATTAAACAGTCGGAGGTAAGAGTTGAAAGTCAGTGAATAAAAATCGTTGTCGATGTCGAACTCGATCCGCTGTCCCGCAGTTACGCTGAACGCGAACATGTCCACATCCGTCGCCGCCCTGATTTTGTTGACGGGGGTCGTGACTATTTGAGTGATCGAACCCACCCCCACCCCAAATGCCTCGCTGATCTGATCGCTCAAATCGTCCACCACGGTCTGACCTGAGGTGTTGCTGACGTACGTCAGCAAATCCGGGAGGTTACCGCCGTTATCCGCGCTGATGACTGCCTCATACAAACCGGCTCCGAGATTGCCATTGGAATCGTAACGGTCCCGAGTCCAAGGACCGACCGGAGTGGTCGATCTCAGACGATCCAGAGAAAACGTCGTGTTGGCCGGGTCGTGGGGTTTCGTCAGGTTCGAGAAGAAGTCAACGATGAGTACACCAAAGTGACCGCTATCGGTGACTCGAAACGCGACGTCGGCAGTGGTGGGTGTCACTTCATTGCCGGATACATCAGAACTGTGAAATGCCCATGAGAAGTTGGAATGGGCTCCGAAGTTGATCTCACCGGGATCTTTCACGTTGTAGTTGCTCCCGATCGTGTTGGCAGCAGGATCGAGGCCGACGATCGTGTTGACGACCTGCTGCGGCATGGCTTCAGCCAACTCGTCGGCGACGTAGCTTCCCCAACTGTGGCCAATCAGATTAAGCTTTGATCCAGTAAAACCGTAAGCGCTCAGTGCCCCAGCCGCCCACTGGCCAACCGGTTCAATCCAGCCTTCTCCGGTGAGTCCGGGGAGTCCGGCTGCCACGTTCCAGTCAAGCGCAAGTACCTGACCCGGAAGGACTCCTTTAGGTCCGCCGTGCGTAGCATCACCACCAAGTCGGTGCATGTACCCATCGGGTTCATCGGGACTGGCACCCAGGCCGTGGATGACGATCCAGGTGTCGACGTTCGGATCGATTGGATCGGAGCTATCAACACGCTGGATTGCGACAGGTGTCGTTTGGTTGTCTGCTCGTGTCGCATTGCTCGAAATGCGATTGACGCGCTGCGCTGCCGCAATGGAGAAAGTCGCCGTATAGCGATCTTGCGTCAGTTCGCCGTTGACCGAATCACCATCCTGGTTCATCAGGTTGCCGACGAGGTCACTAACGGTTGGCCCGATGACCATCGTGTAGATGCCGGCTGTGGTCTGTGCGCCCAGAAAGTTGACCCGGTAAGTATTGCCGCTCTGATAAGTCACAGAACTGACACCCAAACTGGCGTTGCCGTTTGTGAAACTCACCACGTCCGCAGTCGTGAAGGACGAACTGTTAATGGGCTTGTCGAATGTGATGTCGATGAAGCTCACCGGATTGCCGACGTTTCCGGACGGGGTGTGGGAAACCACCCTCGGACCATTGATGTCAGGCACGACGACGGAGAAGTTCCAGGATTTCGACGACACATTGTTCGACGTGTCCTTGGCAAAGATCGTTGCGGTGTAGTTGCCGGCCACGCCGGCAAAGCTGGTGTTACTCGTGTTGATGCTGTACGAGGACAGCGATCGGCTGGTGCCGCTGACCGTGTTCGTGACCACAGTCAAGTCGTTCCCCTTTGGACCGCTGATGTTGACTGTGAGCCTGGCCAGCCCGACGTTGTCGGACACAGATCCTGCGAAACTCAGCGTCTGGCCTAGGCTGACTTGTGAACTGTTGCCAGGGTTTTTGCCATTCAACTGCGCATTCGAGAAGGTCGGTAGTTGGGTGTCGGGCACGACGACGGAGAAGTTCCAGGATTTCGACGACACATTGTTCGACGTGTCTTTGGCAAAGATCGTCGCGGTGTAGTTACCGGCCACGCCGGCATAGTTGGTGTTACTCGTGTTGATGCTGTACGAGGACAGCGATTGGCTGGTGCCGCTGACCGTATTCGTGACTACAGTCAGGTCGTTTCCCTTCGGACCGCTGATGTTGACCGTGAGCTTGGCCAGCCCCACGTTGTCGGCGACCAATCCGGCGAAGTTTAGCGTCTGGCCTAAATTCACTTGTTGATTGCTGCCGGGGCTGTTGCCGTTCAACTGCGGATTCGAGAAAGTCGGTAGTAGGGTGTCGGGTCACCCCTTTCAAGGTCGTCACTTCGATGGTTTCTTGTTGGATTGGTGTGGTGATTTCTTGGCGAGGAGTTTGGCGGTGGAGACGTGGTGGTTTGTCTTGCCGCTGGTTTGTTTGGGGCGCGGTTTCTTGGGACCGCGTTTGCGTTTG
>CAMDPK010000197.1 GCA_945904015.1 Candidatus Kuenenia stuttgartensis | reverse complement strand
CGCAAACGCGGTCCCAAGAAACCGCGCCCCAAACAAACCAGCGGCAAGACAAACCACCACGTCTCCACCGCCAAACTCCTCGCCAAGAAATCACCACACCAATCCAACAAGAAACCATCGAAGTGACGACCTTGAAAGGGGTGGCTGGTTCCACCCTACGAATTCTCCGAACGATCGCGCGGGCCTGTCAGTCACGGGCCGACTGGCGTTGCCGGCATCCGCCGATGTGAGTGGACTCAACGAGTCTGCGTTGACCCGTTGTGGCAAATCGTCGGAACCAAGCTAAACTCCTGCACGTCGAGCAACGGCATTTTTCCCGATTGTCTGTTTCTTGTTCCGAGGTGATCGATGGCTGCGAACGTGGCTGGGTCCGGCAAGTCCGAGCCGCGGGATCCGCCGCCCAAACCGGGTGGTGTGGTCAAGCCGCCGGTTGCGAACACGGTGAAGCCGACTGCTGTGAACACCGCGAAACCCGCCGATACGGCCGGCAAGAGCAGCCCGACTAAAGGTCACGGGCTGGACGCGCTCAAGCAGCTCGGCCGGTACACGATCATCAAGAAGCTTGGCCAGGGAGGCATGGGGACGGTTTTTCTCGCCACCGACACGCAGCTTCGGCGGCAAGTCGCTCTGAAAGTTCTGGCGAAAGAGAAGGCCGAGAACCCGACGCTCGTCAAGCGTTTCAAGGCGGAGGCTCAAGCGGCCGCGGCGCTCAAGCATGACAACATCGTCGCGATCCACGACGCCGGCGAAGCGGACGGGTATCTGTACATCGCTCTGGAGTTCATCGACGGCACCGATGCGCACTCTGTCGTCGCCAAACGGGGACCGATGCCGGCCAAGCGGGCGATGGACGTCATTCGGCAAACCGCGCTGGCTTTGCAGCACGCTCACGAGCAGAAGATCGTCCACCGTGACATCAAGCCGTCGAACTTGCTGATCGCCAAAAATGGTCTGGTGAAACTCGCCGACATGGGCTTGGCTCGCTCGGTCGATGAAACGGTGGAGACCAACATCACTCGCGCCGGCACCACGGTCGGCACTGTCGATTACATGTCGCCGGAGCAGGCTCGCAACAGCAAGGCCGCGGACATTCGCAGCGATCTGTACTCGTTGGGAGCGACTTGGTTTCACCTGCTGACCGGGCATCCGCCGTTCCCCGAAGGGAGCATGCTCAACAAGCTGAATGCTCACTCCGGCGGCGCTCGGCCGGACGTGCGAGACGAGAACGAATCCGTCTCCGAGAACATCTCCGTGATGATCAAGCGGCTGCTGGCGATCAAGCCGGAGGACCGCTATCAAACTCCCGCCGAGTTGTTGGAGGACTTGGACAACGAAAACCTCACGCGCGGACTGACGTCGCTGAAGGATCTCGCCGCGCTGGCGGAAGAGGACGGCGATGACGACGACGCGGTCCATGAGCCGAAGGCGTCGTACAAAAAGCCGGCCGCCAAAGAAGCCAAACAACTCGCCGCCGCAGCAACGATGGAACTGCCGGTTCACAAACCGCTCGCGAGCGCCTCGCCGCCGTCCGGCGGCGGGATCAATCTCGGAGCGTTGAAGTCGCTGGGCATCGGAGCGGCCGTCATCGCGGTGATTGGAATTCTGGGCTACATCATTTCGCAGTACGGCAACTCAGTCGGCACGAACACGGCTACGAGCGGTGATCCGTTCCATCGTGGCAACGAGATCGCGGCTGCCAGTGGCTCGAACTCGACCGTCGCCACCGAAGCTGGTGGCGAAAAGAAGGGGCCCAAGGCGTCCAGTGGCGGGACTCAGAAAGGGCCAGCGGCTGTCACGCCGATCGATGGTTCGACGAATCTCACGAAGAAGGACAGTCCCGCCGTGGCTGCGTCGGCGGCTGGTGCGTTGTACTTTCCGCCGCTCGCGCCGCTGGGCCGCGAAGGGGAGGTCAAACACATCCCCGAATGGATCACCGCAGACGGGTCGCCTGCTCCGGCCGGTCTCAAGACCATCGCCGTCGGCGGTGGGCCAAGCGGCTTTGAACAAGTGCCGACGCTCGAGCAAGCGCTCAAAGAACTCCCGGAGGCCGGCGGCATCATTGAACTCGTCACCGACGGGCCGTATTTCCTCAATCCCACACAAGTGAAGAATCGTGCCACGGTCGTGATTCGCGCGGCGCTCGGCCGCGTGCCGGTCTTGGTGCTCTTGGCCGAACCGGATCAACCCTACGACTCGCTGCTGCACGTGACCAACGGCGCACTCTCGCTGGAAGGATTGCAAATCTACGTCGATCCGCGGCAGTTCGCGAACAACGATCTGCTGACGTTCGTGACCGTGCAATCCGGAGACCTGGCGGTTGTGCGTTGTGACATCCGGATGCTCGGCAGTCGTGCTGGGAAGACGTTCGCGTTTGGAGTCGGCGGGAAGGTCACTCGCTCGGATCCGCAGCAATCGCCGCGAGCAAGAATCTACGCACGCGAGTCGGTCGTGAGTGGCATGGCGCTCGGCGCTTTTCACGTCGATCAGACGCAGACTGATTTTTTCGCCAGCCGCTGTGTCTTCACGACCGGTGCCGCGCCGGTGCTCAGTCTGACGAATCACGAGCTTCCCGAAGTCGAAACTCCTGCGGGCAAGCCTGCCGTGGGGAGCGGCAAAGTCGGTGGCGCGTCAACTCAGCCCGTCGGCGAGGAAGCCAAGAAGCCCTCTGGACCGAAGTCGCTCAAGCCCGCGAACAATCCTGCCACGAAAGGTTTGGCGTCGGCTGCGGCACGCAGTCTGAAATTCTTGTCGTGCAGCGTGCTTGCCACCGGCATCGCGTTTGAGATCGCTCCCGGCGCGGACGTTGCCAAGCCCCCCACCACGGAAGTCGTGATCGTCAACTCGGTCCTCGCGGGGGTGAACGCGCCGCAAGCCGTGCCGGTGTTGCTCGCGTTGCCAGGCTGGCAACAAGCGTTACTCCCCAGCAACGATCAGAGTCCGTATGCCAATCTCAAGTGGCAGGTCGAATCCTCGGCAGTTTGCGGTTGGCAGAAGCTGATTCTGGAAGAACCAGGTGTGACGCAAGTCGTGCGCGATGGTGCCGCGTGGAAAGGCGTTTGGCGCAATCAGTCGTCGTTGGAACTCGCGCAATTTTCAGCGGTGAATTGGCCGGCGACGCCACCGACCGACTTCATCTCGTTGTCGCCGAACGCACTTGGACTGCCGAGCGAACTGGGCCTGAAAGGGACCGACGGCCAACCGCCTGGCTGCCCGGTCAACGACTTTGCGGCCCCGGCCGAGCTGACGTATGCGCGAACTGACGCGCTGACCGACCGCGCCGCGTACCCGATCGCCGGCATTGAGCCATTCGCCGTCAATCGTCGCATCGAAGTCGATGCCAACACGCAAGATTTGGGCAAAGTGCTGGGCATCGACGATTGGCCGAGCGGCACATTGGTCGTCGTCCGCGGACACGGCAAGTCAGGAATGACACCGGTCGAAGTGAAGCACAAATCCTTACGCATCGAATTCCAGCACACCGGTGAGGCTCCGCTCGTCCTCGAACCTCGCAAGTCGACCAAGATGAAAGATGACGAGGCGATGTTCATCGTCGAAGACGGATCGCTGGAACTGGTCGATGGACAATTCCAATTCCCGAACGGTTCCAGTTTGCAGATGCCGGGCCATTTCCTCAGTGTGCATGACGGCAATTTCTCCTTGCGACGCTGCCAAGTCATCGGCCAAACGCTGGACGGCACCAGTGGCTTCCACGGGCTGATCCGTTGGAAGCGATCCAACGCAGAACCGGGAGAACTCGCGAATCCCGCCGAACGTTGTTCCGGAGTCATCACCGACAGTGCGCTGCTCACCAGCGGTAAGTTGCTTGACGCCGATCTTCGCAATCGCACGTTACTGCTGCGAAATAGTCTGTTCGCTTCGGTCGGCGATCTGTTCGATTTGAGCGTGCAAGGCTTCAGTTCGAAAATCGGCGGGACGCTCGATGCCCGCTGGTGTACCTTCGGAGCCGGAGGCAAGTTCTTGTTCCAAGTTCGAGGGACGAAGGAAGCGGAGAAGACGACTCGGCCGCTCCATATTTTCATGCAACACTCGGTGCTGCTCTCGCTGACCGACTTGTCCGGCGAGAAGACGTCGCCGGTGTTGCTCTCCGCTCGTGATTTCGTGCTGAACAATCAGCAGATCGTGTGGTGGGATCATGGCAACGGCTACACGGCTCCGTGGACGCAGTTCATTCGAGCCGCCGATACTCCGGCCGCCGGACCGCAATCGTTTGAGAACCACTGGCGAAAACAATGGGGCGACGCTTTTGTGAAAAATTCATTGTCGGGGAACGGCGATGTCCGACTCACCGGCAAACTGCCGCACCGCTCCAAAGTGGGACCGCGAGACTTTTTGCTGTTGAACAACTGCCCCGCAGCCAGTTGGGGACCGAATCAAACCTCACTTGGCGTCGATTTCGAACGTTGGAGTGCGTCGCCAAAATCCCCCAGCCGTGCCACTGCATCACCGACCACGACCACTGGTCCCGCCAAAACCTCTGCGAAGAAAACAGAACCTCTGCCGACGAACAAGAATTCGAAGTCCACGAAGCCCAATTTCTGATTGTTGATTGCCGATTTTGATTTTCGATTGAACCGCAATGCGATTGTTCAATCGAAAATCACAAATCGAAAATCAAAACACCCACGGATCACGAACCAGGAACCCTCCGACTATGACCCTTGCCGGTGAAGTCATCGACCTCCACAAGCACTACCACCTCAAGGGAGGTGTCGTCGTCAAAGCTCTGTGCGGGGTGAGCATGCAGTTTCCGCAGGGAGATTTCGTGGCCATCATGGGTTCGTCCGGCAGCGGGAAGAGCACGCTGCTCAACCTGCTCGGCGCGCTCGACCGACCCACTAGCGGCGAGTACATCCTCGGCGGACACCGAGTTTCGGAACTGAGCGACGACGATCTCTCGCACATTCGCAATCACCTGATTGGCTTCATCTTTCAATCGTTCAATCTCATCCCGCAATACACTGTGCTGGAGAACGTTCAGATTCCGCTGCACTATCGTCCCGGCCGGCCGGCGCTGTCGGCTCGTGACATCGCTCACTGCGTTGATCTGTGCGAGCAAGTCGGACTCGGCGACCGCATGGAGCACCGTCCGTATCAACTTTCCGGTGGCCAACAGCAGCGCGTCGCCATCGCGCGAGCGCTCGCCAACGACCCAGAAATCATTCTTGCCGACGAACCGACCGGAAACCTCGACTCGAAGACCGGCGAAGAGATCATGGGCATGCTCAGAAAGCTCAACTCGGAAGGCCGCACGATTCTGATGGTCACGCACGAACCGGATGTCGCCGCGCAAGCCAAACGCCGAATCGTCATGAAAGACGGCCTCATCGCCAGCCAAGAAGTTTCCCGTGCGTAACTGTGGAGTGCGGTGTGTCAGCACCGCTATTGGCTTCCTCACGCATCGAAGACCACCAACGTTCAAAGCGGTGCTGACACACCGCACTCCACGGTTCAGGAGCAACTCATGATCGCACGGACGAACACTCGAGTGCGCTGGGGATTCTTCGTCGGCCTAGTCGTTGCGATCATCGGGCCGGCGAATCTGTCGGCTGAAGACGCCAGCGAATCCTGGCAGGTCATCCATATCGGCAACCAGCGTGTCGGCTATCAGTACGGCCGCGAACGTGTCGAGCTGCGCGACAAGACCAAAATCTTCATCACCGTCAGCGAATCGCACTTCTCGCTCAAACGCTTTGGCCAAGAATTGAAGATGTCAACGTCGCTGCGGATCGAGGAAACAGAATCCGGCAACCTGCTTCGCTTCAACTTCGAGTTGAAGAACCCGCCGATCCAGAACACAACCACCGAAGGGGTCGTCAACGGCGATCAACTCGAATTGACCACCACGCTCGCCGGACGCACCGACAAGCGGCGCGTCGCCTGGGAAGTCGATGCCAAGTCGCCGGCCTATCCCGATCGCTGGCTGCGCGACAATCCGCTCAAGCCGGGCGAATCGAAGTCGTTCAAGATCTATCTGCCGGAGTTCGCTAAAGTCTCGCAGGCACATTTCGCCCCCGATGACATGCGGCCGGTCAAGCTGCTCGATGGCAAAGAGGTTTCGTTGCTCAGAGTCAAAGTCAGTTTCTCCGCCATCCCGGAGAACAACTCGCGGCAGTACGTCGATGCCGCCTGGCAGACCAAGTTGACCGAGACCGACATGCTCGGCTTGGTGGCTCGTGCGTACGACGTGCCGCGTGACGTCGCCTTGCAAGCGATCGCTGGAGCGGAACTCGACCTCGCCGTGAATACGTTGGTCCGCATCGACCCGCCGATCCTCGACGCGCATCGCAAGAAGAAAATCGTCTACCGCGTCTCGATGAAAGAAGAATCTCCTGAACCGTTCTTCGTCGCCGGTGGCACCCAACAAATCAAACGGCTGATCGAGAAAGACTCGAAGGATCATGCCATCGAACTGACCGTGACCACGAAACCAATCCCGCCCGTGAATTCGCGACCGGTGAAGGCCGATGACAAATTCCTCACGCCGACTCGCTTTTTGCAGACGCGCGATCCGGCGGTTGTCGACCATGCCGAGCGAGCCGCTGGCGGCGAAACCGATCCCAGCCGCATCGCCACGCGAATGGAAAAATACGTCCGCGACAAACTGACGAAGAAGAACTTCTCGACCGCGATGGCCTCGGCCGCCGAAGTCGCCCAGCGCATGGAAGGGGATTGCACCGAGCACGCCGTGCTCTTGGCCGCGATGCTGCGAGCCAAGAAAGTCCCGTCGCGCATCGCCGCCGGCTTGGTCTACGTCGATTCCCTGAATTCCTTCGGCGGCCACATGTGGACCGAAGCCTTCCTCGCCGGCGAATGGATTCCGCTCGACGCGACGCTGGGCAAAGGTGGCATCGGCCCCGCCCACCTCAAGATGGCCGACTCTGCCCTCGATGAGGACGCCCCACTGCCGGTCAGCACGTTTCTGCCCGCCTATCAGGCGCTCGGCAAACTGAAGATCGAAGTGATCAAAGCGGAATAGCCATCGAACGGGTCCATCGCGCGAGGAGCGAAAGTGAGCGGCGGCGTTGCCGAGTGGACGTGAAACCGTGCTTGCTGTTCCAGCTAGGTAGAACCGCGGAAGAAATTGGGTAGCCACGCTCGCCAAGAGCGTGGGTTTTCCACGAATGTCCCACGCTCTTGGCGAGCGTGGCTACTCAGGGATCAATTCGGTTCCAATTAGTCCACAGGGTCATCAGCCTTGAAGTTATTGAGGTCGCCCCTTGTGATATTTGCCCAGCGGCATTGGGGGCCGTGGCGACTGAGCGGCACTTACTCATGGCGTTTGAGAACGATCTGATCGACTTGGCGCATCTCACGTCGGCGTGTCGAGCATAGGCGGAGAACAGGTCGCAGCCGCTGGCCGAGTTGAAGAACTGCGACTTCATTGAAGCGTTCGTCGAGCGCAAGCTCACCAAGGACCAGAATGATCCGCTGGGGTTGATAATCCGCAACCTCCTTTGAATGATGTTCACAAACCGAGTCTGGTTGAATTGAGCGGCATGGCATGCAGAAGAGTAGATACACACTCTTTTTTATTTTGTGGCGGGAGGCACTTAGATGTCTATCAACGAACAACTAAGAAACACATTTGGCTTGCGGCGCGCCGTCGTTGTTGAAGACAACGAACTATCGGAGTCCTTCCCTGAGGGCCATCCCGGAAGGCAATTCCAGAATGACACCACAGACAAGCTTCACGCCCATCTTGCTGATAGAGCCGCTGAGGATCTCCGCGAAACATATCTACAATCCGGCGATCATGTGGCAGTCGGAACCGGAAGAGGTGTCGCATTGACGGCGAAGTACTTTGGTTACCGATACCTGAACGCTCCACTGACGCAAAAGTTAGAGACCTTGACAATTTCTCCGCTTACAGGGTTTCTGAGTGCCACTTTGTGGGGTGTGTCCGCTAGCGAATGCGATGCGAGCACCGCGGCCTTAGACTTGGCGAAAGGCTGCTGGTCCTGCAAAACTAACAACCTGCCTCTCTCCGTCTCGCTCGATGCGGATAAACGAAGTCGAATTCCACGCCTTCAACGGTTCCTGCAACATGACTCCCCGCTCGCGCTGGAGCAGTGGGTAAAGCCCACCGGCCCAAAAATCGCAATCGTCGGCGTTGGGTCACTCGTCGGTGGTCATCGGATGCTTCACCGTCCAGCTCCCCCCGAAATCGCTGCTGTTGCTGAACTAATCGACGCCCTCATCGATTACATTGCACAAGACGGAAACCCATTACCAATCGGCGACCTGTGTAACCATCTTTTTGTTGTTCGACCGGACCTACTCGGGAAACCGTTTAATACTTTCACACTTGAAACCGCAGAAGCGAAAATCAAAGTGATCAACGATCTGCTGATAACGGCCAAGAAAGAGCACTTTCAGCAGGAATGTCTTGAGAAGGTCTTGCTCGTGGCTGGTGGAGAAGAAAAAGCGCCGACTCTTTGGTATGTTTTGACGCAACTTGAGTTTGCGCATAAGGTTATTTTGTATACAGACAGTGCCTGCGCGAAACAGTTGATGTTGCTGCCCAGGCCGTAATGGGATGGAGGCTCGTTCCTTGGCCATGATGTCTATGTGACATCTCGCGAGGGGGCTGAAGGAAAACCTTCAGAAATCTGGCTTCGGTAAATTGGGGCCAGACGGCCAAGGTGCAGGGTGTCACGCCTCGTCCGTGAGCCGACACGAGTCTCAGCCCTCAATCACCGGCGATCAGGTTCGATTCCCGTGTTGCGGCCGTTCAACCGATCAGGCGTCCGTGCCGCCAAGGCGGCGTCACCGACCGCGATGCCAAAGCGTGGGCCGAGCGAGCGACGTTGGTCCGCACGGCCGAGGGACTCAGCACCGACGCTCGGACGCTGGCCGCTCAGATCGGCTTGGCCAAGGCGATGCGGAAATACGATCTGCGGAAGCTCATCACGTTCCACTCGTCGGTGGCGAAGGCCGCACGGTTCGTCGATGCCACACGGCGAGATTCCTTGCCGCGAGTGATCCCGTACCTGACGCGGTCGGCCCGGCCTTCGGGAAAACTTTGGACGAAACACATCTCCGGTCACACGCCCGCCGGCCAACGAGCCACGTTGCTGAAAGGCTTAGGCCACCTGCCAGAGGACACGCGCGGCATCCTCTCCAACTGCGCCTGCCTGGGCGAAGGGGTCGATGTTCGGGTGCTCGACGGCGTGGCGTTCATGGACCCCAAGCGGTCGATGGTGGACATCATCCAGGCGGTCGGCCGAGTGATCCGCAAAGCCGCCGGCAAGTCCGCCGAAGGCGGAGCACGATCGTGATTCCGGTCTTCATCGACGAGTCCGAAGACGCCGACCACGTCCTCTCGCAATCGGCCTTCGAGCCAGTCTGGCAAGTGCTCAAGGCCCTGCGTGTACATGACCGCCGCCTGGCCGACGAACTCGACCAACTGCGTCTTTCGTTTTGGACTCTCTAAAATGCAACCTCGACGGCATTGACTGAACGTTCTTGCTTCTCGTCTGGTGTGACTGCCTCTCCGATTCTCCGCTGTCTGGGCTTCAAGGTTTCTCGCCCATCAACTTCAGAATGGCATCCGCCGATTTCTCGACTTCCTCGAACTTCTGGGCTTTCATCTGTTCATCTATCTTTTTCATGAACGCGGCGGCTTTCACCCTGTCGCCGGCTTTGGCCTTCTCCATCCAGGCGGGGAGTTCCTTCTGGATTTTGTGAATCTTGGGCGGCAGGCGTTCCTGGAGTCCTGCCACCGTCTTCCCTTCGATCAGCGGCTCACCCTTGAGAAACTTGCGATACGCTTGCAGGGCTTCTTCGTTCTCGGTGCAGAGGCGGTAATCCATGTTCTTCATGGCTTCGCCTCCGATTCCCCAGGAGAAGATGGTGGTCAGGGTCGCGCCGTGGTTGAACATCTTCGCGAGGTAGGTTTCCATGTTCATGCCCGTTTGTCCGGGGCCAGTTCCGGGCTGCATGTTCGTCCCCTCGCACGAGGCCCAGCCCACTTGCTTGTGCTTGTCCACCAGCTCGTAAATGTCTTCAAACAATCCCGGCTGCGGGTAGGTCGAGAAACCGGGGCGATGATGTTTCCCGAAGGCCACGGACGGCGGCGCAAAGTGATTATGCTGCGAATAGGTGTTGCCCTTGTCGTTTTTCATGTAGGTGATGTCCTTGGAGTCTCCGCCCTGGAACGCGCGGCGCGACAGGAACGCGGTGTGGGAATAGATTTGCCGTGGCGAAATGCCGGCGTCCGCGATTCCCGTCGTCCAGAGTTCGATGAACTCCTGCACGACCTTTTCCCGTTCAAGGTCCATGTTCTTCGGCGGACGTTCGCGACTGAAGCCCCGGTTGATGAGCGCGCGATATCCGAGATACTTGCCCGTCTTGAAATCCTGCCCGATCATCGTCTCCCATCCGAGAATGACACCCGCGAACAGTTCCGGCTTGTTGCGCTCTTGCAACTTCTTCACGCCGTCCTGGATGGCCTTGCCAATCAGCGTGGAGCGCTGCCGCACCTCCTGCTGGATCACCTTGCTGTTGAAGCACATTTGCGGCGGGGCTTCCGATGGCTTCTGGCTCCAGTCCACACGCCGGCTCTTGCACGGCGTCCCGTCCCAGTCCAGGGCCTCGACGTTCTGCGGATCGCTCCACAAATCCTTGCGACTCCTCCAGAACATGGAGTCGTCGATGTGGAATCCGACGGCCAGATCGGTTTCGAGGGCCAGCTCGAAGGCCAGCTCGATGTACTTCGTGGTCTCAGCATCGCTCTGGTCAAAACAGAGCGGCCCGAGCATGACAGCCAGCCGGGCCTTCGTGTCGCCCACGGTGCCGATCCGCTGTTTGATGTCCAGAACGTAGTTGCGAAGTGCCGCCGTGCCCGGCAAGAGCGGCTCCTTCATCCCGTTGTTCAAAGCCTGAGCGTCTTTCGGATCGGTCGTGTAGTTGGTGAAGATCTGAAAGGCGAGATATTTGGTCTCCTTCTCCGGCGTCACGGCTTCGGAAGCCGCCGGCTTCTTCGAGTCCTGCCCCGACGCAGAACCGGCAAACAGCACCGCCACGATTCCAAGGACTAACAGGCGTTTCATATTCATCTTTCCTTGCTTGGATGGAACGTCGCTTCGTTGGCGACTTAATTCAAACAAACAGACTAATTGGTTTGTTTTGTACTGAAGAGCATGCCCAGACGACCATGCGGCGGTTTCATCCGTCGAGGCTATTTTTAAGATGCTCTTTCAAATAGGCGAACTGGCGGGCGGGCAGCTTGGTGTCGCGGTGGGTGCGGGCTTGCATGATCGCCCCTTCGATGACGGTGACGATGTACCGGGCGAGGCTCAGAGACTGGCTGCGTTGTGTCACCCCTCGCTGTCGCGCAGCCGGCTTCAGATGCGGAACAAACTCCTTGGCCATCTCGTCGAAACACTTGGCTAGGCGATCTCGGAACGCCTCATGGGTATCGCTCAGCGCGGTGCTGAGGTTGCCGATAATGCAGCCGCCCTTAATGTGCTGACGGCGAGCGAGCATTTCTGCGATGGCATCCAGACGCGGGTGGCCCAGCTTGCTTCAAGCTGGGTGCGTAGAACAAGAAACTCAGGACAGACATCGAATCAGCGAATGACGTCGTTCCCGTTTGAAGGTCAACTCTGAGTTTCTTGTGCCTTCGGCACGATCGAACGCCGACACAAGTTCTTCGCCGAAAAAATGCTGGCGTTGCTGAATCCGCAGCCGGAAGATTTGCAAACGCAGCTTTGAGCACGCGGA
>CAMDPK010000196.1 GCA_945904015.1 Candidatus Kuenenia stuttgartensis | reverse complement strand
TGTTTCATCCGCTGGCATTCACGAAGAGTTTCGCGCTGATCGGCGTGGCGCTGATCTCGGTGACCGTCGTGCCCGCGCTGATTCCGACGTTCTTGAAAGGCCGGTTGAAGAGCGAAGAAGAGAACGCGATCGTTCGCAGCTTCATCCACATTTACAAGCCGCTGCTGACGTGGGCGTTGCCGAGACGCAACCTCGTGATGTGGGGCTTCGCGGTGCTGTTGGTGCTGGCGGCCGGAATGTTTCCGCTGCAAGCGATCATCGGCTTGGGGGCCAACGAATCCGCGTGGCGCACGGCATTCCTGGTGACATTCGGGCTGGTCGTGTCGCTGACGGTGCTGTTCACACGCGGATGGCATTGGCAAGTGCTGTCGCTGACGACGTTGTTTTTGATCGGGCTGTGGGCATTTCATTTTCCGAAGATCGGCGTCTCGTTCATGCCAGCGCTGGACGAGGGGACGATGCTCGACATGCCGATCACCGTGCCGCGCGCGAGCATCACGCAAGTCGCCGATGATCTGAAGGCTCGCAACGCTCTGCTGCGCGGCTTCCCGGAAGTCGAGTCCGTCATCGGAAAGGCCGGCCGCGCCGACACGCCCACCGATCCGGCTCCGCTGGACATGGTCGAGACGTTCGTGAATTTTCGTCCGAAGGCGCACTGGCCGAAGCGCGTGATTCGCTTCGCCGACGCCGCGAAGCAAACGCGTGTCGTGTTGGAAATGCTTGAAGCTCGCGGCTTTGTCGCCTTCGTAGGACGGGCACTCTTGCCCGTCTCTGAAGACAGGACGGGCAAGAGTGCCCATCCTACGAACGAGGAGCGTGACTCGCTCATCAACGATGCCTCACAAAAAGCCCTTGAACGTTTCGACGAGACGTTTCGAGAACTCTCGCTGCGCCGGTATCAAGAGTTCGAGACGGAGCTGGAATCGCAGTTGGTGAAGTTCGCGGTGGGCGAGATGCTTGGCCGGTTGCGGCGAGCCGGCGATTTGGACGCGGAGCACACGGACTTCGCGGGGACATTGGCAGCGAAGCTGACACCGAAATTCGGACATTGGTTCGCTCGTCAACTGACGCTGGAGGATGTGCAGCAGATCACGCAAGATGTCGCCCACGAACTGGAAGCTGCTGGACTGCTGACTGACGTCGCGGGCGCATTGCAGGTCAAGGAGTCGCTGCCACTGACCGTCTGGCATCGCGGCCTGGAAGCCCTCGGCTCGAAACGCCGCACATTCGCGGGTGAGTTGCTCAAGGCCATTGAAACTCAGCGTGCCACGCTGTGGCACGAGCGAGTCACGCTCACAAACTACGAACTCTTCGATCAAGCCACTCCGACGTTCAATTGGTACGCGTTGGAGGAGCTTGCGAAAGCCGCGCGGGACAAACATCTGCTGGACGGTGCCGGGCGTGGCTCGGAGTCCGAGGCGTTCGCGGTGCACGCGCTCACAGTTCAGCTTGGTCGCACCAGTTCGGCCACCGACACAGCCCCTCTCCCCTTGGGAGAGGGTGGCCGAAGGCCGGGTGAGGGATCTGAAGCGGTTGGCGACCGATCGCGCGAAACGCTGCAAAAAAATGGAAAGACAACAGATTTGGAAACTGCGTCGAACGTGGATCGCAGCCCTCACCCTAGCCCTCTCCCGAAGGGAGAGGGGACCGCGGCGGCCGTGTTTGTGAAATTGCGTGAAGAACTCGACGTCGTGTTTGCCAAAACTCTCTTCCTCTGGCCGCGGACGACCGGCCCGAAGGGCGATCTCGTGGAGGACGAAATGCGCCGCGTGCTGCAAGTGCCCGGTTGGGCGAACATCTTCACGCAGCCGATCATCAATCGCATCGAAATGCTCTCGACCGGCGTTCGCACTGACATCGGCGTGAAGGTCTTCGGCCCGGACCTCGACACGATTGATCGGGTCTGCAAACAGATCGAAACCGCGCTCAAGCCGATTCACGGAGCACGCGACCCGCTCGCCGCGCCGATCATGGGCAAGGGCTATTTGCAGATCGACATCGACCGCCAGGCGGCCGCGCGGTACGGCATCTCGGTCGAGGACATTCAAAACGAGATCGAGGTCGCGCTGGCCGGACGAGTTGTCACCTACACCGTTGAAAAACGGGAACGCTTTCCGGTTCGCATTCGCTACGCCCGCGTCGACCGCGAAGACGAAGAGTCGATTGGCAAGCTGCTGGTGACTCCCGGTTCGATGTCCTCTGCGCCGAGCAGCATGTCGGCGAGCGGCGGAGCGACTGCCGGCCCGATGTCGTCGAATCCGGCACGAGGCGATTCCAACTCGATGCTCTCGCCGACAACGCTGCTGGGTTCCACCGCACATGCCGGCACGCCGCAACACGCGCTGGCCGGCAAGAAGCGAATCCCGCTCAGCAGCCTGGCGGCCATCGCCATCGTCGAAGGTCCGGCGATGATCAAGAGCGAGAACGGCCGACTGATGAATGTGGTGACGCTCAACGTGCGCGGCCGCGACATCGTTGGCTTCGTCGATGAAGCTCAGCGCGTCGTCGCCGAGAAAGTCGAACTTCCCGAAGGCGTCCACATCGAATGGAGCGGCGAATTCGAGCATCAAGTCCGAGCGGCCGAGACGCTGCGGTTCGTGTTCCCGGCCGTGATCGTGCTGATCTTTGTGATCCTGTACCTGACGTATCACGACCTGGCCGACGCGGCGTTGATGATGCTGGCGGTGCCGGAAGCGCTCAGCGGCGGAGCGTTCTTCATGTACTTCTTCCCGAAGATCATGCAGGGCTGGGACGCGCCGCCGATGGACTTCAGCGTGGCGGTGTGGGTTGGCTTCATCGCCTGTTTCGGCATGGCGACCGAGACCGGCATCATCATGTTGGTCTACCTGCGTGACGCGATTGAGAAACGGGGCGGACTCGAAAAGATCGCCTCGCTCGAAGAGCTGCGACAGGCCGTCATCGAAGGGGCCGCGCATCGCCTGCGGCCGAAACTGCTGACGGAAGGGGTCGCGATCATCGCGATCTTTCCGATGGTGTTCGCTCGCGGCGTCGGCGGGGAAATCCTCGCTCCAATGGCTCTGCCCGTGCTGGGCGGCTTGCTGATTTCGGACGAGGTGGTCGATTTGTTTCTGCCCGTTCGTTTTTATTGGGTGCGTCGCACGCGGTGGCTCAAGCTGCAACAGGCGAAAACCGAGCAAGCTGGGCTATGTGACAAAACAAATTCGGAGTAAACCCAACTGCGAATTCAGCGAATTGGAACGGCGGTCGCTTTCAATCTCTCTTCCGCTGACCCGCAACAATCACGTCTCGGACTGACAATCAACATGCGATTTCGCGGCGAAGCGGTGAATTGGCTGATCGGTGTGTTCGCCGTTTTCGTATTTCGCAGTTTGTTCAAAACGCTGCGGCTGCGGTTTCACACGGCGGACAAAACCAACCCCTACGCCATCGAAGGCGACGACCGTTTCATCTACTGCGTGTGGCACGATCAATTACTGATTCCGATTTTCGGAGGCAAGCATCGTCACACGGCGGCGCTGGTCAGCCAGAATCAAGACGGAGGATTTGTTGCCGCCGGATTGCGCAGTGTGGGAATTCTGCCCATTCGCGGTTCGTCGAGCCGCGGGGGTGCTCAAGCCATGCGGCAGCTCATTCGCGAGTCGGAGGGCAAACACATTGTGATGACTCCGGATGGCCCGCGCGGGCCTCGCCGCGAGCTGTCGCCGGGCGTCATCTTTCTCGCCTCGCATTCGGGACGAGCCATCGTTCCGACCGCTTTCACCTGCGAACGAGGCTGGCGATTCGGAGTCGGCTGGACCGACCTGCTGGTCCCAAAACCATTTTCGAAAGTCCATTTGCTGACCGGCGAACCGATCCACATTCCTCCCGACGCGGACCTGCGCAGCGAGGTCACACGGGTGGCCGCCGCGATGCTGGCCATGAATGATCGCGGTGATGGCTTGACAACGCGGACCCCGTCGCCGGTTTCCGAGACCTCTGAGACGCCATCCTAAGGAACGGGGCTGTGATTACTTCCTGATCAGCCGCAGGGCGCTAGCCCCGGTTCGTGTTATCCGAACCGGGGCTAGCGCCCTGCGGCTCATAGCAGCCTGTTTCAATTCGGGAAGTTATTGCGACCTCATTCCTAAGTCGAGCCGCGATCACGCCCGCCGATTCGTCTCCGGAACACAACGGCGTCTGCGAACCATCAATCAAGTCGATTGTCCGCGGGAATGGCAGGCGGACGGACACACCACATCCAAAGACAGGCCAGCCCAATCAGCCATTGCGCGGATGTGACCCACAGGTAGATACGGTGCTCATGGTAAAACGACTCGCCAGGCTGCGGGGAAAATGAAGCCGCGTCCAGCCAGCGACTCAGCCGCGAGTGCCAGAACCACAGCCAGACTTGCAAGCCGAGCAATGCGCTTGCCATGACCGCTCGACGGTTCCGTGGCTTGCGTCCCAGTGCATCGGCCAAGAGACAGATTCCGACGATCGTTCCGGCAACATTGAGCCGAACGGTCACTCGCTGAGTCAGCGATCCCTGTTCAACGCCGCCGAACTGTTCGATGCCCAGTGGCACGACGACCGCGGCATAAAACGTCAATCCACCCCACCACACCGCCAGACTCACGGTCACGGCGAATCGCCACAGCCAGAATGTCCAACTTGATTGGGGCATCGCATCCTGCTGATGAGTCCGTTCCGCCAATTGGCGGACCTTCGCGAGTTAGAACGCGGCAACGACTTCGGATCCGCTGCGCGTACCAAGGGCTCGCCAAACCGACAGACCGATTTTGTCGTTGATTCCACGCGACGACCCGTCGAGCATTGAGACCATCACCATCCCGGTGTGATAGCTGCGGGCTGTCGTCGCCGAGTACGTCGGCAAGCCTGTTGGGCCGTTGGACCCTTCCTGCCAAGAGTTGTAATTGCAGTGATTCAAAATGCTCGCGCCGTCAGAGCAACGGGGCGAGGCATTGGGAACCAACGTCGTCGTCACTCCTGCATGATGAACGATCCCGTCAAACCACTCGGTGTGGCCGTTATCGCGATACACACTGCCTTGAGGCATCAGTGCCTCAACGGCAGCGAGATCTTGCGGCACCGTGGTCGGCATTGGCCCGCCCGTTCGCCGCGTGGGGGTCCACGATCGAACTTCCGCGGCCATCAGCGTGTTCGATGAGCCGTCGCGAACCGCGCCCAGGGAAATCCTGGAATTGGGTAGAAACACGCCGTCGCCATATCGACCGGTTGTTGGATCGAACACAAACCATGTTCCGTGGTTGAACCCGTAAGAAGTGCCGAAGTGTTTCGGCCGGTTGCCGGTCGGTACGCGGATGACCCCGGCATTCACATCACTGGGGCAGACCAGCACAGGAAGCTTGACCCCATCGAGCACGAACTGAGTCTGCCAAGTCGATCCAAGATCAAGCTTCTTGTAGAAGCTGCCTTGGTCGATGCTGGGTAACAGCCGAGCATGCACCGACCAGGACTCGCTTGTGCCTGCCCCCGGTCTCAAGTCAATGCATGCGCTGGGAGGCAACACCGTGGTCGTGGAAATGTAGTTTTGCAGCGCCAGGCCGAACTGCTTGAGGTTGTTTCGGCACTCTGTTCGCCGAGCAGCCTCGCGAGCCGACTGAACCGCAGGCAACAGTAAAGCGACGAGTACGGCAATGATCGCGATGACGACCAATAGCTCGATCAACGTAAATCCGGGACGAGTACGGTCGCTCGTTTTCGAGATCGTCATTTCGGACATTGGGGACTCTCCGAGAACGGCAAGCCTTTTGGGAGCGACGCTGGATGCTGTTCGCCATCAATTGCATCACAGACACCAAATCGGAATCGGACTCGTTCGGCGTTGATTCATAATCCGCCTGCAACTCGCTCGCCAATGACTTGGCTGTTTTTCGTGCTATTCTTGTCGCCGGGATCGTCGTTCGACGGCTTTTTCGACATTCACCCGCCAGTATTCGTTGAGCGATGAACTGTCGCCAACGGTCATAACGATGAGAGCTTACCGGCGAGCCACCGCAGTTGAGCTTGTCACAACAAGTCGCTGCATGACTCGACGGCGTTGAGGTCAAACTAGAAGGAACCTCGCTGATGAAACGGCAAACGATCGTAGCGGTTGGCGCTTCACTGACAGTCATTCTGGTTGCGGCTGTGCTGCTGGAACCAACCCAAACAGTCTCAGGTTGGATCGCGGGTGATTCATTCCTGGCCGGCCGGCCGTCGCGGTACTGGGCCAAACAGCTTCAAGGTGGGCCAAGCGCCAGCGCAGCGGCGCTGGCGATTTTAGAAAAGCAGGGTGCCGCTGCGATTCCGGTCCTCTCAGAGATCTACCTTGATTCTCCCGGAGAATCACGATCCGAACTGCGTTGGACTGCGCTCGAACTGCTCGCCAAGAATTCACCGCTTCCCGCCTCGGCGCACACCACCATGCTGCGTGCGTTGGGGGATCCGGACCCACATGTTCGATCCGTGGCGATTGCTGCGACCCCGAAGGCGGGGGTTCCGGCAGAGGATGTCGTGCCGAAGCTGAAGGAGTTGCTCCGATCGAAACACAGCGTCGTGGCCGCGCGGGCCATGAGTGATTATCGAGCGTCTGCCGCGGCGGCTCTGCCGGAACTTGTTGCAGCCATGCACGATGAGAAGTTGCCGACGGAAGCGCGGTGGAATGCGGCTCGCACCATCGGCAAGATCGGCCCGAATGCCGTCTCGGCGGTTCAAGACCTGATCGACGAAATGGATGATCCAGAGGACACAATCCGCGAACACGCTGCGGAAGCGATCGGCGATATCGGCCCCGTGGCCGCCGAATTGGGAGTTCCCGCTCTGAGGAAAGTGCTGACCGATCGCTACGTGAAAGTTCGTCGCGATGCCGTCCGGTCACTGGGCTACATCGGTGCCGATGCTCGTCCGGCCGCAGAGGACATGCTGCGGTTGCTCAAAGATCCGGAGCCGATCGTTCGCGAGGCCGCCGAGAAGGCTTTGAAAATCGTGGCCCCCGAACTCTTGCCGAAGGAAACCAAACCGGTCGACAAGGCGAAACCACAAGACAAGGCCGACAAAAAAACGCAGCAAAAGTGAACCGCGTCACCAGATCAAACTCTCGAGCGCGCGTTCCACTTGCTGCCGAGCAAAAGCATCGTTCTTCCAGTACAGCCCGACGAAAGAATACAGGCGCTTGTTCTTGTGCAGGCAAGTGACGTGCTTCATCAGCGTCTTGCCCCCCAGCAAACCGCTGTAGACGATCCGTTCTCCGGCGACCGGACCCGCATTCACATTCTGGAGGGATTCTTCCACCTTCCACTCCTTCACACCGAAGGCCGGACCGCTCCAATGCTTTTCGAGCTGTTCGACAGCCACATCGTTGCGACAGATGATTTGTAGCGACGCTCCACCTTCGGCTGTCGTCATCTGGTAGCGAGTCAAAAAGACGTCCCCCGGCAAATCGCCGGCGGGCAGCACTGAGTTCGCGGATTGGCTCCAACCCTCCGGGACACGGAAGCGGAATCCCTCGCTTTCGCTGTGATAAACCGGGGTGTCGCGCAGCAACGGTGCGCGCGGCGATGAGTCGCAACCGCAAGTCCACGCGATCGTGCCGACGAGCAGGCTCAACGCAAACAGCGACCGCGACATCCGCGTAAGTTTGGCGTTCAGGGCTGTCGCCAGTTCGTCAAAAGTCAGCTTTGACAACTTCCCCTCCGGAGCGAGTGGCCAACGAATGCAGAATTTCCAGATTGATCCCCGAACCGATCGCATGCACCGAGCCATCCGCAAACAGAAAGAATACCTGCCCGGAGTGAGCCGAAAAGAAATCGTACGGCTCGCTGAATCGATCGTTGAGCGTGCGTGAACCGATGCGAGCCAAGGTCATGCAGGGGGACTCTTCGATCGTCGAAGTAAACACGGGAGCTCCGGGTGTTGTGCGAACTGTTCCGCCGGCCATGACGCCAGCCCAGGGAGCCTTCGTAAACAATGCGGCTCGCTCACCGACGGAAATGGTTTGCGACAGACCATCGCGGATGTCTTGCGCTCGAATTCGGCTGTTGCGTTGAAAAATACCATCGCCATTGTCCGGGTTCGTATTGATCAAACCGTATTTTCCGAAAACTGCGGCGTAGCTAGTTGTGCTGGCATCCGTGAGCGCAGAGCCGTCCTTTCGAAGCACGGTGAAAACACCCGTCTCGGTATCCGACGGACAGGTCACTAGGGGGAGTGGCCGAATCACTTTGTCCGCATTCACGGGAGCACCAACCGACCGATTGAGATCGATCTGTCGGTACAAGGTGGTTTGGTCGATTTGAGGCAACAGCATGGTGATCCAATTCCAGCCCGGATCTTGGGGGGGAGCAACCGCAGGCGGTGGGAGCCAACCGTCAAAAATACGTCCAACTAGAGCGTTTGGCGGCACAAAGATCACAGCAGCGCTCGTCGGAACGGGTCCAGCAAACAAATACCCGGGTGGATAGGTCGCGTGGCTCTCATGGTACTGATGCAGCGCCAGTCCCCACTGTTTCAGATTGTTGCGGCACTGCGAACGTCGAGCAGCTTCTCGCACGGCCTGGACTGCGGGCAAAATCAACGCCAGCAATGTGCCGATGATCGCGATCACCACCAGCACTTCAATCAGGGTGTAACCCAAACGAAATTGGAGCTTCTCGCGATTCGTCGTTGGCTCCATTTCAATGTCCCCAAGATCGAGCAACACTTCGCAATTGTGAAACGGTTCTCTCATGGTGGCTGATCCGTCGCCGATGTCTCAGAATCGCTGAAGCGAGCGGATGCTCCTGATCCCAACTTGCGAGTTTTCGGCGGACAAACAGTTTTTCGGATCGACGAGCCAAGGGTGAGTTACCAGACAATCGACTCGAATGCGAGTCTCCTTCTGAGTTTTGCCAACGGTGTGGCACTCAGGTGTTTGGACATTGGTCCTACTTTGCGGCGTGAATATCTCCGTCACGAATGACACGCATGGTCGCGATTTTGCCAATCCTGCCCGCGATCGGAAGCCTGATTTGGCTCGTCGTCATGTTACTTGGCTCCGGATTGCTGTGGGCGTTTAGCCGCCGCAGTCGGAGACTGGTGATCGCGTTCATCAAGAGCCAGTGGCGTGGTCTGGTGGTGCTGGTGGGGATCGGTGCAACGCTGCCAACAATTCATTCGATATCGGTTCGGGCGTTGACCGAACCCTCGCCGAAATCGCCGCCGTCACCCATCGCGTTCATTCCGGAGGGTTGGCCCACCAGCCGGGGTTCGCTGGCGAGATTGGGAAGCGACGGCACTCGCGGCCCTCATTCCGGAGGTGTCAATTGGGTGGGTCGGCGCGATTATGTTTTTTTCTCCTCCCCCGCCATCTGCGGTGAGTACGTCGTCGCGATCGGTTCGCGCGGCGATTCCGCACGCTGTTTTTGCTGGGACGTTGCCACGGGTGCCGAAGTCTGGAACGCAGGGCCGCAGGATTTTCGGATGACGTTGTCGTCGCCGATTCTCGCTGACGGTCGCATCTTTTGCGGCGAAGGAGTGCATCACACGCCCCGAGCGCGCGTGATCGGCCTTGATCCCGCGAGCAGCAACGAAGATGGCGTCGCTTGGGAATTCTCGACGACGAGTCATGTGGAATGCACTCCGGCGTTCGACAATGGACGAGTGTTTGTCGCGGCCGGCGACGATGGCGTTTACTGCTTCGAGACCGACCCTCGTCGTCCGGCGGAGCAACGAGTTCGCTGGCACATCCCCGGCACTCAACTTCCGGATGCAGAAACCGCGCTGGCAGTGCATGCGGGCCGCGTTTATGTCGGACTTGGTCATGGCGGCAATGCGATGGTCGCCTTGAGTGCGGAGACTGGTCACGAATTGTCGCGAGCAGCGCTCCCGCTTCCCGTGTTTAGTCCGCCGGCGATCTTTGGCGATGGGCTGTTGATCGGCCTCGGGCCGGGAAATCTCGTGAATGCACCGACCGCTGGCGCTGGAGAAATTCGACTCCTCGATCTCGAATCGTTGCAGACACGTTGGAGTCTGCCGACAACCGCCTCGGTCCTCAGCGCCCCGGCGGTGGTTGGCGACGAAGCCGTCGTCTGCGTGGCCGATGGTCATGTGCTGGTCGTTGATCAGAGCGGCAGCGTGCGGCGTCAGTGGCGGTCACCGTCACCGATCCTGACTTCGCCAGCGGTTTCACTCGATACGATCTACTGTGTCGATGCGGAAGGAGTTCTGGTTGCTCTCGACCTCCAGCGGATGGAACCGATCTGGCAGGTTCGGCTCGGTCCGTCCGGTCTTTATGTGAGTTCACCAGTCGTCGCGCGCGGGCGAATTGTTGTGGGAACCCCCGAAGGTCTCATGTGTGTGGGAACGATTCCGCAAGGAAACTAGATGCCAGATTGGGTGCATGACCTGTCGGCCCCGTGGCCACTTCCCGCAGCGGACCAACGTCAGCGACTGGGCGGAAAGGGAGCCTCGCTGCGTTGCCTCCGAGCAGCCGGACTGCCGGTCCCGCCAGGATTCACGATCACGACCGACGCCGTTCGAGAGTTTCTGGCGAGTGGTCACTGGCCCGCCGGTGTTGAAGCGGAAGTTGCCGCCGCCTTCGAGCGTCTGCGTGTCGAGACCGCCGCTGAAAACAGCACCGAGTTCGACTCGCATCGACCTCTGACTGTCGCGGTCCGCAGTGGAGCAGAGACATCGCACCCGGGCTTGATGCGCACGATTTTGTATTGCGGATGGACCGAAGCGCAGGCTGAGCGAGCCAACTCCGCAGCGGCCTGGAGTGAGTTTGCCGACTTCCTGCAAGCAATGCTGTCGGTCCCACAAATTAGCCGCAGGGCGCTAGCCCCGGTTCGAGCAGTTCAAACCGGGGCTAGCGCCCTGCGGCTCACCCCGGCTGAATTGTGTTCACGGTTGTTGGACCAACTTCGCCAACGTGGACCGGTGCGCGACGACCCACAGTTCTGGCTGTGGGAAACGATCAACCTCGTGGCAGAGTCCTCGCGGTCATTGCCACCGAGCGATGACGATGCTGCGCCCTGCACTGCGGTCACCGTACAGGCGATGTTTCCTGCCGAAGTCTCCGGAGTTTTATTTTCGCGCGATCCGCTGGATCAACAAGCAGCGCACATGGTCATCGAAGCGGTGTCCGGTGGGGGCCAGCGGCTGATGTCCGGTGAAGTCAATCCGTGGAGCTGCCAACTCGATCGCCTCACGCTGCGTCCGCTGGTCGAGGTTCAAGTCGGTCAGCCGTCGTTGCGGCCCGCAGGACTCTCCGATCAACACCTCAAAGAGATCGCTCGCGCGGCGTTGCGCATGGAAGCAGAATTCGCAGGCTGTCCCGTCGATCTCGAATGGGGCTGCGCGTCCGGTCGTGTTGTGTTCTTTCAAGTCCGTCCGCTGCCGTTGGCATCAAGCCGCGGATCAGATCGCAGTGATTCCACCTTTGAGACTGGCGAGCGATCCCGGCTGCGAGCATTTTCCAAAGTCGGGCGTCCGCTGTGGGTGCGGCATCAACTGGCCGAATCGTTGCCGCATCCCACGCCGCTGTCGTGGAGTGCCTGGGAACAATTCCTGTCACCCGACGGAGGATTGGGGACGCTGTATCGGAAACTCGGCTTCGCGCCGCGTCGATTCGCCGATGGGCAGGGGTTCTTGCAACTCATCGCTGGCCGAGTCTACGCCGATCCCGATCGACTGCCGCAGATGATTTGCGGCAGTTTCCCGTTTCGACATTCGCACCAGCGGCTCATCGAATCGTCCGACGTCCTGCACGAGCCGCCGACCGAGTTTGATCCCGAACGTCTCGATCCGTGGTTCCTGCTCAAGCTCCCACATCTGGCTTGGGTCATGGCCCGTTCGACTTGGCGCATCCAGTGCTTGCGTCGAACTGCGGCGCAACACTTTCACGAGTCCGTGGTCCCGGAGTTTCTGACCTCGCTCACCAACCAGTCGGCGATCGACTGCCGGCGGCTGACGCTGCGCGAACTGGTGACTCGCGCCGCAGAATGCCGAGCTTGGCTGTT
>CAMDPK010000195.1 GCA_945904015.1 Candidatus Kuenenia stuttgartensis | reverse complement strand
CTTGCAACCTCCAACGCCCAGCAGGATCGCCGGTCGTCGGAAGATTCTTGCGTTCCGAGTTCAAATCGTGCGCGCTCGTCATTCAACGTAATCCATTAACAAACAACATTTTCAAACGTCCGGCCGAATCGTTAGCCGGACAGTTCTGGATCTTGCCACCTGACTTCGGCGTCGGAATTGACCTCGGAACAACCTACTGCTCGGTGACGATTCGGACATCCGGCAAGGAAGAGCAAATGCTCATTCCGGGCGTCGGAGCACAGCTAGCATCGGCCGTCTTGTGGAAAGCGGACGGTCAGCACTTGGTCGGTCAGAAGGCCATCAATGCGGCCTTCATGGATCCGGAGCATCTCTTCACGCATTTCAAACGTGGCATTCCGGACGCGCCGGATTCTTCGTGGAACGGCGGACCGACCCCGGTTGAACTCACGACCATTTTGCTCGCCTACATTTGGCATGTGATCCGGGAAGTTCACCCAGAAATTGCTGACTACATTCCGGAACTTGGTGGAACGAAGTCGCCCACTGGTTTGCGAATCATCCTCACGCATCCAGCGACCTATCGGCAGGACCAAGTTGCCACGTTGCAACGAATCGTCAACCAAGTTGGTCAAGGCTTTCGCGTGGTTGGCTACATCACCGAACCGATCGCGGCTGCGTTGGTCAATCGGCAGCAGCAAAAGCTTAACCACAACGACCTCATTGCTGTCTGTGACGTCGGCGGCGGCACATTCGACACCTGTGTCTTGCGGTTTGATCGGGGGCGCTTCGAGCCGGTTATTTCGGCGAAAGGAGACGCCAACCTGGGTGGCATCAATTTCACTGGTCTAATTTATGACCTTTTCTGCTCACGTCTCGGCTTATCGCTTCCGTGTTTCGATCCACAACGCGGACTGAATCTGTCGGCTGGAAATCTTTCGCCCGAGGAACGGCGATTAGCATCCAAAATCTGGAACGCCGCTGAGGACGTCAAGATTCAGTTGAGCATCGCGGAGACGGCCACCCAATATGTTGACACGCCGGACGGTCTGAAAGAACTGACCCTGGATCGTCCTACGTTTGTCACGCTCTGCCAGGATGCCGGTGATCTGTGGGCGCGCGTCGAGGCGTGCGTCGCCGATTTATTGTCTGGCTCGTCGCTGCGATGGTCCGACATTCACGGCGTTGCGCTTGTCGGTGGCTCGGCGATGGTCCACACGCTCCGCGAACGAGTGGCGAAGATCACCGAGCGGCCGATCGAACAAGTCTTCCGCTCGGCGGATTCGACTCACGTCGTTGCCAATGGGGCCGCTTATCAGGCATTCGTCCAAGAGGAGACGGGGCACTGCCTGCCCGGCGGGTTGTCCGTTCGTTTGCGAGATGAAACCGATGGCACTCAGCAGTACTGCTATCGCTTCTTTTTCAAGGCCGGAGAAATCGTTCCGGCTGGCGGCGTCAACGTCCAAAGATTGGGACAGATCATCCGCAGTCCAGGAGGCCGTTGTGCTCTGTCGATCGTAATCGCCGAGGCCAAGCCGGGACTGGATGTCGCTGAAGGCGAATTGCTGCCCGAGAGCGAAGTTGTGCCGTTGAGGCGGATCAATATAGCCCTCGACCTTCCCCCTGGAGAGCACGAAGTAGAAGTGGGGTTTGACATCGGTGCCAGTGGCCGCACGCATTGGCGACTGCACCTCGTCGATCTGCCCGACTCCGATGTGTTGTCGGGCTTGGTGATTGACTTAGATGAGCCTGCGGTTGATGTGCCGCGAGACCTCATGATCCTGGTGGACGTCTCGACGAGTATGCGCGGAAGCAATCTACGTGCCGCCCAAAACGCCATCCACAATTGCCTCGTGCAGCTTTCATTTTCCGACATTCGCATCGCCCTGATTGAGTTCGGCCGCAATGTGAAAGTTGCCGCCAAACTCGGCAGTACTTTTGAAGAAGTCGGAGACGCCGTCGAGACACTCGTTGCGAACGGTCAAACGCCAATTGCAGAAGCCATCGAATTGGCCGGCCAACACCTCAAGTCTTACGGGCTTGACGGCCGCGACCAACTAATTTTGCTCGTCACCGATGGACGGCCGAGCAACATTCCGGATGCCGAATTAGCGGCGGCCGAGGCCAAAACTCACGCCACACTGATTTGCATTGGTATTGGCCAGGACGTCAATCAGCAACTGCTGCTGAGTATGGCCACGACACCTCAGCACTGTTTCTTTGCGGATTCCGCTGGCGGCATCGAGAACGTCTTTACTCAGGTCGTCGAGCTCTACCTCAAGTCGTAACGAGAGCAACATGGATTCCGATCAGAACAACAATCCGACGAACTGGAGCGGAAAGCCGTCCAACGGAAAATCCAACTTTTGGAATCGCTTCACAGCGATTTTGCACGGGCGCGACGAAGTCCACCGGTATCAGCCAGCGAATGTCATCGAGGCGTTGAGCCTCGCCATCACGGCGTTGGCCGAGACCGTGCGAATACTTTGTCACGCCTCGGACAAATCGAAGGCTACTCACGAGTCGCCGACGACACCGATCGAGATTGTCCGTTGGCCTCCGGCGTTCGCTCGTGTGCTGATTGATGGAGGCGTGAAGTGCGACGACACCCGGCGTGAAGCGGCGCGGAGATACGATGAAGTTCTCGATGATCTTCAACAGCACCAATCGGAGCTTGCCAAAGCGTCCGGCGACCAAATGAAGCCTTGGCAAGACAGCGTCACGCGGTGGAAACGCCAACTGACCTATCAGCAGAACACGTTGCGTAATCTGGGAGTGACCGTGAACGCCGACTTGATCGGCTCGCTGTTCGATCCATCGCTCCACGAACCCGTGGAGACCGCCGCGACACAAACTGAATCCGCAGCGAACACCATCGCGGCGGTGAAATGTCCAATGTTTTCTTGGAAAGATGAGAACGGCACTCCGCAATGTGTGCCCGCCAAGGTCGTGCTCTACACCCTCGACAAATCTTGATTCGTTGGAGCTACCACAATGGAATTCGATGAACTCCACAAAATACAAGTGGCCTTTGCGATTGTCGGGGCCGCAATCGGTTTTCTCGTGGGCAAAAATGCGCGCGATCATTTTCAGACAGAGGCAGCTCCAGGACTGCTCAGTCTCGTAGGGGCCGTGCTCTTCTACTACGCGGCCTTTTACTTGTTCCTATTGCTCTTGGCAGCCGCTGCATTCGGACTCTGCCGATTGGCATGGCGCTATCGCGCGGGGTGGACGCCGATTTTAGAACCATTGCTCCGCCGCTTCGTGCGTTGGCAGCAATCGCCCCCATCCGTGGCCGAGCAGTTGATCCGGGCGCAAGACGAATTTGATGCCCGCACCGAAGCAGTTCTCACACAACCATATTCACCCGAACACAAACGCTCCTTTTTGGAGCAGTTGGAAGGCCAGCACAAGAATCGGATTCGAGAGTTGCTTGACCGCGATGATTCTTTGTCTGGCCATTGAGGAGGTTTTGATGGCGAGCCCGATGATCAAATTTCCCGGCAACAATCAATTGCCAAGGGGACTGCTCGAAAATACTGCGGGAGTCTTCGTAACAGGTGATCCAGGCTGTGGTAAGAGCGTTTTGGGCCGTGAATTTCACCGGTCTCTCGCCATGAGTGGCGATGCAATGGTCATCGTGCTCGATCCGGATAATGATTTTGTGGAGGACTGTCAGCGGGATCTTTCGGATATGCCGCTCTCCGTCCGACAGCGTGCTCACGCTTTCTTTCCTGCCGATCCGAGGTGGCCCATTGGCGCGATCAACCCGCTCCATGTGGATCGCGACGAAACCATGTCGGACTATGAATACGAAGCTCGTTTGGAATGTCGTGCGATGTTCGCATCGCACTTGTTGCTATCGGCCGTCAACCAAGCGGATTTCGACGGTGCCCCACTGTTGTTGAAGTGGGCCACCACGATCAACCGCTCGCTGGCGCGAATGCACATGACGATGCCCGAGGCAGAGCAATTCTTCGACATCGGCAGTCCGGACTACCAATTACTCACGTCGGCCATCCCCGATGAGGATGGCGTCTTTCCAGCCTTCGGCATCAACGTGGCGCAGCAGCAAGTCGGCAATGAGCCTGCTCTCCGGCAGTTTCAAAGCTCCTGCGGTGATGTCGGCCTTGTAACGCATTTCCGCCAAAATGGTCATTGTTCTCCGGGCAGCAAGGCAGCTCGGACCACCGTTGAGATTCTCATCGGCGGAAATCGTTAGTGATCCCCCCGTACTATTCAAGCTGCCGATCTGCTGTCGTGATTTTTGTTCTAGGATCGTGACCTCCTTTTGCTTGTGTGGTCGATGGGACGGCATGGTGGGCGGCATCGACCGGAGGAATATGTGGTGGCGGTACTGCACTTTCAAAGAGCTTCATTTGCGAATCCGACCGCAGCACTTCGTCCACTTCCGGGTCGGAAGTATTCGGCTGAACCTCCATCAAACGCTCCTGGAGATTGAACGTCCTCTGGTGAGCTTTGCGAAGAACCGTCTGGTAAACCATCGGGATGATCGTGGTCTTCTCGCCAACCGTCATTTGCTCCAAGCCTTGCTCCAAAGTGGCCCCAAGGACATAAGCGACGATTTCCGTGGTTGCCTGGACTCGTCCTGCCTTCCGAATTTCTTTCGAGTAGTCACGGGCTTGGTCTACTTCCTTCTGTGACACACAAAAGCCGCCTTTCTTCAACTCCAGAATTGCGACTTTTCGGATACCTTCGATCTCGCCCGCCGCATCGTAGGCATCAGCACAATAGGCCCCGATGGAGATATCAGGCAGCACGACGAAATCTGGTCTGCGAATTGGTGGCTTGTAGTTCGCTCCGCCCAAAAACTTCCCGATGATTTCGGAAAGTCCACGGTTGGATCGGAAGTCCACGGCTTCGTACTCCGGCCCGAAAATCCACAGCCCTCGCTCAAAAAGCGGCTGAAGGTCATGGAGTTCGTCACTGTGCGGGTTCTCAACGAGTTTCCCCATGCGTTCGATGAGCTTGAGGCGGTTCTGAAGTTCATTCAGCACAAGTTCAGCGTTGCTCGCAGTCCATTGCTGCATCAGCGAGTTCCAAGTGTCGAGATCATCTGGCGAGCAGGCAGCCAACTGGGTTAGCAGGTCGTACCCAGAACGGCTCTGTTCCAACTTCGCCAATACCTGAACAGTGCGGGATAGATCACGGTCGGTGATCGTGGGACATTTTTCTTGAACTTCGTCGATGAAGTGACCAATTGCCTTTTTTGAGATCGTGGGCAATTCACCCATGAGGTCACGGCTGTTTTCGATGGCAGACTTTTTCCGTTCTTTGCGAGTGGTCGCCAACTGTGCCTGAATTTCTTTCAGGACGTAGCTATGCACTGCGTCACGAACCTCGTTCACTCGCAGGTTCGCATTGAAATCAGTCCAATCCGATTTCACGTCCGACTTGAGAAAGTCGGCCACCACAATGAAGCTGAACTTTTTGGCGTGCTCCGTCCGACCATCAAGGTAGGCTCCCTCTTCATCGAGCCGGTCCCAACTTGGTTCACCGACCATTCGTTGGTTGACCCACCAAGTAATCCCTCGAAGCCGGGCACTGCGATGATGCTCGATGGAGTCGATGAAGTGGACTGTGACCGTGCCGTGTTTTCCTACGAAGATGTCGGTTGTCTTCAGCCCGTCGAGGGCAAGCAACTGGACCGATTGTCGATTGACCGTGATGCAAAGTGATGGGTCCACCAGAAACTTTGAACCGATCAACTGCCGCAGTTCATCAGCATCGAGACGATGCCTTTCGAGGACGGCGGAAATCTTCGTGCCATGTCCCTTCTTCTTCGATTCGCCGAGAATCTGAATCTCGAATGGTGCCGTACCTGTGGCTGCCAGCTTGACCGACACCTGGATGCAGTCACCTTCTTTCGTCGTGACGATTTCATACGAATCGGCAAAACAAAACGGGGCGTGTCGTCCCTTCCCGCTTCGTCCAAATGCCGTTCGCTTAATCCCACGCACTCCTTTGGGAAAGACGACTTCGGTTCCCTGGTCGGCAACTCGGTCGTAGCAGAGAGTTCGCCAACGCTTCTCGAACTCGGCCTTTGTCATGCCGATGCCGTTGTCTGTGACTGAAAACTCTTCGCCCTTTTCGGTCGGCCAAGTGATGTCGATCTGCGTGGCCCCGGCGTCGTAGGAGTTGGCGATCAGTTCCAGAATTGCTGTTCGGGGTTCGCTGATGATCTGACCGGCGTGATCCTGTAAAAAACGATCAGCGAACTCAAATGGCACTGCCTGAAATAACTTCGATTGCGTCTTCGACATGACCGTATCCTCATCCCGTCGCTTCGGGCGCATTGAATTGGCATTTTGCCCATCTCACTGATTGTCTGCGTTATTGGGCTATCCTACGCTGGGCCATCTGGCGGCAAAAGTCGATGACGATCTCAAGTTCCTGAGCCGAGTCGGAACCCTCATGCTCATCCTCTTCCTCCACGGCTGGCAATCAATCCCCGGTGGCGTCAAACCGTCCTACCTGATCCAGCACGGCCACACCGTCATCAATCCCAAGCTGCCGGATGACGACTTTGAGGAAGCAGTCCGAATCGCCCAGCACGAGGTCGATGAGCACAAGCCCGATGTCGTTGTGGGATCATCACGAGGCGGGGTCGTGGCCATGAACATCAACAGCGGCGATGCGAAGCTCGTCTTGCTGTGCCCGGCATGGAAGAAATGGGGAACCGCCAAGACCGTGAAGACTGGCACCGTGATCCTGCATTCCGAAGCCGACGAAGTGGTCCCCTTTGCCGACAGTGCCGAATTGATTATCGACAGCGACCTGCCAGCAGAATCACTCATTGAAGTCGGCACCGATCACCGGTTGGCCGATCCTGAGCCATTGGAAGCGATGTTGGAGGCGTGTGGTGGCTCTCGCATTCCAGATGACGAAGACGAGATTCTTGAGCAGGATTGGGAAGGGCTTTGTTACACGGGAGCGATTCGATGGGCCACGGAGTCAAAGGAACGTGATTGGGTTCTGCTACATGGCACGGTCATGAGCGGCAGAGTTGGCAAGCGCATTGAACACGCATGGTGCGAACGTGGTGAAACGGTTGTTGATCTCGCCATGCCAGTCGGTTCGAGAATTGTCGAGCGAGAACTTTATTACCGAGCGATCAAGCCGGAAGTCAGCATGCGATATTCGTCAGATGACGCCTTGTTTCTGGCAATCAAGAATGGACACGATGGCCCTTGGGGCGAATCCGAGCAATTGAAAAAATAGAGTGGTTCTCACAACTCGATGCTGCTGACCAATGCGTTGAACGCTTCTCGTGGCGTGCTGTACTTGTCGGATTTGCTCAGCGAAATTGCCGACAGAAGGAAGTCGTTTAGCTTGAATCCAACATCGTGCGGTGACAATTCGCCGTCCGCTAGCCATGAAGTCGCAAAGTCAACAAGTTCGTTCATGGAACCTGTAACCGAACGATCCAATGCCTTGGCGAATCGAACCGTGTTGCTGGCGGGTACGATGAATCGCCGGTAGACGGGCTCCTGCCCATCGTCCTGCATGAACTCTCGGATGCTGCTCAAGGCCCGTTCGATAAAGTGGCTGTCGTTCGTGATCCCCTTGCCGTACATCACGGTGGAATAGAGCGTTTTCGTGTTGCTCAAAAGGATGTACTGCGTTCGATCCGCCAAGAATAAATGAGCGGACCAGTCCGCAAATGGATTCTCATGCGGAGGCTGTGCGTTCAAAATGTCGGCTTTGATCTTGGCGTTCAGTTTTTGCGAAAGTCGGAAGTTCATTGCATCCTTTTCAGTTTATGGCCGTAATCGACGATTGAAGAGCCGAGTCGGAATCACGCTCGCCAGTTGGAGCCGTGATCTGTGACCGCCGCCTTTCAAGATACTATTCTCAGCATTGGATCGTCAGCCCATAAGCGACAAGGCAGGTTTGCCGGGACAAGACTAAGGATTTCCATGCCGCTGCCCATCAACATCAACGATCTTCTGCATGGCAAGGCCGTGGAGTGGGAGCGTCTCGAATTCAAGCAAGGCTGGAATCCGCTCGACACGCTTCACACTCTCTGCGCTTTCGCGAACGACTTCCACAATCTCGGTGGCGGTTACGTCGTCGTGGGCGTCGCCGAGAAACATGGTCAGCCCGTGCTGCCACCGGTCGGATTGCAGCCGAGTCAGTTGGACGCGATCCAGAAGGAGATCCTCAATCTCGGACACAGCGCGATCCAACCGTCCTATCACCCGATCGCCGCCCCCTACGAAGTCGATGGCCGAACTGTGCTCGTGATTTCGGCACCCGGCGGTCAGACTCGGCCGTACAAGGCCAAGCTCGGTTTGGGCAAAGATCAAAAAGAATTCGGCTACTTCATACGCAAGGGGTCGAGCACTGTCCGAGCCAAGGGACATGACGAAACGGAATTGCTTTCGCTGGCCGCCACCGTGCCGTTCGACGATCGGTTGAATCAGCAAGCGCGAGTCGATGACCTCTCGCGCGAATTGATGCGCGAATTCTTGAAGGACGTGGGCAGCGACCTTGCCGCGAAGGCCCGCAGGATGCCACTGGTCGAACTCGGCCGGCAGATGAATGTTGTCGGCGGATCGAAAGAAGCTCCGTTCCCGCTCAACGTCGGGCTGCTTTTTTTCAATACGGAGCCACACAAATTTTTCCCCGCCACGCAGATTGATGTCGTCTGGTTCCCCGATGGTGCGGGGGGCGACAAGTTCACCGAGAAAGAATTTCGCGGCCCGTTGCCGAGGATGCTGCGCGAGTCACTCGATTACATCCGACGTAATTACATCAGTGAGACCGTCATCAAGCATCACGACCGGGCCGAAGCCACGCGGGTCGAGAACTTTCCGTTTCCGGCGATCGAGGAAGCGGTCGTCAACGCGGTCTATCATCGCGGCTACGACGTGCGTGAGCCGGTCGAAGTCCGCATCTATCGGGACGAGTTAATCATTCTCAGCTATCCCGGCCCCGATCGCTCGGTCCGTCTGAAACAACTTCGTGCCGGTAAAGCGAATCCGCGGCGGTATCGCAACCGTCGTATCGGCGAGTTTCTGAAGGAGTTGGAATTCACAGAGGGCCGCTCGACCGGTATCCCGAAGATCATGCGTGCCATGCGCGATAACGGTTCGCCGCCCGCTGAATTTGAATTTGACGAAGACCACAGTTACTTCATGGTTCGTCTGCCCGTTCAGCCCGATGCTCCGCAAGTCGCCCTGCCAGTCGATTCGTCGAGGCCAGAGTCGAGGCCAGAGTCGAGGCCAGAGTCAGAATCCGAATGGCGATCCCGGCCGGGATGGAGGCCGGAATGGGACAGCAAGTCCATTCAATTTCGAATCATGGCGGCAATTCGCCAGTCTCCTTTGGGCCGGACTGAAATTTCCAATGCTCTCGGACACAAGACAATTTCGGGCGCTGCCAAGCAAGCGCTCGCCGAACTTCTCGCCGCCGGTCTGATCGAACAAACCATCCCCGAAAAGCCCAACAGCCGACTTCAAAAATACCGCTTGGCCCAGAAGAAACGCAGCTCGTGAATAATCCCAGCATCCGGGGAAGAAGTCAGCTTCTGGCTGGGCAAGGTGGCTGAAATCACGGGACAGTGGTTGCAGTCAGTGTCGCGCCGTCAGCCACTACTTTTGCTGCTTGCTCGATTGCCGTCTCATCAGGCACGCTCGGCCTGATGGAAGAGGCATCTCACTCCAGTGAGCCAAAGTCGAAGCCTTCGCGGACACCGAAAGCCAGTCTCGATTTGCTCCACCGCATCTACAACCGGCCGGAGTACACGGCGGTCGTTCGAGCCATCGGCACTGAAGCGTGGGAGATTGAAGACGGCCGCGACTTGGTCGTTCCACTGATGAAGCGGTTTGGCGTGCAACGAGTGCAGGACGCAACGGAGGAACTGCTCGCGATCGAGGTCCGAAACAAGCGGACGATCGTCCATCTCACCGACGACGTCCGACGATACGCCGTCGCACTTCTCGGAAACACTGCTATCGCGGCTGACGACGACGCACCGCCGATGGCATCCGAACTTCCCCGGACTCGACTTCAGCGACTCAAGCACCTCGAAACGAACGCCGACGCCGTGGCGGTGGACTACGTTCCGGCAGATAAGAAGCGTGCTCACGTCGTCGAACGCTTCGCGAGCCACTTGCACTTGGCAGACGTTCGCTTCCAAAGCGTGAAGGACATTGAATTCATTGGCTGTCTGGAGCAGTGTCCGTTCGCCTTCGATTTTCTCATTGAGCGCGGAACGGAGCGCCAGATTGCGTTCGTCCGGCGTGAGATCGCGATCACCACTCGCCGTCGTTTGCAGCGATTTCTAAACCGTCTTGGGCCGGACTACATCGGTGTGCGCGTTTGGCCAATCGGAGCCGAGAAAGTTTGGTTTTGGGAGAAGGAGTGGATTTCGCCCGGCGATTTGCCACCGGAAACAAACAACAGTAAGGCCGAGTCACCACCGATGAGTGATTCCCAGGCGGATGTTTCGTCACAGTCATTGCCACCGCGGCCGACAGTGCAACGTGAGTTCTTTTGAGCGCGGCTGTCGGTGAGCAGATTGACTTGACGAGCACGAGCGATTGTTGGCTCGTCACCAGCAACGCGATTGCGCGTGTCGGTATCCGGAGGCACGATCGGTGTGTCTGTTCGATGTTCGAGCAGATTGATCCTGAGAATCGTTCCTTTTCACTATCGGAGGCCCCCATGAGTACGTTGTCCCAGGCACATGACGAGTTGTTTCGACGCAGACCGGACGAGTGTTTCTCGTCGGTCGAGTCCCTGATCCAGCATTGTCGGAATGAGCACCGGGAATCGCAGGACCGCTGGCATTTGCCCGCACGTCTGCAACCGGTTGTCGTCGGCGGAGAACTCTCGTTCGCCGCTGGCGATGACGGCGAATTCTTGCTCAATGATTGGAGCTTCTCGCAAATTTGCCGCTTGTCCGGTGTTGCCAAGGAGACCGTCAATCGGCTCTCCCCCGACACCGCGCGATCGGTATTGCGAGAGACGCTCCCGAACGGAGCAAAGCCGATGCAACTTCTGACGACCGGGCCGAGCATTCGGTCGATCCACGGAACCGCCTACTCGCGGTTGTGGAACAGCGAACTGCTGGAGACGGTGGCGGAATGTGCTGGTGATTTCTCACCGCCGCAAACTGCCATGACCGGTGCGACGGGGTTGTATTGCGGGGAGCAGGACTTGTTCTGCTTCCTCATTGACCCAACTGGTTGGATCGAGATCGGCGGAGAGGCGTTCGCTCCCGGATTCTTTGTTTGGAATTCGGAGGTTGGGCGTCGCTCGCTCGGAATCTCGACGTTTTGGTTTCAAAAGATTTGTCAGAACCACATCGTTTGGGATGCGACGAACGTCGTCGAGTTCACTCGCAAGCACACGGGCAACGTCCGTGAATCGCTGTCGGAAATTCGGCGGATGATTCAAGCGTTGCAAGAGCGCCGCGACGAACGCAAAGACTCGTTTGCAGCGGCCGTCCGCAAAGCGATGGCGACCAACGTGGCTTCAGACAGCGACGAAGCCATGAAGTTCCTGAGCCAACACAGCCTGCCTCGCGACACGATCGAGCGGGCCGTGAAGCAACTCGGCCACGAGGGCAAGCCCTTCACGCTGTGGAACTTGGTCGATGCTCTGACGCACTTCAACGTCAATCTCCGCTATGCGGGAGATCGGATTGAAGCCGACCAGAAAGTGGCCAAGCTCATGGAACTGGCCGTCTGAATGCGACCAGGACAAAACTTTTCAGGAAAACGCTCTGCACTGGATGCAGAGCGTTTTTACGAACGAACTATCGGCAACAGCTTGACGCGGCAACGCTGCTGTGGAACTCTGCCACCGTGACTGCATTCCCGATTCTTCGGCCGCAAGAGATTCCGCTCGACGATCCCGCGTCGTGCGAGATGTTCGTGCCGAATGCCGAGAAACCATTCGTCGCGACTCCGGCCGCGATCGAGATGTACGGTCGCGAGACAATCCTCGCTTGTCTTGCCGTCTTACAGGACTCCGCCGTGCAGCACGCTGGCCTCGATTATCTGCAAGTTTTCGAGTCGGCGGAGAAACCGGAAAAACTCTGGTTCATCGAAGATGGTCCGGGCGGTGCGATCACCAGTCTGCTCCCTTCCGACTACTGATGCGATGGAAGTGCGAGAGGAACCCTACCACGGCAACAAGAACGTCGAGACTTGGTCCGTAAGTTGGTGGCTGACGAACGACCAAGAGATGTGCCGTCGCTGCCGAGCACTTGCC
>CAMDPK010000194.1 GCA_945904015.1 Candidatus Kuenenia stuttgartensis | reverse complement strand
TGACGGTTTCCGGCCGAACGCCGTCAGCCGATGGCCGACAGCCGTGATACCGTTTTCTTTTTTCGCGTCTCAGTTCTCGCCAAGGAACCTCGAAATGCCGCATGACCTCTCCCGCCGCGAATGGCTGCAAGCGATCGGCCTCGGAACCTGGACTGCCGGAGCGACGTCGTTCGGGTGGCCGTTGCTGGGCATCGCACAAGAACTGAAGCCCGCCAACGCGCCGCCGCTGAATCGTTTCTCGCGAGTCGTCCAAGACTGGTTCGTCGATCAAGTCCGAGCGATCGAAGAGCGAATCCTCGCCGAGCAAGCCGCGCTCAAAACGAAAAGCGATGCGGAGGCATACGTTCGCAAAGTCCAAGAGAAGATTCGCAAATGCTTCGGGCCGGAACCGGAGCGAACGCCGCTCAACACGCGTGTGACGAAGGTTGTCGAACGCGAGAAGTACCGCATCGAGAACGTGATCTTCGAGAGCCGTCCGGGCTTCCTCGTCACCGCGAATGTGTACGTGCCGAAGAACCGCAAGGGACCGTTCCCCGGAGTCATCGGCTCGTGCGGCCATTCGGCGAACGGCAAGGCGGGCGATGCGTATCAACCGTTCGCACAGACGCTGGCGAAGCTCGGCTACGTCTGCCTGATCTTCGATCCGATTGGTCAGGGCGAACGATTGCAGTACGTCGATGGGCAATTGAAGCCGAAGCGCGGGATCGGCGTGGCCGAGCATCTGCACGCGGGGAATCAACAATTCCTCGTCGGTGAATTCTTCGGCGCTTGGCGCGCGTGGGACGGTATCCGAGCACTCGACTATTTGCTGTCGCGAGACGACGTCGATCCCAAACACGTCGGCATCACAGGCAACTCCGGCGGCGGCACGATGACGACGTGGCTGTGCGGCCTCGAACGTCGCTGGACGATGGGCGCGCCCGGCTGCTTCGTCACGACGTTCCGCCGCAATCTCGAAAACGAACTGCCGGCTGACACCGAGCAATGCCCGCCGCGGGTGCTCGCCGAAGGACTCGATCACAGCGATTTCTTGGCGGCGATGGCCCCCAAGCCAGTCATCATTTTGGCGAAGGAGCGGGACTACTTCGACGTGCGCGGCGCGACCGAAGCATACCTGCGGCTCAAGCGGATTTATTCACTGCTTGGCGCGCCCGACAACGTGCAGTTGCAGATCGGCCCGACCGAGCACGGCTACTCGGTCGAAAACCGCGAGGCGATGTACCGCTTCTTCAATCGCGCGGTCGGTCTGCCGCAAATTGAATCGGAGCCGGAACCAGTCGTCGAAAAAGATGAGACGCTCCGATGTACTCCGAATGGGCAAGTCGCCGAGTTGAAGTCACGCACCGTGTTCTCGTTCACCAGCGAGAAGTCGCGAGAACTCACCGCGAAGCGAAAGCCGCTCAGTGGCGATGACCTCACGACTGCCCTGCGCGACGTGCTCAAACTCCCGACCATCGACACTCCGCCCGAATACCGCATCCTGCGAGCGATCAAACGCAACTACCCGAAGCCGCACGCCACGCACTACGCGGTCGAGACCGAACCGAACATGCTCGCCGTCGTCACGCTGCTGATCGACAAGCCGCATTACTCGCGCCCGCCGCAGAACGTCGGCCGAGCTGTGTTGTACGTCGCGCATCACTCGGCCGACGCGGAACTGACCGACGAACCGCTGATCCGCGAATTGCTCGCCGCTGAACCGGGAGCCGCGTTCTACGCCCTCGACGTGCGTGGCATCGGCGAATCGCGTCCCGACACTTGCGGAGCTGACCAATTCGCTCGCCCGTACGGCAGCGATTTTTTCTACTCGGCGCATTCGATCATGCTCGACCGCCCGTACGTCGGCCAGAAGACGTTCGACGTGCTGCGAGTCCTCGATTGGCTGTCGTCATTCGGCCAACGCGAAGTCCACCTCGCCGCCAAAGGCTGGGGCACGCTGCCAGCGCTGTTCGCCGCCGTGCTCGCGAAGACCGTCACACAAGTCACGCTCAAAGAGTCGCTCGACAGTTACGCGAGTCTCGCCGAAGACGAAGACTACAAATGGCCGCTGTCATCGTTTGTGCCGGGCGTGCTGTCGCGATTTGATCTTCCAGATTGCTACCGAACACTTAGCGACGCGAAACGTCTGCGACGGCTGTAGGATGGGCACTCCTGCCCGTCCGTTTTGGCGATGAGCGATCCAATTGAATTGAGTTCAAAACAACGCGGTGACCGGATTTTCCGGGACCACATGATGTGGCTGGCCGCTGAGGTCGATGACGGTCGTGCTCGGATCGTATCCCAAGGCGTGATAGATCGTGGCCACGAAATCGCGTGCGTGGACCGGGTTATCTTTGGGATGCGCGGCGATCGAGTCGCTGCTGCCGTAGACCTGTCCGCCACGGATGCCTCCGCCGGCCAGTACGGTGCTGTAAACCCAGGGCCAATGATCTCGGCCGGCGGGCTTGTTGCCGTTGATTGCGGGAGTGCGGCCGAACTCGCCCGTCCACGCGACGAGCGTTTCGTCCAACATTCCGCGGTCGGCGAGGTCTTCCAGCAACGCGGAAAAACCTCGGTCCATCGGCGGCAGCAACTCTTCGCGCATCATGCGGAAGTGGTCGCCGTGTGTGTCCCAATGATTCTCATGCCCCGGCCAGGCGACGGTGACGAGACTGACGCCCGCCTCAACCAATCGTCGTGCGACCAAGCAACTGCGGCCGAATTTGCTGTCGCCGTAGCGTTCGATCGTCGCGGGCTTTTCGTTTTCGATCGAGAAGGCTCGCCAGGCACTGCCGGAGTTCAGGACATCGAGCGCCTGCGCTTGATGTTTGGAGAATTGCTGTTCGCCCTTGCCGCTTGACAGCGTTCCGCGTGTGATCGAATCGAGAAGTTGCAACCGATGCGACAGTCGTTGCGTCGAGACACCCTCGGACAAGCGAAAGTCCGCGGGCAGAGTCCCCGGTAATTCTTTCTTCTCCGGATAAAAGATTTGCAGCGGGTCGTGCTGAGCACCCAGGAAGCCTGCCGTCTGTCCGGCGAAGCGCTCGAAGAAACCGTGTCCGACCCACCACGGGAGTTGCACCGCTGCCGGGAGGCCATTGCGGTAGCCGCGCAGATGTTGGATCACCCCCCCGATCGACGGCGAGTCACGCCGATCGAGATAGAACTCCGGAGTCGGATCGCGCGGAGCGTGCGGAAAACCGGTCAGGTTGTAGTGCGAACCGCCGCCATGAAACGTCTGGTCGTGGTGCATCGAGCGAATGATCGCATAGCGGTGCGCGTTCCGCGCGAGTTGCGGCAACAGTTCACAGATTTGAGTTCCGGATACGCTGGTCGGAATTGGACGGAATTCGCCACGAGGCGCTTCGGGCGCGTCCGGCTTCATGTCGAACGTCTCTTGCTGAGCCGGACCGCCAGTCATGTAGAGCAGGATGCACGCCTTGGCCTTGGCACCCGGTCGGCTCTCCGCGCACGCAGCTTGCTGATGTCGCAACAGTTCGGGCAGCGTCAAACCGAGCGACGACAGTCCGCCCATTCGCAAGAACACGCGACGCCGCATTTTCAGGATGGATTCGTCAAGCAGCATGGGGGCTTGATTCCTCGACGGGAGCGGGCGAATCGAACCGGTCAGTCGAAGGTGATTCTCCCGCTTCGCTCGGAACGATGTCAACGAGTACTGTGCGACCGAACTGAAGCAGGCGAGCCGGTGGGCGTTAGCCCCCGGACCGTGACATGATTGTCCGAGGGCTAACGCCCACCAGCTCGCAATCGCTAAAAGTTCAAAAACAGATGGGAGCGTGCGTCGATGATGTTGCATTGGCTGGAACAACACCGCGAAGAACTGTTGCGGTTTGTTGGGAATCTCGTTGCGACGCCCAGTCCGAATCTGCCGGGCGATGAACGGGCGGTCGTGGCGGTCATCTTGGCCGAGCTGGATCGGCTGGGTCTCGCCGGGGCCGAGATCGCTGCGAAGGAGCCGCATCGGCCGAATGTGATCTTCCGCTTGCCGGGCCAACAGCCGGGGCCGGTGCTCATGTTGTGCGGGCACAGCGATACGAAGCCGGTGGGTGAGGCGACTCAGTGGCGGACGGACCCGTTTCAACCAGTCATTCGAGACGGCAAGTTATTCGGTCTGGGTTCGACCGACATGAAGGGCGCGGTGGCAGCAATGGTCTATGCGACCGCCGCTCTCAAGCATTGCCAGACCTCTTTGGTTGGAGACGTGTTGCTGGTGATCAACGCGGATGAAGAACGCTCGATGCGGTTCGGTTCCGAGTTTCTCTCGACGGAATACGGTCTCCGCGCGGACGTGGCCCTGTTGGGCGAGCCGTCGGGCATCGACGGGCCGGAGTTTGAGTTTCTGCATTTGCTATCTCGCGGCATTTCGTGTTTCAAGATTCGAGTCCACGGAACGCAGATGCACAGCAGCCTGACGGACCGGCTGCCGTCGATCAACGCGAACGTCCAACTGGCCGAGGTGCTCGCGCGGATGGATCGCGAACTGCAACTCACTTTCATTCCACACGCATTGTGCTCGGCACCGACCGTCAACCTCGGCGTCAGAATCGAAGGGGGCGTGGGCTACGGCGTCTGTCCGGGACTGGCCGAGTTCCAATCCGACATCCGCACGTTGCCAGGGATGACGCGACAGCAACTCCAGACCGATTTGGAACGCTGCTTGGGCGCGATCCGCCGAGACAATCCCGACTTGCGAGTCGAACTGGAATTCGAGCAATCGCCACTAGACTGGACTCCGCCGACAGAAGTCTCGGCCGAACATCCGTTGGTGGCCGCACTGCTCGCTGCCGCCGACCAAGTGCTCGGCTGGCGTCCGAAGTTGAGCGCGTTCCCCGGAGGCACCGACGCCTCGAAGTTTCAAGGCGTGGCTGGCATTCCAACCATTCCCAGCTTCGGCCCCGGCTGGTTGAATCTCGCTCACGGCCCCAACGAGTGCGTGAGCGTCGAGGCGATCGTCCAAGCTGCGAAGATGTACGCGCTCGCGGCGCAAACCTACTTGAGCGGAGGGCGACCATGAGCGTTCAAAGTGTGACACCGGTGCTCAATGTTTCGAGCGCTTGGAAGCCGAATGACCGACATCCAAGACTGGACCGCGTCCGTCATGGCGCGGCTCGCCGCGTCGAAGCCGGCCGTTCCTTGACGGTCGCAGTATGGTGCTTACAAGGAATGCCATGAATCTCGACCTGCAAGACAAAGTGATCCTGGTGAGCGGCGGAGCCAAGGGCATCGGCGAAGGCGTCGTGCGAGTGCTCGCGGCCGAAGGGGCGATAAGTGTTGTGATCGGCCGCAACGCCGGCGACAACGACGCCGTCGTGCGTTCGATCGAGTCCAGCGGCGGCCGAGCGTTCGCTGTGCAGGCGGAACTGTCTCAGACCGACGACTGCCGCCGCGCTGTCGAGACTACCGCCGCAAAGTTTGGACGTATCGACGGACTGGTCAACAACGCGGGCGTCAACGATGGCGTGAACCTCGAACACGGCGACACCGATCGCTTTCTCGCGTCGCTGCGAAGGAATCTGATCCACTACTACGAACTCGCGCACTTCGCGTTGCCGGAGTTGAAGAAGTCGCGCGGCGCGATCGTCAACATCGGCTCGAAGGTCGCTGAGACAGGGCAGGGGGGGACGTCGGCCTACGCGGCGGCGAACGGTGGGCGCAACGCGCTGACTCGCGAGTGGGCGGTCGAACTGGCCAAGTACAACATCCGCGTCAACGCCGTGATCGTGGCCGAGTGTTGGACTCCGATGTACGCCTCATGGCTCAGCACTGTGCCGAACCCAGTCGAAACTCGGCGACAGATCGAATCGCGAATTCCGCTCGGCCATCGCATGACGTCGTGCGAGGAAATCGCCAACATGGTCGCGTTCCTGCTGTCGCCTCGTTCGAGCCACACGACCGGCCAACTGATTCACGTTGATGGCGGGTATGTGCATCTCGACCGAGCGTGCTCCCCGTAGCTTGGCTCTCTGAGCCGAGAGTTTTGTCCTTGGAAGGAATCCCGATGCGTGCCCTCGTCATTTTCGCCGGTTTGTTGTTGTGCTTGTTCCATGCCTGCGGGGACGGCATCGCCGCCGAGCGTCCCAACATCGTTTTCATTCTCGCCGACGACATCGGTTACGGCGACTTGTCGTGCTACGGTGCCAAGCACGCGAAGACCCCGAATCTGGATCGACTGGCGTCGCAGGGTTGTCGTTTCACCGATGCGCATTCGCCGGCTTCGACCTGCACGCCGACACGTTCGGCGTTGCTGACCGGCCGGTATGCGTGGCGACAGGAAGCCGGATCGCGGATTGCTCCGGGAGACGCGCCGCTGCTGATTCCGCCGGGGACGACGACGATTGCCTCAGTGCTCAAACAGGCGGGGTATGCGACCGGTGTGGTGGGCAAGTGGCATCTCGGCCTCGGCGGCGAGGGCGGTCCCGATTGGAATGGCGAGCTCAAGCCGGGGCCGTTGGAGATTGGCTTCGACTACGCCTTCCTGATGCCGGCGACCGGTGATCGAGTGCCGTGCGTGTACGTCGAGAATCATCGCGTCGCGGGACTCGACGCCGTCGATCCGATTCAAGTGAACTACAAAATGAAAGTCGGCGACGAGCCGACCGGTCGCGAGAATCCGGAACTGCTCAAGCTGAAGCACACGCACGGGCATGACTTCACGATCATCAAAGGTGTCGGCCGCATCGGCTGGATGACCGGCGGCAAGGCGGCTCGTTGGACCGACGAAGATATGGCTGACACGTTCGCCGCGAAGGCGATCTCGTTCGTCGAGCGGCAGGTGAAAGCGGATGCATCGAAACCGTTCTTCTTGTATCTCGCGACGCACGGTATTCACGTGCCGCGAGTCCCGCATCCGCGATTCCAAGGGACGAGCCCCGTTGGCACGCGCGGTGATGCGATTCACGAATTGGATGACACAGTCGGCCAAGTCTTGTCCGCGCTCGACCGGCTGAAGTTGAGCGACAACACGCTGGTCATTTTCACCAGCGACAACGGCGGCGTGATGGACGACGGCTACGAAGATGTCGGCAAGTTCGACTACCACCCGAACGCTCCGCTGCGCGGTACGAAGGGGACGCTGTTCGAGGGGGGACATCGAGTGCCGTTCATTGCACGCTGGCCGGGGCACATCAAAGCCGGCACAAGCAACGGCACGCTGATCGCGCATCTGGACATGACGGCGACGTTCGCGGCACTCACCGGAGTTTCGTTGTCAAAAGATGTGGCTGCTGACAGCTTCAATGTGCTGCCGACGCTGCTCGGCGAGAAGATTGAGTCGCCGCCTCGACCGCATTTCGTCGCACACACCGGCGGCACGCAAGGCCCGTTCGCGATCCGCAGCGGCGATTGGAAATTCATCCAACCCGGCGGCGGAGGACGGCAGGCCGAACAATCCAAGAAGGACGTCACTCAAGCCGGTCAGCTTTTCAACTTGGCGGAAGATCTCGGCGAGCAAACCAACTTGGTCGCGAAGCACCCGGAGAAGGTGGCCGAACTGCAGTTGCTGTTCAAGCAGCTTCGCGAACAAGCGACGAATAAGAAGTGAGATAACGGCTGTCGGCTCTCGGCGTTCGGCCGAAAGCCGTGAGCCGATGGCCGACAGCCGTTAGCCCACTTTTCCAAAGGCCAACGAGCACTCCTCATAGAAACAAGCACGCAATGCAACGACAGCTCATTTTCAGCATCCTGGCGATCTTATTCTCAGTCTGTGATGCCACCGCACAGGAGACTCGCAAGCCGCCGCCGAATGTCGTGTTGATTGTCTCCGACGATCAGGCTTGGACCGATTACGGTTTCATGGAGCATCCGCAGATCAAGACGCCACGATTGGATCGGCTCGCTCGTGAGAGCCTTGTGTATCGACGCGGGTATGTGACCAGTTCGCTCTGCTGCCCCAGCTTGGCGAGTCTCATCACCGGCAAGTATCCGCATCAGCACATGATCGCCAACAACGATCCGCCTGGAGGCCAGAAGGACAAGGCCGCCTTCGCTGCCGGGCGTGAGATGATGAGCCGGTTCATGGATGCGCAGCCGACGTTGCCACGGCTGCTGACTCAGGCGGGATATCTGACTCTGCAAACCGGCAAATGGTGGCAGGGTGATTTCACTCGCGGCGGCTTCACGCACGGCATGACCAAGGGGCAGCGGCACGGAGATGCAGGGCTCGACATCGGCCGCAAAACGATGCAGCCGATTTATGATTTTGTCGCCGAGGCGAAGAAGGAGGACAAACCGTTCTTAGTCTGGTACGCGCCGATGCTGCCGCATTCTCCGCACAACCCACCGGCGCGGCTGTTCGAGAAATACAAGTCGCTCACGAAGTCGGAACACGTCGCTCGCTACTGGGCGATGTGCGAGTTTTTCGACGAGACCTGCGGGCAACTGCTCGATCATCTGGAAGAGCAGAAACTGGCCGACAACACGATTGTCATCTACGTCACGGACAACGGCTGGATCCAAGATCCGGACAAGCCGCAGTATGCTCCGAAATCGAAGCAGTCGCAGTACGACGGCGGCCTGCGGACTCCGATCATGGTTCGCTGGCCCGGCAAGATCGCACCGAAGATGAGCGACACGCCGATCAGTTCGCTCGACATCCTGCCGACGGTGCTCGATGCGCTCGGGCTGAAGCGGCCGGCCGACCTGCCGGGACTGAATCTGCTCGACGAAGCCGCTGTCGCCAAACGCGAGACTGTCTTCGGTGAATGTTTCACACACGACTCGCGCGACTTGCAGAATCCGGCCGCGAGTCTTCGCTGGCGATGGCTCGTTCGAGGCGATTGGAAGTTGATCGTGCCGGCTATTCAAAACGAGTCCAACGGCCGAGTGGAGTTGTACGATCTTCAATCCGATCCTCAGGAAAATAAAAACCTCGCGGAATCTCAGCCGGAACGAGTCGCGCAGTTGCGTCAGGCACTCGATTTATGGTGGCGAGGTGAAGTTCAGCCCTGAGGCTGCTTCCGGGTAGCCACGCTCGCCAGAGCGTGGGGAATCTCGCGAAAAACCCACGCTCTAGGCGAGCGTGGCTACTCAGAGTTCAACGCGGTTTCTTCCGGTGCCAAACGACCAAGAACGCCGGGACGAGAATCGGGCGGATGACGAACGTGTCCAGCAGCACGCCGAACGACAGAGCGAAGCCAAGCTGTCTCATGCTGACGAGCGACCCAAACATCAAGGCGGAAAACGTACCGGCCATGATGATCCCGCAGCTTGAGATGATGCCCCCCGTCCGCGACATCGCCACGACCACCCCTTGGACCGGGCCGTGCCGAGTTTGTTCTTCGGTGACTCGCGACATCAGAAAGATGTTGTAGTCCTCGCCGACGGCGACCAAGATCGTGAACAGCATCATCGGCAGCTTCCAATCCAAACCTGGAAAGCCCGTGGGGTCGAGTGCCCAGAAGACAAACAGCGTCGTGCCATACGTCGTGCCGTAGCCCAGCAACATGCTCAGCACGAGGAACAGGCACACGATCGGTTGCCGCAGCAGCATCACCAAAATCACGTAGACCGTCAGGCAGACCAGCGCGTTGATGCGGGTCTGATCTCCGGTGCGCACCATTTTCAAATCGCGGATGCTGGGGGTCGAGCCGAAGAAATGCAGCTTCGCATCGGCGGGCAGAAGTTTTGCGAATTCGGCTCGCAGTTGAGGCTCGATGCGATCCAGATGTTCGATGCTGTCGCGAGCGAATGGATCGTGATGGAAGACCAAATCCATGCGCGTGACACGACCGACGAGCGGTTCGGTCTGGCTCACGTAGAGATCGTTCGCTCGCTTCCGCAACACGCTGCGACGCGAAATGACTTGGAGTCGAGACAGACCTTCAAACGCACGCTCCGCCGCGTCGGTGATTCCCAACGGATTCGCCACGCTGCGAACGTCCGCCAGTTGCAAATCCTCTTGATGCTCCTTGAGCCAGTCGGATAACCCGGAAACGATTTCAATCGCTTCCGACGAGGCGAAGTCGGTTTCATCGCTTCGAATCAGGATCGTGAGCGGCCCCGTGGCTCCGCCTGGAAAGTGAGCCTGCAAGTCCAGAGTCCCGCGGACGCTCGGCGCGTCATTGGGGAGATTGCTCAGAAAGCCGTAGCTCACATATTGGTGATACTTCACGGTCACAACGCAGAAGGGGGTCATGAGCCCGATGCACAGTGCCAACGTCCAGACAGGATGCTTGGCGATCCGTTGCCCGATCCAATCCCAGCCTGTGGGTTGACGCAGCAGTGCTTCGGCGGCCATGACCGCCGGGTCTGCGATCGCTCTTTTGGAAAGGTGTCCTGGCCAGAAGGCCCAGCGTCCCACCAATCGCAACAGGACAGAACTCAGTGTGAGTACTGCGGCCAACACGACGATCAGGCTGAACGAGATGGCTACGCCCGCTTCACGAAACTTGCCGAACTCCGCGAACACCATCATCCCGATGCCGCCGATGACTGTCCCCGCGCTCGCGACGAGTGCCGCTCCCACTCTGCTCAGTGCTGTCGTGATGGCCTCGTCGTAGGTCGCTCCGGATTCGATCTCCTCGCGATATCGAGCGGTGAGGAACAGGCAATAATCCACTCCGGCTCCATACAGGATCACCGTGACGTAGGTCTGCACGCCGTCGAAGATCCCGATCAATCCGTGCTCGGCGAAAATCGACAGCAGCTTCAGCGACAACTTCACCGCCAGGTACACGGTCGCCAGCGGGATCAGAGCGGGCAGCGGAGCGCGATAGATTCCGACCAGCAGCACGATGACCAGCAACAGCGTCACGATCTCGACAACGTTCGCGCTTTGAATTCGAGCCGCCGAGGTATCACGCCCCAGCGTCGCACTGCCGCTGAGCGAGACTTTGAGTCCTTCAGGCATTGCGGATGACTTTTGAAGATCGGCGAGCATTCCTTCAATGATCTTCACCGGCGTTTGATTCCGCAGATCGTAGAAGTCGGTCGCCAGTTCCACGACGACCAAAACGGCTTGACCATTACTGCTGGCGAGCAACGGTCCGATCAGTTCGTCAGCGGGCGAACGGATTTTCGAAATCCGCAGATCCTCTTGTTCCGTCAATTCACGCAGCCGAGCAACCAGAGTCTCGTCCACGAACTTCAGATCGGATTCCGACAGCTTCGAGTCACTCGCTTCACGACGAATCACCAGCACAATCGTGCTGCGAGTGACGTCCGTCGGAAAGGCTTGGTTGGAGAGCTTCTGGGCCTGACGGCTGCTCGTGTAGTCGGGCAGAAAATCAAATTCCCCTTGCGCGGCGACCGAAGCCCAATCGGGCGCGGACTTCCAAACACCGACCAGCAGAACCAGCCAAGCCACGACAAACCAGCTTCCATGCCGTGAGGCGAGCTGGCCAATTAGTTGAAACATCGTCCCCTCTCTGAGGATTCAGGTTTGCGAAGGTTATCACTTTCAACCGCATTCCGCGCACGCTCGCCAGCATAGAGGGATTCAATTTGTTCGAGCAGTGTCGTGCGACAAAAATTCTCGCGAAGGCTTCTGCTCCTTGTTCATCTCGTCTGGAATGACTTGCGGCGCTGTTGGGCGAACCGGAGGCTTTGTACGATTCGCCACTCACGTCGGACCGCACGCGGTATCGCGATCACAGATCGCTCGCGGCGCTGGTTCCGATTTTGTTTTGAAAGCTCAACAGGAGTGTCCAGCATGGTGACAGTCGGGATGAATTATCACGTGATCGAGGGAAAGCAGCAGGATTTCGAAACCAAATTCGCGGCAGTGCTCGGCGCGTTGCGTGCTGCGGCCGGACACACAGATTCGACGTTGTGGAAAGATGTCAGCGACGGCGCGTCGTATCTCATCACCAGCGAGTGGTCCGACGAGGAAGCCTTCAAAAGCTTCATTCAAAGCCAAGCATTTCGCGACGTGACGACATGGGGCAAAGAACAAATTCTCTCCGGTCGCCCGATGCACAAGGTTTACAAGCACTAATCCACCATTCAGCGCCCCCACTGAGCTTGCCTCAGTGGCTCGCGGGCTTTTGCACTACGTCGAAGTCGATCGACGGTGTCGCATTCGTAGTGCAAAAGCCCGCGAGCCACCGACGCAAGGTCGGTGGGGTCTTATGCTCTTCTGCGAGACCGCACCACAACTGTCCGGCTATAAATCGAAGAGCATCAACTGACTATGGCAATCACTTGTCGAATCGTGTTCTGTTTTGATCGAAAGAGCCTTAGAAAGCGGGGTTTTCTCGAACAAAGTCAGACTCAGGATTTGCAGAATTTCGCTGAGC
>CAMDPK010000193.1 GCA_945904015.1 Candidatus Kuenenia stuttgartensis | reverse complement strand
GTTCACGACGCACTGACTCGCGAGGAATCCTGCGGCGGACACTTCCGCGAAGAGCACCAAACCGACGAGAGCGAAGCCAAACGCAACGACGCCGACTTCTGCCACGCCGCCGCCTGGGAATACACCGGCGGCCACGACAGTTTCACCGGTGAAAAAGAACAACTCCACAAAGAACCGCTGGCGTTCGAGAACGTGCATCTAACGACCCGCAGCTACCGAGAATAAATCGAAACAAGACAAAGGTGGGGAACGCTAATTGGCGCTAATCTCCGCTAATCAAGACTCAGGATTAGTGGAGATTAGCGAGGATTAGTGTTCCAGTTCTTTTTCAGATTCCTCCTGACTTCACACCCTCAAATCGTTTTTTGTTCGTACCGGAGCGACCGAGAATGTCCAGCAGCCGCGGCCTCAACCTGACTTTGAAAATCTGGCGGCAACCCGGCCCGAACGCTCGCGGCGAGTTCCGAACTTACGAGATGAAAAATATCTCGCCCGACATGTCGTTCCTCGAAATGCTCGACGTGCTCAACGAGCAGTTGATCCAGAAGAGCGAAGAGCCAGTCGCGTTCGATCACGACTGCCGCGAGGGCATCTGCGGCATGTGCAGCCTGATGATCAACGGCCAAGCTCACGGCCCCGACCGAGCAACCACCACCTGCCAACTCCACATGCGCCGCTTCAGCGACGGCGATACGATCGTCATCGAACCGTGGCGAGCCAGCGCGTTCCCAGTCATCCGCGATCTCGCGACCGACCGCGCCGCCTTCGACCGGATCATCACGGCTGGCGGCTACGTCAGCGTCAACACCGGCAACGCTCAAGACGCCAACTGCCTGCCGGTCGGCCGCGACCGTCAAGAAAAGAGCATGGCCGCCGCCGCCTGCATCGGCTGCGGAGCCTGCGTCGCCGCCTGCAAAAACGCCAGCGCGATGCTGTTCGTCAGCGCAAAAGTTTCACAACTCGCGCTGCTTCCCCAAGGCGAACCCGAACGAGCTCGCCGAGTCACCCGCATGGTGGCTCAAATGGACAAAGAAGGTTTCGGCGGCTGCACCAACACCTACGAATGCGAAGCCGCCTGCCCCGCCGAAGTTTCGGTGAGCAACATCGCCCGCCTCAACCGCGAATACCTGCGAGCGGTCGTTGTGTCGGAAGAAGGCGTGTAGGTCGTCGGGCCGAAGGATTTCTCCAGATGCGCTGTTCTCGTTGCAAACATGAATTTGCCAGTCGAGACTTGCGCCCCCCATCAATGCTGCTGCGAGTTGTTGCTTTCCCGTATCTGCTCTTGATGCGATTGGGGCCGGTTCTGAGAGAATCGAACGCAACCTATTGTCGGCCATGTCGGCGACAGATGAATGTTTGCCTGCTTTTTCTTGGATTCCTCGTCGCAATATTTGCCTTAACGGCGCTCATTGCCATTGCACGCAAATGATCACGGCCGCTGTGCCGGGTGAACACGCCGCACGGCGTTGATCAGTTCGTCCAGCTTCGAGAGGAACTTAGAGCGATCCTTCGTGGTCATGGGTGCCGGGCCGCCAGCGACAACTCCGTCTTGGCGGAGGCCGTCGAGCAGGTCGCGCATCGCGAGCGTTTCGCCGATGTCGTGCTCGGTGAAGACTCGGCCTTTGGGGTCGAGCACGCGGGCTTGCTTCGCGATGCAGCGGGCGACCAGCGGGATATCGGACGTGATGACGATGTCGCCGGGACCGGATTGCTCGGCGATCCAGTCGTCGACGATGTTGAGTCCCGGCTCGTGACGCACGACGAGTTCGATCAGCGGATCGTTGGGGACTCGCAGTGTGGTGTTGGCGACGACGATGACTCGCAGCGAGTAGCGTTTGGCGACGCGATAGATCTCGTCTTTCACGGGACAGGCGTCGGCGTCCACGTAGATGGTCAGCATGTCGTTGGCTTTCGTCGAGCAAGTTCGTCGTAGCCTGACTCTCCGAGTCGGGAATGGTTCAGAAAAGCACCCGACTCGGAGAGTCAGGCTACGTTTTGAAATGGCCACTACGAACGGGCGGCTTCGAGGGATTCCCAGCGAGTGAAGACGTCGGCGAGTTCGCGTTCGAGGGCTTCGAGTTTCGCGCTGGTCGCGGCGATGTCGGATTTTGGTTGCTGATAGAACGACGGGGCTGACATCGTGACGTGCAGGGCGGCTTGTTCGGTTTCGAGTTGGTCGATGCGGGCGGGGAGCGATTCGAGTTCGCGTTGCTCTTTGAAGCTCAGCTTGCGCGGAGCCGGCCCGCTCTTGGAAGGTCGCATGAGGGTTTCGGGGAATGCGGCCGTAGTTTGCGAGACTGTCCGTTGCCGTTGCCAGTCGTCGTAGCCGCCGTCGTAGTCTTTGACGATGCCGTCTCCCTCGAACACCAGTGTGCTGCTGACGACATTGTTGAGGAACTCGCGATCGTGGCTGACCAGCAGGACGGTGCCGGGGTATTCGATCAGCAGGTCTTCGAGTAACTCCAACGTCTCGGCATCGAGATCGTTGGTTGGTTCGTCGAGGACCAGCATGTTGGATGGTTTCGTCAGCAGTTTCGCCAGCATCAGCCGATTGCGTTCGCCACCGGAGAGGTAGCGGACCAGCGTGCGTGCTCGTTCGGGCGAGAACAGGAACTCTTGCAGGTAGCCGAGCACATGCCGCTCCTGGCCGTTGATGACCAGCATCTGTTTGCCTTCGCCGACGTTTTCCTGAGCGGTTTTGTTTTCGTCGAGTTGCTCGCGGAGTTGATCGAAGTACGCGACCTCCAGCTTGGTTCCCAAGCGCACGGTGCCGGTGGTCGGCGTCAGTTGGCCGAGCAGCAATCGCAAGAGCGTGCTCTTGCCGGAGCCGTTGGGGCCGATGACGCCGATCTTGTCGCCGCGCAGGATCAGCGTCGAGAAGTCGTGGAGGACGGGCTTTTGATCCCACGCGAAGCCGATCTTCTTGGCTTCGATGACCAGCCGGCCGGAGCGTTCGGCTTCTTGCACGACGAGCCGCACGTTGCCGACTCGGTCTTTGCGTTGCCTGCGTTCCTCACGCATCTTGACCAACTCGCGAACGCGGGCTTCGCTGCGGGTGCGGCGGGCCTTGATACCGGTGCGGACCCAGACTTCTTCTTGAGCCAGCCGCTTGTCGAACAGTGCTGCCTGCTGGGCCTCGACTTCGAGAGCGGCTTCTTTGCGTTGCAGAAACGTCGTGTAATCGCACGGCCAGTCGAGCAGGCGGCCGCGGTCGACCTCGATGATCCGGGTCGAGAGCTTGCGCAGGAAGACGCGGTCGTGCGTGACGAAGACCAATGTGCCGCCGTAGCGGATCAGGAATTCTTCCAGCCAGGCGACGGCTTCGATGTCCAAGTGGTTGGTCGGTTCGTCGAGCAGCAGCAAATCGGGCTGACTGACCAACGCTTGGGCCAACAGCACTCGCCGCTTCATTCCGGACGACAGCGCGGCGAATCGTGCGTGCGGGTCGAGGCTCATTTGCTCAAGAACACGCTCGACTCGGTGCTCCAACTCCCACGGTTCGAGCGGTTCGGCGGGAGCATCGCCCGCAAGGTTGGTCGGCGAAAGGCCCATCGCGACGATTTCTTGCACGGAACTGTCATTGCCGCTGGGCACCTCTTGAATCAGCCGGCCGATGCGCACGCCCGGCCCGCGCAGGACTTGTCCGTCATCTGGAAACAGCTCGCCGCTGATGAGCTTCATCAGCGTGGACTTGCCGCTGCCGTTGCGGCCAACGAGGCCGACTCGTTCGCCCCGCTCGATTTGCAGGCTGACGTTTTCCAGAAGTGGCCCGCCGCCGTATCCAAAATGGATCTCGTTCAAACTCACCAGTGCCATGAACAACCTCAGCCGTTGAAACCTCACACTCCGCCAAACGCGAGGGATAATGGTTCGGGGACGCCGCCGCGAGGGATGCTTGCATCGGATTGCCGATCCGATAAGTTTCCGCCGTCTCGTGGGACAGGTCTTCGACCTGCCCTTCACTCCGTTGGCAGGTTGAAAACCTGCCCCACGAAATAAGGACGCATCATGGATCAGGACGACATTCTACTGGACTGCGAAGAGCGCATGGAAAAGGCCGCGACGAACTTTCGCAATCAGATCAAGGGGCTGCGCACCGGCCGAGCTACGCCCGGACTCGTGGACAATATTCGGGTCGAGGTCTATGGCTCGGAAACGCCGCTCAAGCAAATCGCTCAGGTCAGTGTTCCTGAGCCGCAGCAAATCATGATCAGGCCTTACGATCAGGCCAACGTGGCCGCGATCGGCAAGGCGATTCAATCCAGTGATGTCGGCCTCGCGCCCAAGATCGACGGCCGAGTCATCCGCCTCAACATCCCGCCCCTCTCGACCGACCGCCGCAAGCAATTGGTCTCGCGGGTTAAAGAGTTCGCCGAAGAAGCTCGCGTCTCAATCCGCAACGTCCGCCGCGATGCCAACAAGCACGCGGACACATCGCAGAAGGACAAAATCCTGACCGAAGATCTGTGCGAAGCCACCAAGGAAGAGGTGCAGACACTGACCAAGAAGTACGAAGGGATGGTCAACGACGAAGCGGCGGCGAAAGAGAAGCAGGTCATGGAGGAATAGCCGCGAACTACGCCGCGATCGTCGCTTCCGCCCAGGCGGCGGCTCCGAGCGCGACCGCGTCGTCACCGAGCTTCGCGGCGACGATCTCGTAGGTCTTGGCGTATGCTGGCAGCACCCACTTCTTCGCGGCGGCGGTGACTTGTTCGACGTACAAGTCCGGCATCGCTTCAACCAGTCCGCCCCCCAGGACAATCATGTCGGGCGCGAGCAGATGGACCAATCCGCCGATCGCCGTGCCGAGATGTGTGGCGGCATCTTTGACGATTTGCTCGATGACCTTGTCTCCCTTTTTGATCGCTTCGACCAACATCCCGCTGCGGATGTTGGCCAAGTCGGTGCCGGCCAGCTCCGCGAGTTTCGGAGCTTGTCCGCGAAAGACCGCTTGGGCTGCAGCCGCCGAAATTGCCAAACGGCTGCTGACCGATTCGAGGCAACCTTGCCGGCCGCAACTGCATCGCGGACCGTCGGCCATCACTTGCACATGGCCAACTTCGAGACACGAACAGTTTTTGCCGCGAAAGATTTTCCCTTCGTAAACCATGCCGCCGCCGACTCCGGTACCAGGAAAGACGCCGAGAGCCGTGTGTGCGTCTTGAACCGCTCCGAAACGGTACTCGCCGTACACGCCGGCATCGACATCGTTGAGGACCACCGCCGGACAGCCGAAGGCCTTCTCCAACTGAGCTTGGACCGGGACATCTTGCCAGCCGAGATTCCCCGCATCGCGCACGATGCCCCGATCGAGATCGAGCATCCCCGGACAGCCGATGCCGATCCCGGCCAGTCGATCGGCGGAGATACCGGCCTCTTCGAGCACCTTCTCGATCGTGTTGATGACTCGGCTCATGCTGATCGAGTTGTCTTCTTCGCTGCGAGTCTTGCGGCGCTTGCGCGCGAGCGGTTGGAATTTCTCGTCGGTGACGACGGCCAGCATCTTGGTGCCACCCAGGTCAAAGCCCAGCCAACAGCGATCGGCGGCAGCAGCAGTTTCAGGCATGAGGCACTCCGATCCCTTGAGTTCGCCGACGTTCGCCGACGGTGATCCATCACTCTGCGGTGGAGCTTCCCGGCGGAATCTTCAAGCGTCAAGCATGTGGCGAACCGCACGCCGTCCCGCGAAACGCTTTACGCTCTTGAGAAGGGCAACTAGATTCCCCAGCCCATCGTGGCCGACGCAGCTTGTGTCGGTCTTGCGGATGCTGGCAGCATCCGCGACGAGATCTTCGGGACTCAGGAGCGACACCGCCGCATGAGCAACTCTTCGACCGGCAAACTGGCGATTGGCTCGCGCGTGCGAGTGAAGGAGGGAGTCACTTCCCCCGACTTCGCCGACGTCTCGTTTGCCGGCTGGACGGCGACGATTCTGGAGCTCAACGGCAAGAAGCCGAATCAGAAATTCATCGTCGAGTTCGACGATGCCATCGTCGCCGCCATGCCGCAGGACTATCTCCAACGCTGTGAAGAACAACGCCTGCTCTACACGATGGCGTGCCTGGCAGCGGACCAGCTTGAAGCGGTGTGAACGTGCCTTCCTTGAAGGCGAGCGGAGGACGTCAATCCTCCGAGTGCAGAATTCACTGGAGACGAACTCGGGGGACTGACGTCCCCCGCTCGCCTGGATTTGCACTGCTCCCCCCAAAAAAGGAAACCCGGTCTCTGGAGAAGAGACCGGGTCGGTGGGGAGGGAATTGTCTTGGGAGCCGGGCTGATGCCGACACCGCGAGGGAGGGAGAGAGATTCTGAGGAACCGGAGGGAGGAGGGAGAGGAGAGACGTGACCTTGTCGTTGGTTGTCATCGAGGCTGAGGGAGAGAGTTCAGCGATCTCGGTGACTGGCGGTTGGAGAGAACACCTGGAAGCTTTCAGAAAAGACGGGCGACGGACATCCTTGTCCATCGCCTTCCGTGGAGCCGACATTCCTTGTCAGCCCCGTCATTCGGTCGGACAGGATCGTCCGGCCGATGATTCGACTATCGAACGTTCTCCGCGACGGAGATCGTCGGTGTGGGCAGCGGGATTTTTTCAACGGAAGCAGTTCGCGTTGGTCGCCAGCCGGAGACGCGAGCGGCTCCTGGCATCTTGGCTGCGACGAAACGAACGTTGCTGGTCGGGACGGAGTCGTTGGTCGCTCGGCTAGGCGTCGCTCCGTCGAACACATCAATCGCGGTGCGAGTGGAATCGCTCGGCTTGGTCGAAGGCGTCTTCTCGGAATCGCGTATCGCGGATTTCGTCTTCGGCAACTCCGCTTCCGGGGTTGGACGCAATGCCGTGGTCGAATTGGCTGGTGCGAGAGCCAACGTGCTGCCGGCTGGGACGAACCGATAGCTCGTGCGAGTCGTCGGGATCGACTTCACGACGGTCACCGGCTGCATCACGACGACTTCTTCATCGACGTACTTCATCGTGTTGACGGCGACCTTGCGGGTCGTCTGCACGGCGATCGTGCGCGGGACGTTGTAGGTGACTTGCTTGGTCCCTTGGATGGCGACTCGACGAGTCACAGGCACTTGCTGAGCCACTGTCTGCTGAACGTACTCGCGAGTTGCGTACTGCGTCGGAGTGAACGCTTGCCGAGTAGCGAAACCGATGCGGTTCATCTCGCCCATCAGGCCCGGACGATTGTCGTACGCACACGGGCTGATCTTCTGATTGCAGTGCCACTTCGTGACCCACTGGCCGCAGTTGCGTTGAACCGTCTGGCACTCGGTGACGTTCTGGTACGAGCAGGTCGGCACGCTGACCGTCTTTTGTTCAACGATCTGGCGGTATTCGGTGCCCGGTTGATCGACATAGGTGGTTTGTATGACTGGCTTGCGAACCGTCTGTCGCACTTGGCGGTATTCAGTGACGGGCACTTGCTGCATGACCGTCTCGGTCACGGGCTGAGCGACCATAGCCGGCGCACACGCACACGGATTGCTGTATGCGACCGGGGCGACTCCACAGGCTCCGCCGCAACCGGCGGGAGTGAATGTCGTCGGCTGGCAGACCGGGCCGCACGGACCACACGGGCCACCGAACATACCTCGGAAAGGCATCCATTGAGCAGACACCGGACTGGCCGATGCCAACCAAACCAAAGCTCCCAGCACGGGAGCGAAACGAGACTGCTTCCCAATCATGGCACCATCCTGTTGAGTGGGCGGTGAGGTCGAACGCGAAAATCGCTGTGATCAATTTCGCTGTGACAAACGTCTTGTCGGAAGGACACGGAACTGTGTCAGAGAGGCACTGAGAGGTGACACGCGAACGGACGTCGTTGAGTCGTGTTCAACACGGCCAGTTGCGTGGGGGCGGGTGTGTATGGCAAGCGTCAGAAATCGGTCAAGACGGCTTTCAAGATTTTGATCGATTCAGCCGACACGCCGAAAAACGTGGCCGATGCGTCTCGCATCGGATGCAAAACGCATGCGACACACCGCCCCAAACCCATCTATTCTGAATGGCGTTTCCAAGACTACAGTCGGCGCATGATTTTGTTTTGCCGACGTCTGCTAGTCGCATTCTGCGTCACTGGATTAAGTGGCTGCCATCCGCAGTTCACTCGCGTTCCCGATCTCATTCCGCGGACGAGCGCGCAAGACAAATCGCTGTGGAACTATCACAACCCGTTCCCCGACGAGACTGTCGCTCCGTCCGTCGATCACCGCCCGGCCGGCTCCGAATTGCAGCGCACGATGCCTCGGCAGGCGATCGAAAAGGACTCGATGACGTTTCATCCTCGCGGTGCGTTCGAGCCGCCTCGGCCGGAAGCCCGACTGAATCCGAAGACCGCGAACGTCGTCCAGCCGTGACAATCCGCGGAATTGCCCGGAATTAACGTGGGTTTCAGGGCTTTCGTCGAGAGATCACCTTTCGACCCACCGCAGCGACCGTTACACTCCCCGCCCCTTTGAGCCGCCTCTGTTTGGCCCACCCGTTTCTTTTTCTCCGACTGAACTGATTCGAAATGCCTCCGTCTGCGACCCTGGATCGCCCGCACTCCGTGTCTTCACTCACGCACACAACTCCGCACGGTCACACCCACATGCCGAAGCCCGGCCACGCTCCTGAGCCGGAAACTCCGAAACGTCGCGGCGACATCCGCAACATCGCGATCATCGCGCACGTCGATCATGGCAAGACGACGCTCGTCGACGCGCTGCTCAAGCAGAGCGGCCAGTTTCGCGACTCCGAGTTGCGCGAAACCTGCATGCTCGACTCGAACGATCTCGAGCGTGAGCGCGGCATCACGATTCTCGCAAAGAACATCGCGCTGAACTACAAGGGCGTGAAGATCAACATCATGGACACCCCCGGTCACGCCGACTTCGGTGGCGAGGTCGAGCGAGTGCTCAACATGGCCGACGGCGTGTTGATCTTGGTCGATGCGTTTGAAGGACCGAAACCGCAAACGCGCTTCGTCACTCAGAAGGCGTTCGAACGCGGACTCAAGCCGATCGTCGTCGTCAACAAGATCGACCGTGCGGAAGCTCGGCCGCAACAAGTGCTCAGCGAAGTCTTCGACCTGTTTGTCGAACTCGGTGCCAGCGACGACATCCTCGACTTTCCGTATGTGTTTGCGTCCGGCCGCGAAGGTTACGCGACGGACGATCCGAAGGTCCGCACGAATGACGTGCAAGCATTGCTCGACAAGGTGCTGGAGTTTGTTCCCGGCCCGATCGTCGATCCCGATAGCCCGTTGCAATTGATGGTCACGACGTTGGAGTGGTCGGAATACGTCGGTCGTATCGCGATCGGCCGCATCGTCAGCGGCAGCGTGACGACCGGCCAGAAAATCGCGGTGATGAAAGCCGATGGCAAAGCGCTCAACGGTGAAGTGACTGAGGTCAATCTGTTCGACAAGCTCGGCCGTGTGAAGACCGAGGGTGCCGAAGCCGGCGACATCGTGGCTCTGATCGGCCTGCCCAACCCGGAGATCGGTGACACGGTCTGCGATCGTTTCAATCAACGAACGTTGCCACGCATCAGCGTCGATGAACCGACGCTGTCGATGCTGTTCACGATCAACGATTCGCCGCTGGCCGGCAAGGACGGCGGCAAGTTTCTGACCAGCCGACACATTCGAGATCGGCTCGACCGCGAGCTCGAACACAACGTCGCCCTGCGAGTCGAAGAGGCTGGCTCGAAAGAAAAATTCCTCGTCTCTGGCCGAGGCATTTTGCATCTTTCCGTGCTGATCGAAACGATGCGCCGCGAAGGCTACGAGCTTTCGGTCGGCAAGCCGCAGGTCATCATCAAGACGATCGACGGCCAGAAGCACGAGCCATTCGAGACGCTGACTATCGACGTCCCGTCCATGTACGTTGGGGCCGTGATGGAGCCGACTTGCACACGCCGAGGCCAACTCATCGACCTGACCGCCAGCGACAACGGCATCAGCCACCTGACGTTTTCGATCCCCGCTCGCGGCCTGATCGGCTTGCGAACGCGATTGCTCAACGCGACGAAGGGCGAAGCGGTCATTCATCACCGCTTTGATTGCTTCAAGCCCTGCGAGGGCGAAGTCCCGCACCGCCCCAACGGCGTGCTGGTCAGCCAAGAGAACGGCCGAGTGGTCGCGTTCGCGATGGGCAAGCTGCAAGAACGGACCGACCTGTTCGTCAAGCCGAGCGACGAAGTTTACGAGGGCATGATCGTCGGCGAGAACTCGCGGGATAACGACATGGTCGTCAACCCGATCCGTGAGAAAAAGCTGTCCAACATGCGAGCCTCCGGCAGCGACGAAAACATCATTCTCAAACCACCCCGCGACATGTCGCTGGAAATGGCCCTCGAATACATCGAGGACGACGAGTACGTCGAAGTCACACCCAAGACGATCCGCCTGCGCAAAGTCGTGCTGTTGGAGACCGATCGCAAAAGATTGCGGTTGAGGTAGGGCGGGAAATCCCAAGGCCCAAGCTGCAATGTCCAATGAATGACCAGATCCCAAGTTCAAAGGCCCACAGTTTGGCCGGGTTTGGTTTTCTGATGGCAATTCGAATTTCGGCAGCGCTTGGTTTGGACATTGGGATTTGATCCTTGGACATTCATTGGACATTGGGGCTTGGAAATTGGACATTCCTCGCCAGCCCCGCAAACTGAATCTCAGGCGAGTCCCTCATGGGTTTCTTCGACAAACTGAAAGCTGGCTTGGCGAAGACCAAGCAACTGCTGCAAACCGACATCCGCGACCTGCTCAAGGCGGGCGAGATTCTCGATGAGCCAAAACTGGTCGAGTTTGAAAAGCGTCTGCTGCGCACCGACATGGGTGTCGTTGCGACCGATGCCATCATGGAAGAGTTGCGAGCCAAACATCTGGGCCGCACAGTCGACATCGACGGCATTTGGCAGACGGTCAAGGACAAACTGAAATCGCTGTTGCGCGGCGACGGCAACTCGAATTGGGATTCCGAGAATCCGCTCTCGCCGTTGAAGCTCTCTCCGACCAAGCCGTCTGTGATCCTTGTGGCTGGAGTCAACGGAGCCGGCAAAACGACGTCGATCGCGAAGCTCGCCAAGCTGCTGATCAGCACCGGAAACTCGGTGGTCCTCGCCGCTGGCGACACGTTCCGCGCGGCGGCCGTTGAGCAACTGACTCTCTGGAGCCAACGGCTCGGTTGCGACATCGTGACCAAGCCGAGCGGCACCGATCCGGCCAGCGTCGCTTTCTCTGGTTGCGAGCATGTGCTCAACACCGGCAAAGACATTCTCATCGTCGATACCGCTGGCCGACTGCAAACCTCGCAGAACCTGATGCAAGAGCTGACGAAGATTCATCGCGTCATCGGCAAGAAGATCCCCGGCGCGCCGCACGAGAGCTTGCTGGTGCTCGACGCGACGACCGGTCAGAACGGACTGAGCCAAGCCAAGAATTTTTCCGATGCCACGCAATGCACTGGCCTGATCCTCGCGAAGCTCGATGGCACCGCAAAAGGCGGAGTCGCCGTCGCGATCCGCCAGCAAATGGGCATCCCGGTGAAGTACGTCGGCGTCGGTGAAGGGATCGACGACCTGCAAGTCTTCAGCCCCGACAACTTTGTCGACGCGCTGTTCGCGTGAGCCGTAGGTTGGGACTCTGTCCCGACCGGTCGTTCGGGTCGGGACAGAGTCCCAACCTACGACTTCAGTTCCAACGTGCTCCACAAGCTGGGGTCGTGCGAAAACGGAAAGCTGGCATCGACGGTCAGCGTTTGGTCGCCGAGTTCGCTGTCGCGGATCTCGTAGAAGAATCCAAGCTTCGTTGGAGTTCCCGCTTCGCGGTCAGCGGTGGGATCAAAGCCTTGAAGCTGATCTCGCCCCAGCCACGCTTCGAGCCGATAGCCGTCCGGCAGAATCTCTGCATTGACGAGCAAGCTCCCTTTCGCGGCCAGCGGCGTGACCTCGCGGGCTTGAGCGATCGGCAACTGGACTCCGAATCCGCCGCAGGCGGACTCACCATCGCGGCCACCGCCTGTCGGAGCAAAGCAGAAGTGATGGCAGTACCGGCTCGCTCGGTGAATCGACTGCGTGTTGCGTGTGTCGATCCAAAGTTGCACGCCGTCCGGCATTGTCGGCGTCCGTTCTTCGGCAGCCGGCGGATGTTTCTTGCCACGCACCAGCACACTGAAACCGAGACCCTCGTCATTCCAGGCTGCCCGGACTTCTCCAATCGGTCGTATGCCGCGCAGTTCACTGAGATCCGGCAACACGAAGTCCGACGCGAGATCGAGCAATCGCTTTCCGCGTTTCGGCAGGCCGTCGCAGCGCCGCACGGTGAGCGAGTAGCGAAAGAGAAATGAATGTGGGACAACTTCGGGCATGGTGTTGTGGCGCACGCGGCTCGCGTGCGATTCGTTTTGGTCGGTGAAGTTTGAGGCCGCTGGTTGTCGCACGCGAGCCGCGT
>CAMDPK010000192.1 GCA_945904015.1 Candidatus Kuenenia stuttgartensis | reverse complement strand
AGCCTCCGCTTGCTCGGCACCGTCGGCGAGCCGATCAATCCCGAAGCGTGGATGTGGTACCACAAGGTCATCGGCCAGGAGCGTTGCCCGATTGTCGATACGTGGTGGCAGACGGAAACCGGTGGCATCATGATCAGTCCGCTGCCCGGCATCACTCCGACCAAGCCCGGCAGTTGCACTCGTCCGCTGCCCGGCGTTGTGCCGGACATCGTCACGAAAGACGGCCAAACGGTCGCCGGTACGAATGGCGGCTTGCTCGTGATGAAGCAGCCGTGGCCAAGCATGTTGCGAACTCTGTACGGCGATCACGACCGCTTCGTGAAGACTTACTTCAGCGAGATTCCAGGAGCCTACTTCGCCGGCGACGGTGCTCGCCGCGATGAAGACGGCTACTACTGGGTGATGGGCCGCGTCGATGACGTGCTCAATGTCGCCGGGCACCGTCTCAGCACGATGGAAGTCGAAAGCGCACTCGTCTCGCATCCGCGAGTCGCCGAAGCGGCCGTCGTCGGCTTCCCGCACGACCTCAAAGGCGAGGGCATCTGCTGCTTCGTCTCGCTCAAGGGTTTGGACGGCGACGATGCCTTGAAGAAGGAGCTGATCGCTCACGTCCGCAAGCAAATTGGAGCGTTGGCAACGCCGGATCAAATCCGCTTCGCCGCCGCTCTGCCGAAGACTCGCAGCGGAAAAATCATGCGCCGCCTGCTGCGCGACATCGCCGCCGGACGCGAGAAAACTCAAGACACGTCCACCCTCGAAGACTACAACGTGCTGGCCAAACTGCGCGAGTCGGATGAATAATTCGGCGAGGACTGCTTCTGGTCCGCAGGGCGACTCACGCTGGAATTGGTATTCGGTGTATTGGGTTTCATGCAGGGGCGATCCGCCACGATGACTAGAACTCTTTTCACAGACGTCAGAATTCTCGACTGCACGGGGGCGGAATCCTTTCCGGGTGAGGTGCTGGTTGAAGGTGTACGCATCGCGGCCATTGGACGTGATGGCAACCACTTTTCACGCGACGAAGTCGATGTGATCGACGGCGGCGGTGCGACGTTGATGCCCGGGCTGATCGAGTCTCACGCGCATCTGAGCATCGACAACGCGGCGGACCTCGTGCAGATCGGGTTGATCCCTCCGGAGGAAACGACGCTCATCGCGGTGCGGAACGCGAAGTTGTACCTCGATTGCGGGATCACCAGTTGCATCAGCGCGGCGTCGGCGAAGCCTCGGACGGATGTGGTCATTCGCAATGCGATCAACAAGGGCGAGATTCCCGGTCCACGGTTGCTGGCGGCAAGTCCGTGGCTGACTGTCACCGGCGGGCTGGGTGACATGCGGACGCTGCACATGCCGCAGATGTCGTCGATGGCGATCACGGTCGATGGAGCTGAGAACATGCGGCGACTCACTCGCGAGTTGATTCGCGAAGGGGTGGACATCATCAAGCTGGTCATCTCCGGCGACACGTTCGTGCCGCACGCTCCGTCACACACGACGGTGATGAGCGAAGCGGAAGTCGCGGCGGCGGCCGAGGTCGTGCATGCTCACGGCAAGCGGATGAGTGCTCATGCTCGCAGCGCGGGATCGGTCAAGCTCGCGGTGAAGCATGGCGTCAAGGTGATTTACCACGCGAACTTCGCCGACGAGGAGGCGATCGACCTTCTGGAAGCGAACAAGGATTGGGTCTTCGTGAGTCCGAACATCGGCTTCACAGCGACGGCGTCCTACGCTGGCGAAAAATGGTTCACCGAGGAGCAAGTTGTCGAATTCGGCTTCCGCGAAGAACTAGCCGGTGCCGCGAAGGGGCTCAAGGAACTCAAGAAGCGGGGCATTCGCATCCTGGGCGGCGGCGACTACGGTTTCTTCGTGACGCCGCATGGTGAGAACGCTCGCGACCTCCAACACCTCATCCGCTACTGCGACTTCACGCCGATGGAAGCGCTGCTCACGATGACGAAGCACGGCGGGGCCGCGATGGATTTGCCGAATGAACTGGGACAGATTCAGCCGGGATTCTTCGCCGATTTACTGCTGGTCGCGGGCGATCCGCTCGTCGATCCGAAAGTGCTGCTCGACCGCAAGAAGTTGCTCGCGGTCATGAAGAACGGCGAGTTTCATCGGCGGCCGGGAGCGCTGTGAAGAGTGGCGAGTTGTGAGTAGCGAGTGGCGAGACGATGGCTCGCGACCAGATTTCTTTCACCGCGATGCCGCTGCGTTGTTGGTCTCGAAGCTGAGCCGCCAAGCTGAGGATGCGTTCGATGGCTTCCTCGTGCGGGACGCCAGCCGAGTGGATGTTGGAGATCAGATTCCGCCGCGCGTCGGTATCGCCGGGGCGAGGTTGATAGGCCAAGTAGGCGGACAAGCTCTCGGCGGTCGCGAGGCCGGGACGCTCGCCGATCAACAGCACGACCACCTGCGGATCAAGTTGATCGCCGATGTTGTTGAGCACACCGACTCGGCAGTGACGCACGACGAATGGCTGGCCGATTTGCCAGCCGCGATTTGCCGCCGTGTCGAGCAACACGGGCAACAACCTCGGCACTTGTGCGGCAACGGCGGTTGCGGAGAGTCCATCGCCGATGATGACCTGCAATCCCGCACCGCGTGGGCAGCGCTTCCAGAGCAGGTCTTTCGCTTTCGAGTTCAAGCGTCGGCCGAGGTCCGGCCGCGACAGGTACTCGGTTTTCGACGTCGCTGCGGTCGAGACTTCGAACAGTCCGAACTGTCGCACGAAGTCCGCTCCCAGATCGCGGATCAAATCGAGTTCCGCATGGACGGCATCGACTGCGGCAGCGTGATCGCGACGCAACTCCAGCGCTGTGCCAGTGCGATACGACACGCCCGCTCGGCCGGTCCACAGCCGAGCCGGCGTGTGTTCTTGCCAGCGAAGTGTTCCGTCAGCGATCAAGGCTGCCGGTTGGGCAAGCTTGGAAATGGACGCGGGGTCAGGGGGCTGCGGATTGTCGCTCATAACGGATTTTTCACTTCGGACGCACCTGTCGCGTGGTCGGCGCGTCACACTATAAGCGTGAAATCAAACCTGCCAGTGAGCGGCCGGAGCGTTCGCCAATGGTTGGCGACGCCTCTCTTGCAGAGCCGCACACCGTGCCACAGTTTCGGTGAGGACATCATGAATTCCTTCAGTTCTGTCAAAGTGTGGATGTGGAGCATCGTCATCGTCACCGGCCTGACCGGGCCGGCGTTCGCCCAGCACAGACACGGCGGCGGACATTCCGGTGGAGGCCATCACCACGGTGGGATGAGCAGCGGCGGGCATCATCACCATCACGGGGGCTATTCTGGCGGTTCAAGCAACTTTCGGTTTGGATTCGGCGGTGGCGGTTACGGTTATCCGAGCTACGGCTATGGCTACGGCGGCAATCCGTATGGTTATGGCTCCGGGTACGGCTCCGGTTTTGGTTTGGGAATCTACTCGACGCCGAGATACTACTACTCGACGCCCGCCTACACCTATCCGAGTTACTCAACGCCGAGCTACTCCTATCCAAGCACTGTGATAGTCAACTCGACACCGTCCGTGCCGTCTCCGACTTTTGACAACGGACCAATCGTCATCACTGCCCCCGCGACAAACGAGAAGCCGATCGAGTACATGCTCAACGGCCAGACTTTCACGATCAAACCGGGGCAGTCGCAGAAGTTCAATCACGATCGCGATTGGATCGTGGACTTCGATCGTGGCTATGGCAAAGGCACCGGCAAGTACAGCCTCAAAGCAACGACGTACAAATTCAAGATGACCAACAATGGCTGGGAACTGTTCGAAGCTGCCAAACCCGAACCGCCGATGGACACGACCAATTAGACGCCGTCAATAAGTTCGCGCTGACCTGCGGCGGCCACAAGGTTTTGCAACAGTGGGACATCACGGACTCGGCGAGTTGCTGGATCACACGTTCCCGCCGTTGCGACTGAAGGCCGCGAGCCACTACTCTCCGCCGCGATTTTCCCTGCGAAAATCGCGTGACAATTCGGGCGGGCGCGGCCTGCCAGACTTTTGCGGAAGGACAGTGGATCGTGCTGCGGACTCATACATGTGGCGAGCTTCGGATTGGCGATGTCGGCAAGGTGGTCACGGTCAGTGGCTGGGTGGATTCGCGGCGGGATCATGGCGGGTTGATCTTCATCGACCTGCGGGATCGGTACGGCATCACGCAAATCGTCATCGAACCGGATCAGGCCGCGGCGTTTGAGATCGCTCAGACGCTGCGATCGGAGTTCGTCATTGGAGCGACCGGAAAGGTCTCGCCACGCGGCGAAGGACTGGAAAATCCGAAGCACGCGACCGGTCAGATCGAAGTCGAAGCGGTGAAGATTGAACTCTTCAACAAGTCGAAAGTCCCGCCGTTTGAGCCGGGTTCTCAGACCCTGCCGAACGAAGAGCTGCGGCTGAAATATCGCTACATCGACCTGCGACGTCCGCAGCTTCAGAAGGCGATGATCCTGCGACACAAGCTGACGAAGGCCGTGCGCGATTACTTCGACCAGCAAAACTTTCTCGAAATCGAAACGCCGATGCTCGGCAAGAGCACGCCGGAAGGTGCCCGCGATTACCTCGTCCCCAGCCGCGTGCATCCGGGACAGTTCTATGCGCTGCCGCAGTCGCCACAGCTTTACAAGCAGTTGCTGATGATGGCCGGCTTCGATCGTTACATGCAGATTGCTCGTTGCTTTCGCGACGAAGACCTGCGAGCCGACCGGCAGCCGGAATTCACGCAGATCGACGTCGAGATGGCGTTCGTCGAGCAGGAAGATATTTTGTCGACGATCGACGGCCTGATGGCGCACCTCTTCAAGGAGATTCGCGGCGAGGAACTTCCGCTGCCGCTGACTCGGCTGACTCACCGCGAGTCGCTGGAACGCTTCGGCAACGACAAGCCGGATTTGCGGTTCGGTATGGAACTGCAAGACCTCGGCGAGATCGTGAAGGAATCGACGTTCGGAGTCTTCAAAGACACGATCGGCAGTGGCGGCCGAGTCCGCGGCCTGTGTGCGAAGGGCGCGGCCGACAAGTACAGCCGCAAGGGGATCGACGAGCTGACCGAGTTCGTCAAAATCTACGGCGCGAAAGGGTTGGCCTTCTTCAAGATGAAGGACGGAAAACTGGAATCGTCGATCACGAAGTTCTTCACCGAAGAGCAACTGCAAGCGATCATCGCCAAGTTCGGAGCCGAGAATGGCGACCTGATCCTGTGCGTCGCCGACAGCAACAAGGTCACGTCCGCCGCGCTCGCCTCGCTGCGCATCCGGCTAGGCAAAGAGTTGAACCTCTACGAGCCGACGGCCATGAAGGTCGCGTGGATTCTCGAATTCCCGCTCTTCGGCTGGAACGAAGACGAACAAAAGTGGGATGCCGAACATCACCCGTTTTGCGACCCGGTCAAAGAGGATCTGCCGTACCTCAAGACCGATCCCGGCCGCGTGCGTGCTCAGTCGTATGACCTTGTCTGCAACGGTTACGAAGCCGCCAGCGGAAGCGTCCGAATTCACAATCCCGAAGTGCAGCAACAGGTTTTCGACTTCATCGGCGTCACGCCGGAAGTCGCTCAAGAACGCTTTGGGTTCCTGCTCGATGCGCTCGCACACGGAGCACCGCCGCACGCCGGCATCGCGCTGGGACTGGACCGCTGGGTGATGATGTTCCTGGGCAACGACAACATCCGTGAAGTCATCGCGTTCCCAAAGACGCAACGAGCCGCCGACCAAATGACCGGTGCCCCGTCGGACGTGGATGCCAAGCAACTCCGCGATTTGCACATCAAGACGGATGTGCCGAAGCCGTAAGGAACGGGACCGCAATAGCTTCCCGATGTCACACCAGCACGACGCGCAAGCGAGTGGTCCACACAGCCATCACTCGCTTGCGCGTCGTGCTAATTTCCCGACCCCCTCGCAATCAGTCCGAGTTCACTTTGCCTTTGCGAAGGTGAAGATTTGCCCGAAGGGCGTGGTGAAATAGACTTCGCCCGCTTCGTCTTCGCCGTAAGTCATCACCGGCAGGTTGTCCCCTTGCAGGAGATAGTTCGCGGCGACCTTTTTGGCTTTCTCATCGTACTTCAAGGCCCACAGCTTGCCGCTGACGAAGTCGCCGTAGAGGTAGCAGCCTTCCAATTCCGGCACCTTCTTGCCGCGATAGACGACTCCACCGGTGATCGACTTGCCGATGGTGTGGTGGTATTCCCAAATCGGTTCGATCAGTTCCGGCTTCGCGTCGGAGCCGTCTTTGAACTTGTGCAGTCCTTCGCGCAGGTTCCAGCCGTAGTTACTACCCTTGGTGATGATGTTGATCTCCTCCCAAAAATCTTGTCCGACATCGGCCTGCCAAAGCGTTCCGGTCTTGCGATCGAAGCTCATGCGCCAAGTGTTGCGGATCCCCATCGCGAAGGCTTCGGTCGCGGCTCCGGCCTGACCGACCCACGGGTTGTCCTTCGGGACCGCGTATTTTTTGCCTTCGTCTTTGTGATCGACATCGATACGTAGAATTTTGCCGAGCACCGTCTTCGGGTTCTGTCCGTTCTTGTGGGGATCGTTGCCCGCACCGCCGTCGCCGAGTCCGATGTAGAGGAATCCGTCCGGCCCGAAGCAGATCGTGCCGCCGTTGTGGTTCCAGTACGGCTGCGGGATGCGGAGGATTTGCTCTTCTGAGGCCGGGTCGGCTTTGTTCGGATCGTCCTTCGAGACCTTGAACCGCGAGATCACCGAGATGTGCGGCACCTCGGTGTAGTACATGAAGAACTCGCCGTTCGATTTGAACTTCGGATGGAACGCGATGCCCAGCACCCCTTCTTCAAACTCCTCGTTTTTGTAGGTCGTCTTTTTCTCCCAATCCATGAAGAGGTCGGGCTCCTCGACATCCGGCTTGTTCGGAAAGACGAAAATCTTGCCCGGTTGTTGTGCGACGAAGAGGCGATTCGATCCGTCGCCCGCGTTGGTCAGCAACACCGGCCGATTGAACTTGAGTTCCGGAAAGGCACGCACCGCCTTGATGTCCAGCGGCGTATCCGGCATCGGCTGCGGCGGATCGGCGGCCTCTGAATTTGCGGCGAGGGACAGCGTCAGGCTCAGCACGAGACAGGCAAGACTAGCGAATCGAGACAGCATCATTTCTCCAAAGAAAAAGAAAGTGGCTTCACCGCGAACCTAAAGCGGCGATGATTCGCCGCACTCCAAAATCAGTCGCGCAGGTTGAAATCCTTCGCCGGATCGAGATTGAGCTGCTTGCGTTCGGCTGCGTTGGGGACGCGCAACGGTCGGACGATGCGGAAGCCGACTTGCAGAGCGTCGGTGAAATACCAAATGCTCTTCGGGATCTGCGGGTCTTGCTGCTTCCAATCGGGCGTCGAGGCGATGCGTTTCGCGCTACGCAATTGCTCCGGGTCATCGTCCCACGAACCGCCGCGAGCCACCGTTGGGTACAGCTTCGTCACCGCGAGCAACGGGCTGGCTCCCATACCTTGTTTTTTGATGGTCTCGTAACGGTGTTCGTCGTACTGATCGAGGCACAGTTCCGACACGTTGCCGTGGATGTCGAACAAGCCCCACGGATTCGGCTTCTTCTTGCCGATCGGATGATACTTCTCGTCGCTGTTGCCGAAGTGCCAGGCGTACTCGTCGAGCTTCGCCGGATCGTCGCCGAAGAAATACGCGGACTTCGCCCCGGCTCGGCAGGCATATTCCCATTCGGCTTCAGTTGGTAGTCGGTAGTACTGGCCGGTCTTCTCGCTGAGCCACTCGCAATACATCTTCGCGGCGTGCTGAGTCATGCAGATCGCTGGATAGCCGTCGTGCCCCATGCCGAACGTCATGTCGGTGTATGGCTTCGTCGGCCGAGTCACCGCATCGGCCTTCGGGTCGAGAGCGGTCGGTTGCAGGTTCAGCACTTTGCGGCGTTGGATGTCGAGATTGAAGCTCCAAATGTCGTACTCGTTCCAAGTGACTTCGTACTTGCCCATCCAAAACGGCTCGATCTTGACTTTCACTTGCGGGCCTTCGTCAGGATTGCGTTTCGCTTCCGAGTCAGGACTTCCGAGCAGGAACTCGCCACTCGGAATCGCAACCATCTCGAACGAGACTTCGGTTCCGGGGATCGCCTGCTTGTACGGCTTCATCTCTTTTTCGGACTTGGCTTCGGCGGCGGGATTTTTTTCTTCCGCGAAGCCGATCGCCCCAAAGCCTGCCACGACGATCGCCGCCGCGCTCCACAATACCGCGCGGCTATCTTGCACGAGCCATCGCCACGCTCTTAGTCTGCCACCACTCATGAAAGTCTCTCCGATATTTTTGATGCTGTTGTGGCTCGTCGCCCCTTGCCAGGCTGAGCCGCCAACGAGCCAACTGCGACGCTTTGAATTCCAACGCACGCTGATGGGCGTCCCGTTCGCGGCGGCATTCTATGCCCCTGACGAAGCCTCGGCAAACAAGGCCATCACGGCCGTCTGGGAACACATTGAACACCTCAACTCGCTGATGAGCGACTACGACTCGAACAGCGAACTGATGCGGCTCTGCCGAGATTCCAGCCCCGGCCGACCGGTCTCGGTCTCCCCCGAATTGTTTCGCGTGCTCAGCAAATCGGTGGAGGTTTCCGATCTGTCCGACGGAGCCTTCGATGTCTCAGTCGGCCCGCTGATCAAACTCTGGCGTCGAGCACGTCGGCAAAAGGAGCTGCCCGATCCGAAGCTGTTGCAAGAGGCGCGCGATCTGGTCGGTTGGAAGAACATTAAGCTCAGGAGGATGGGCACTCCTGCCCGTCCCTCGCCCGATGAAAAACGCACGGACGGGCAAGAGTGCCCATCCTCCGGCACCGTCGAGTTGCTCAAACCCGGCATGAAGCTCGACCTCGGCGGCATCGCGGTCGGCTACGCGGCGGACGAAGCGATCCGGATTCTCAAGCAACACGGCATCACCCGCGCGATGATCGACGGCAGCGGAGACATCGTCGTCAGCGATCAGCCGCCCGGCACGGCCGGCTGGCGCATCGGTATCGCGTCGCTGCGCGAGCCGGACGCCGCGCCAACACTGTTCGCGACGCTGGCGAACTGTTCGATCTCGACCTCCGGCGATGCGTACCAGTTTGTCGAAGTCGGCGGGCGGCGATACTCGCACATCGTCGATCCAAAAACCGGACTCGGTCTGACCGAACGATGCAGCGTCACGATCATCGCGCCCGATGGCATCACCGCCGACGCGCTGGCCACGGCCGTCAGCGTACTCGGCCCGCAACGCGGCTTGAAGTTGGTCGAATCACAGCCCTGCATCGCCGCAATGTTCGCAACACTCGATGGAGACAAACTTGTGACACGGCAATCGTCGAATTGGAGTTCCGCATCCAAAAAGTAGGGTGGGACCAGCGTAGCGCCGGCCCACCATTTCTCGATGATCGCGGTGGGCCGGCGCTGCGCTGGTCCCACCCTACGAATCCAAAACCAAGTTCCGAGCGGGCCAAGCTCATGACACGAAAGACCACTTTTCCATGACCTCGCCAAACCCGCTGAAGAAGAAACTCGCCGCGCGGAAACCGACGACTGGCCTCTGGGTCACGCTCGAATCGCCGACGATCACCGAGATCGCCGTGACGCTGGGCCTGGACTTCGTGGTGATTGACGCCGAGCACGGGCATCTCGATTTCAAAGAGATTCTGGAACACATCCGAGCGACGCGGAACTCGAACACCGTGCCGCTGGTCCGCATTCAGGAGATCGAACAAGGGCTGATCAAGCGCGTGCTCGATTTGGGAGCCGGCGGCATTCTCGTGCCGCAGGTGCATTCGGCAGAGGAGGTCCAACGCGCGGTTCGTTTCGCCAAGTACCCGCCGTGGGGCCAGCGCGGTGTCGGCTCGGAGCGAGCCACACACTGGGGCATGGGGCTGAAGTCCGACACGATGATCGCAAACTCGGAAACGCTAGTCATCCCGCTGATGGAAACGGTCTCGGCCGGCAAGTGCATCGAAGAGATTTGCAAAATCCCCGGAGTCGACGCGATCCAGTTTGGCCCAGCCGATTACTCGGCCAGCGCGGGCTCGCTTGGCGATTGGGAAGGACCGGGCGTCGCCGCGCAACTGCTCGACATCAAAGACCGCATTCGTGCTCGCGGCCTTCCCTGTGGCATTCTGTGCCGCGACTCGGCCGAGCTACTCAAGCGCCGCGATCAAGGTTTTCAAATGCTCGGCTTGAACTCCGACACGGGCCTGCTGATTCGCGGCCTGCAACACGCGCTGAAAACGCTGACCGCTCCGCGCCAACCACTCGCCGAAGCGCCCTCGCCGCGCCGAGAAACTTCGCGTGACCGCGTCGCCCGCCGCTCGAAATCCGACCGCCGGCCAAGACGATAGACCGGGCCGAGATTTCTATGGCTTCGAGCCGGACTCTTCCGCGATGCAATAAAGATGTCGTTCTCCGCGCAGAAACAATTCGCGGTCGACGATGGCGGCGGATGCGGCGAAGACGTCGTTCAAGTGGTTGAGGGCCAGTTCGCGTGGCTTGTCGCCGTGGCTCAAGACGATCGTTTTGCCGTCGAGATCGGTGACGTACACGCGACGACCCGCACCGACGGGCGAGGCGTAAATGTTGCCGATGCCAGCAAGCCGAATCGCGCCGGGTTGGTCATCGCCTGTCTGAGCATTCACTCGCGAGAGGATGCCTTGATAGTGCGTCAGGAAGTACAGCGAGTCACCGTAGAGCAGTGGCGACGGCACATACGGAGTGCCGCGCGAACGGCTCCAGGCCACGCGGTCGGTGCCGGTGATGTCCCCTTTGGCTCGGTCCAGGCGGATCGCCAGCAACGATCGTTTCTCGTAGCTGCTCCCCACGAACAGCATCCCTTCGGCGGCGACCGGCGTGGCCACGATGTTGGACGACAGGCCGCCACATTCCCACAGCACTCGGCCAGTGGCCAACTCATAGCCGCGCACGCGATTCGTCCCGGCGACGATCAGCAGCGGCTGATCGTTGTGTTCGATCACGATGGGCGAGGACCACGAAGTCTCTTCGTCCCGATTCACTTTCCAGAGTTGTCGGCCGGTGCGTTTGTCGAAGGCGGCGACGAAGCACGGCCCGTCGTGATCCCAATTGACGACGACCGTGTCGCCGTACAGAACCGGCGACGAACTCTCGCCATGCCCGTGCTTGGTCAGCATCTCGCCAAATTGGTTCTGCCACTTCACCTCGCCGTTCATGTCGAGGCAATGCAGTCCGTGCGAACCGAAATATGCGAAGACATGCTCGCCGTCCGTCACCACCGAGTTCGATGCGAGACTGCCGGTGATGTGCCCACCTTCGTGAGGCAGCTTCTTGTGAACTGTCTTTCGCCACAGGATCTTGCCGTTGCGACGATCAACCGCCAGCACGGCAAACTCATGCCGCTGTGTCACCGAGACTCCGTCGTGAGTCCCCGGAGCCGTGCTGTGTTTCGGCGGCAACTTCTCGCCATACGGGATCGCCGTCGTGAGAAAGATTCGGTCACCCCAAACGATCGGCGTCGAATGCCCTTTCCCCGGCAGCGGGACTTTCCAGCGAATGTTTTTCGTCTCGCTCCACTCGACCGGCGGATCGGCATTCGGAGCCACCCCGGTCCCCAACGGCCCGCGCCACTGCGGCCAATGGCGTTCCGCATCATCCGCCCAAACACTCTCCGCCGCGTTCGGCATCGTGACGAGCGAAAACACCGCGAGGCAGCGAATGATCCAAAGTTCCATTGTGGTGTCTCCTGACGAGTCAACCGAATCTTGGAGCAGCAAAATCATAGACGACGAGAAACGCAATCTGGTTGGATGATTTTGCCAGTTGCTGACGAACTTGGCGGCGACCATCTCTTCGGAATCGCCAACGGTAGGCGAACGGCCCCTCGGTCTCGAACAATCGAGCCAACCTCCATAACCTGCGGCCAGAGTGGCGACCAATTCGACCAAATCCGAAAGCAGATTTCAGGAGCTGTCTCATGACTTCACGACTCAACCGACGAGACCTCATCAAAACAGCGGTTGGCACGTTGGCCGCCGGGGCAGTTGCCGTTGGGACGGCGCAGAGCATCGCTGCGGATCGTCCGGTGGAACCGGATTTCAAGATTCGCAACGGTCGCATTCGGCAATCGGTGATGGGCTGGTGCTTCAATCCGATGCCGGCCGAGGAGCTGGCTCGGCATTGCCGCGAGATCGGCTTGGAGGCGATCGAAGGGATCAGCGCGGAGCACTATCCGGCCGTGCGAAAGTTGGGCTTGAAGATTTCGCTGGTCAGCAGTCATGGATTCGCTCGCGGCCCGTTCAACCGCGACAACCAGGAATTCTGCCTGACGAAACTGCGAGCCAGCATCGACCTGGCCGTCGAGCATCAATGCGAGAACGTCATCACGTTCACCGGCATGCGTGAGAAAGGCATCTCCGACGAACAGGGAGCGAAGAACTGCGTCGAGTGCTGGAAGCAGGCCATCGCCTACGCCGAGGAAAAGAAAATCAACCTCTGCCTGGAGCATCTCAACTCGCGCGA
>CAMDPK010000191.1 GCA_945904015.1 Candidatus Kuenenia stuttgartensis | reverse complement strand
CTCTCTCCGCTTCTCGGTTTTGCTCAAGCGTTGTCGCTGTTGCTCAAACCTCTGGTCGCTGTTCGGGGTTATGTTGAGCGACGCATCCGAGTCCGCTTGCTCAACGACTCTCAAGCGTTGTTGATTGTTGTCAGACGCTTGGGCCAGTTTTGGGCCACTTGCCCAAACTTTTGGGGCCAATTTTGGGCCAGTAACTTTTGGCGATGCACCGGTATTTGCATCCGTGCCGGTCGCTCGCATCACGTCTCGCTCGGTCTGTGGAGCCTCTTGGATCGGAAGCGGCGGCAATGCGTTCACGGCGGACGACAGGTCGAACAAACCGGCGTGCGTGTACCGGCCGAGCGTCAGTTCCACGGTCGAATGCCGAGCCAGCTTTTGCATGACCTTGGGGGATGCTCCCGAACGGCCGAGCCGGCTCAAGTAGGTGTGTCGCAGACTGTGGAAGTCGGCTTGCTGGTGGTCGTCGTTGCGGTACGCCAAGAAATCGCTTTTGTCGCGAGCCTCGCGCTCTGCCGAGTCCGTCGCCTTACCAAGCCACGCTGCGCGAGCGGCCTTCAAATCGTGCTGAATGAACTTGCTGGCGTATTTGTAGGCCGCCCACTTGCCCGGCCAGAGTCGTTCCCCTTTCGGGATCGACTTGAGCAACGGCCGCAACAGTTCCACCAAGTCAGGCGGCAAAGGGATGACATCGCCGCGCCGAGCTTTCTCGTTGAATGCGTCGATGCGAACGGTCGGAGCGTCGTCATCGACGTCGAACGACTCTGGCGTGAGTGATGCCAACTCGCTCGCCCTCAAGCCGGTTCCCAACGCCGTCGCGTAGAGCGTGAAGCGTTGCAAGCCGGTCAGCCCACCGAAACGCGAGCCAGTTCGCGCCGCTTCCAGCAGCCAGCGGATTTCCTCGTCCGCCAGTTCGCGGCGTTCCAAGCGGACATCTAGCTTGACGTTGCCCCCTTGTAAGTGAGTCAGCGGGTTCTCGGCGGTTCGACGATCAGCGACCAGCCAACGGCAAAATTGCTTGATCGCTTGCAGATGGAAATTGACCGTCCGCTGAGACAAGCCAGCCTGTTTCGAGTCGCCACGCTTCAAGTCGGCCAACGCTCGCTGCACTCGGCTGGCCGAGAAATCGCCGATGCGACGGAATCGGCAGTCGTCAACCACTCGCCGCGCCCGGTTCGTGACCTGTCGGCAATGCGTCGCCGTGTTCCCTTTGTGCTCAAGACTCTTCTCGAAATCCGCGAGGTGTTCACTCAACGGCCGCTTCCGGTGAGCTTCAAACGGATCAGCGACACCCGCTCGGCATTGCATCGCCTTCCGTTTCAGGTCTGCGACCATGAGTTCGGAGAGCGTCTTGTCGGGTAGCAGTGGGACACGCTGCCAAATACCGAACTCGTCTTTGACCTTGCTGTACCAGTTGTCCGTTTCGCGTTGAACTCGCTCGCCGGTCTTGGGATCGACGGACCAATACTTGCGCTTGAAGAGCTTCGCCATGTTGGACCCTTGCTGAGAAGACCCCACGCAAGCCAACAGCTTCTCAGGTCTGCCGACTCACGGGGGCCAAGGTGGGAAGAGAATACCAGACGCCAACGATCAGCGTCAGACGTTGTTGAATCACGCAAGCCGGCCGGATGCGCAGCCGTCACGCCGCCGCGTCGTCAGGCACCGACATTGACGAAACCTCACCGCTCGCGGGGTTCGTTGAGGTTGTGTCAGCTCTGAACGGTGATTTGTCGGGCCGTGCCAAAACGAGCGATTACCAAACTTGTTTGACGATTCGATCAAGCACCGCGACCGCGTTAAAGTCAACATCATCGTCGGCGTCTGCATATCGGACGCTGAAAAGTTTTTCCGATGGATGGATCAATCTCCACCAAAGCTCGTTCGGGGGAAAATCGGTTATGCGAAGAGCGAACAGAAGCTCTCGCGCCAATTGGTAGCGGAAGAGCAATCGCCGAATCGACCGCGGCCCCCATGTTCCGAACGAGTCGCAATGTTTGAACTCCGACACGAGCGACATCAGCGCGTTTCGTTCGACTTCCGTATATTTGGCTGCACGGTTGACGTCTGACTTTGAACGACTTTGCTCGGACTGCGCGAGCGGCGTCTCGTGGGAACTATCAGAACCCAATCCTTCTGATTGCAATACCTGAAAGTACGGCATCGCAGTGTGGACACCTATTGCGATTCCTTCGACGACAGTCGGGGCGTCGTTCTCATTGGTTCGATTGAGATGAGGAGTCCCCGATTGTTGGTGCTTTGGATCCACCTTCAACGCTGGAACTGACTCGGACTTTGGAGTCGGTGGCGCAGTGAAGTTCTCGATCAATTCGGATAGCTCGGCTTCGGATACTGCCGGTAGTCGTAGGTGGACTTGAAAGAACTTTTCAATGTTCTCTCGCAGAACTCGGTTCGCAGAGAACTGGTGTTCTTTCCCGCAATCGAATTCCGTCAAAGTGACGTACTTCTTGATCAGAGCATGGGCCAACGCGGATTCATCAACCAACATGCAAACTTGAAGTCGCTCCGAGATGACGGGGTCATCGAGAAGTAATTGCACGGACTCGATGATTTCGAGCATTTGGTCCGGGTGACAACGGTCAAGGTCATCAACGACAAGAAAACTTCTTGCTGCGTGTCGAACCCTGCCAAGAATCACCCACACGAGCAGAATTGACAGCATGTACCATGCGCCTGCGGAAATGATGTCGAAATAATCTGACCACAGCCGCGACCGATACTCTTCGGGGAGATGTTGGTTGAGGACGTTCTTTAGTTCCGGTTTCAGTAACTGCCGGAAGACCAAGAGACACCCGACCCAATAAAGGATCATGCTTCCCCATCGGATCAACGGTTCTGTCCGAACTCCGGCTTTGCGATTCCAATAGAACCGCTTCCGTGACAGCCAACCGAGCAAGAGAGCTTGAAGGTCATTGCCGATAGCGGCTTGTAGGCCGAGCTTTTCCGCATGGGTCGGAAGCGACCAATACACACTTTTCAAATGAATCGAAAGACCGCCAAAACGGAAGAACAAGTAAGTCGCCCAGATTAGTCCCACCGCACCGAGTGCAAGATACAGTCCTTGAACGATATCAAACGTGTGTCCGGCAGTGCGAAGGGCCACATACAAGCTCCAGACCGCGAGAATCGCAGGCCAAGGGCCAGCCTGCACATATCTGACTCGCAAGGGTAGGAACCAACTCCAAGACTTCGCCGACGCGGCGAATGTCTCGTAGAGATGAATCCAGCATTCGGGATTTGTTCGGTACTTCCAAGCACTGAAATTGACTGCGGTGTATCCACGCTGCTCCAAGCGTTTGGTCACTTCTTTGATGAGGAATGTTTTGCCGCGTCCCCAGTGCCCGAACAGACCAAAGGAGAGTTTTTCAGTGTCTTCGGTCCTTGCAAACAGATTGGCGATTGCCTCTGCATATTCGTTCGTGTGAAGGCATTTTTCATGCTCGGCAGCCTCTTCCCGGTGCTCCATCTTGCCGCCGATTTGACGAACCGAACTCAACCAATCTTCTCCGCCCTTACTCTTCGCGTCAGCGGCATTGGCAGTTGATTCTTCACCGCCCGTTACTGCGGCATTCACTGAGTCACTGACGGTAATCGAATCACTGACCGATCGTACCTCAGACGTTGCCTTTGCCTCGCCGACGGCCTCAGTTGTGACGGGTTCCCTTGTCGGTGCCTCCGCTTTTGGTTCGACATCCTTCGAGCCTTCATTAGCCGTGATTGGGAAATCAGCTTCGACGATTGGCATGGTGGCGTCGTTGTCGACAACATTCGCTGTGGCGGAAACGTTCGCGCCACCTATCACAAGACCTACGGATGCGTCGAGAACCGAAGATGCAGGCTTCACCCTGTCGGACTTTGCTTCGTCTTCGCTTGTCGGGGCCGCCTGTCGCAATAGTGCAAGCCTAAGTGCCTTTTCCTCATCCGTCATTGGAACATTCTTAGAACCAACTCGTTTGAAGCATCGACCGTCTTTGAGACAAACCAGAACCCCAGGAACGTCGACCGTTATGACAAAGATTGCATCGTGCATCGTTTGAAACGGCGAAAAGGCTGGTGTCAATTTCGGGCACTCTGGATCGAATTTGTCGCGAAGAGTTGCATAGACCGAGCAAAACTTGTCGTAATTGACGCCTACGAGATTGCCGGAGCGAGGTGCCGCGCCCGGTCCAAGGTGGACTGCGATCGGTTCCTTAACACCGACGAAAATGCTGCCGCGACCAGTGTTCGCAAAAGCGCTGATTGTCTGGCAGAGCTGTTGTTCGTCGATGACAGATATGAATTCGATCGTCTCGGATTCTCCGAGACTCACAGCGTCTTCGACTTGTTCCAACGTAATTCTGTCCATCTTTCTTCCCATGCTTAATTGCTGGTTCAAAGAAGATCTCTTTCAAACCGAACCGCAAATGTGTTTATTTCGGCAGTAGGTCAGTGACGAAGCGACCTTTGGAATCTATGCCCGTCTCAACTTCAAGTTCATTCTCGAAATGTACGAACACGTCGGACGGACGCCCGCCACTCTTGCCCAGTGGTGATCGCTCCCAGCGTCCCAAGCCGGCCGCGACCAGAGCGTTCAACGTCTGCTCGGTCACGTCCGCCGACTTGCTGAATTCGGCACAGCATCGCATCAGCTCGCGAACAGTGATTCGCCCACCGTGTTCGTGAACCTTTTCGATGGCCAGGCGTCGCCGCCGGCTTTCTTCGCCGTCGTCACCACCGCCGAGTATCGCGTAGACTCGCCGAGCTTCATTCGCGAACCAGCCAACCAGAGCAATCGCCGATTCGAGGCTCGCATCATCGACTGCGTTGACGGATTCGAGCTTGTCGTCATCGACCGCACAGCGGACCAAGTGAATCAGCAGAGCGAGACGCGGGACGTAGGCTTGCGTCGAGCCACTCAGTCGTCGAACGCGAACACTCCCGGCGAGACGTGGAAGTGGCTGGCGAGCTTGCCGATTTGGGAGCGGTTCAACGTCCGCTTGCCGCTCAGGACGGCGGAGATGGTCGATTCGACAATCCCGGTGGCGCGGGAGAGTTCGACTTGCTTCACCTCTTGCTGTTCCATCAGGAACCGGAGCATCTCGGCATCCGACACGTCTCGCGGCGGATCGGACTGGTCTTCGTAGCGTTCGACCAAATCGCTCAGTACGTCCAAGTAGTCTTGCTCGCCCGCGTCCAAGCCGTCTCGATCCAACAACGCATCCACCACGGCGATGGCCCGATCCAAGTCCACGTCTGACTGAATCGGCCGCAGCGCGAACCGCCGAACCAACGTGAGGTAGCTCCGCGACGGTGTCGCCACCGCCGCCGAGCGACGCTCCGGACGTTTCTTCGCTGCTCGACTTGCCACAATCTGCCCTTAGCTCATTGCGATTGTTCGCACTCAATACCCGCCAGACGATCGTAAGCCCGGCGCGCCGGCCGAGTCCACATTCGCCAATATCGCCCCCTTCAACACTTCGGGCAGGTCATCCCAAGCCGCGACGATCCGAGCCAACTCGGCATCGTGTTCCTGACCACGATCCGAACTCGCGGCGATAACTGCGGCGCTCAAAAAGTGAAACCGGAACTCATTTGAGCCACGACGGCGATTTGCCGGCTCACTTGGACGAGCCGCCGCCGTTCAGAAGCGTTTGGGCTTGTTGCTTGGTGGTCTCGAAGCGAGGTTGCCAAGTGCTGGTGGTGATCTTCGTCAGCAGCTCGCGGGCTTTGTGTTCTTGGCGCGTGGAGTTCAGGAACTGGGCGTGCTGGAGCAAGATCTCTGGATTCGTCGGTTCGCAGGCAAAGGCGGTAGACCAGGCTCGGTCGGCGACGACGAAGCGTTGTTGTGATTGCATGGCCGACGCGAACGTGGTCCAGACGGCGGAGCGATCCGGGGTTTCTGCCAGCGGTGTTGTCCAATAATTCCAGGCCGCCGTGGCGAAACCCAGCTTCGTGAGAATTGCGGCCGTGCGATGACATGCGAAGGTGTCGTCGACGTCGATGTCGCGCCATCGTGCGGCGGCTCGTTGCACGGTGCGGGCGAAGGACAACTTGTCGGACGCTTTGGCGTCGGCGAGTTGTTCCGTCCGTTGATCGAGCTGCCCGAAGAGGCTGTCGTAATCTTTGCGGAACGCTTCGAGATTCACCGTCTTGGGGAGCGCGGCGAACTCCATTTCGTAAGCGCGGTCGAGGCATTCGATCCACTCGTGGAACTTGCGGAGTTGATGTTTGATGGCCGCTGCATCGCGCCAGAGTTGCGAGACTTTTTGAAGCTTTTCCTCGGCCAGTGCCCGTTGCACGCAGACGTCGGCTTGTTCCCAGTTGCCGGCCTCCTTGGCATAGGTCAGCGCGGCCAGATTCAGTCGCGGCTGGGCCACGAGATCCTGATCCTTGATCGCCAGTTCGTAGATCGTGGCGGCGAGAGTCGGTTCGCTCAACGAGACACAGGCTCGCGCCAACGCGATCAGTGTCTGTGGTTGTTTTACCTCAGTGAGTTTACGAGCGGCTTCATGGACCAACTCACCCCACGGCCCGCAGGGCTGACCATCGGGCGTCTTGAAGTGTTTGACGAATGCGCTCCGCGTTTCGCCATTCAGCGCGGGGAGACTACCGTCCGCAATCGGCTCGACGAGCTGTGTGCGAAACAGTTCCTTCGCCTGAGCGACGGAAGCGTCGTCACCAACTGTCAGCAGCCACTCGATCCGCACCGTGCGAGCGAAGGCCGGAAGGCCACGTTCCTCGGCCAGTGCCGTTGTGGCGTCGATCAACTGGCGAGCCAGCGTGGCGTTCATCCGGTTGCCGCGTTTGATCTCCGCATGCACGGTCAAAAGCAGTTTCGCGGCCAGTTCCACCGAGCGGCAGTCGCGGACAAAGCTCAGTGTCGCCGTCAGATCTTGTTCGAGGTCCGTCGCGGATTGCTCGCGAGTGGCAACTTGATTCCACGCCCAACGCGAGTAGTGGTTGTACGTCGAACAAACACGTTTGAGGAATGGACTACCGGACGGACCGGCGTCGAGCGTCCCCGGCCTGTTGCCATGCATCGCGAACCCGACGAACTGCTCCAGAAATTTCGCGAGCGGCGAATCAGGATGCTGCTTCGTTGCATTTGCCACGAGTGGATTCTGTGGAACAACCGACGACAGCAACACGGCGAGTCCAATGCGGTGATCCCCCTTGGCCGTGTATCGCTGCTCGATGAACGTGGCGAGTTCCGCCTGACGAGTTTCGGCGAAGTACGAGGCCAGCAGCATCAGTGCGTCGTCCTCGGAGAGCTTCGCGTAGTCGGGCGCATTGGTCTGCAAGTTGACCGGCACAGTGACGGGAACTCCTGCCACCGAGCGATATGGCAACGGCAGCACGACCAGACCTTTGGTCGCTGGCACGAGGTTCGGTGCCTCGATCGGCTGTCGTTCGTACTTGGCTTCGGCAATCAGTTTGTCGTCGGCATCGAACAACCGGATCGTTCCATCGGCGGCGAAGGTTTGTTTGGCCAAGCGCTTGTTCGCGGTGATGTTGACGACTCGTGTTTCGCTGAGCCGCCCGTCTTCGGCGAAGAGCAGTTCGATGGCGATCTCGTGGGACGGGGACTCTTGCCCGTCGCCTGAATGCGGACGGGCAGGAGTGCCCATCCTCCGGGTGATGCGAATGGTTCGTTCGCCGACGGACTTCACATCGGCCTCGACGCTCAGGTCTTCCGCCGACGGGACGTACCACGGAATGAGCGACTGAATCGCTGACTGATGGAAACGGCTGACGGAACGCTTCGCTCCCAGCCCGATCTCAGAATAGAGATGCCAAATCGTCGTGCCGTCGTGGATGACCTGCTCCTTCAGTCCCTCTCCAACCTCGCGATCGAAGACGAACCGGCCAGATCCATCGATCAGCCGGAACGCGCTAGCGTCCGGTTTCTTGCGATCGGAATCGGACGCTAGCGCGTGCCGGCTAATTAATCGCATCCGCTCCCAACCGAGCGATCTCGCCTTCTCGATCAGCCGCCGCGCTTCGGCATCGACCTCGCCGTGCTTGGGTTTCGTCGCGGACGCTTGCTCGACGATGGCCAGTCGATCGGCGGGCCACGTTTGCAATCCGGGGGCATAGCTCGGCAAGTCCTGCAACACACCGGACAGTGGATGCCTCATGTCGACAGCCGCGTAGCGACGGCGACGTTCGGAAAGTCCCTTCCAAAATTCGACAGGCACCGAACCGCCCCTGGTTACTGGCCGAATCCAGTCATCGGCAATGCGATCTTCCAATTCGTCGAAGCGATTGCTGTCGAAGTCGTAGTACATTTCTCGGGAAACAATCCACGCCGATCCCAAAGCGGTTCGAGGCAGAAGACTCGGCAGGGCAATGGACATGTTGTTGACCACACCGTTGCCGTTGAAGTCGTCATCGGTCACTCCGAAATCACTGAGTCGACGTCGGGTGAACCGAAAGCTTCTTTTGTCAGCGTCGAGCACACCGCGACCGAAGTTGGTTGACGCCACCGAGCCGCTGAACGGAAGAAATCCTTCGTTCGACAAGCCATCCAGGACGAACTTACTTTCGAGGAAGTCTCGATCCGCGAACAACTGCTGGCCCCCTAGAGCAAGACGATCCGCACTGATCAGCCCGATGACTTCCGGTCGTGAGATCACGCTGAAGTTGATCGAACCCATCGAAGCACTCGGCAGTCGAGTCTCAAGCGCTGGTTCCATAGAATTAACCTCGTTGAAACGGCCGAGAAACATGTACCCTCGTCGGGCGACTTGAGCACCAAGCAAGTCGTCGCGGGTCGAATTCAGCAGAGGTACTCGACCGTAACGCTCGGCGTCGAAGCCTCCGTCGAGCGTTGAGAAATACGACGTCACCGGAATGAAATCGCTGCGAGGCATTCCCAACAGCTCGCCATCGAGCCGAGAACTAGCCCCGTTGGAGTACCGATCAACCACACCGGGCCAAAACCAATTTCCATTGGCGTTGACGTCCCATGGCACGTTCGTCCTGTGGACGCTGGGAATGACTCGCAAGCGGATTGGGGACAAACCTTGGTTCTCACCCAAGACTTGAGTTCCGAAGTATTCGTCGGGCACGCCAAGCCCGGAATCCATCCATTGGTTGAATCCCCAATAGTGCTGCGCTGATTGGAAATAACCCTGCTGCCACGCCGAGCGGCGTTGCACAACCGACTCCCACGCTTGGCGCATCGGATCGGCCGCCGCGGCGTTCGCTCGTTCGATCCGTTGAATCTCGCGCTCGATCAGCCGCACCTCGGCTTGCTCGGCGCGATTCAGACGTTCGAGCCGTTGCAGGTCCGCTGTCGGACGCTTCTCGGTGACGCTCCGTTCGTAGTTGGACTGCGCGGACTTGGCTCGCACTTGAGAGAGCTTCAAGCGATCCTTCGCCGCGTCGAGCGGGCTGAGCTGCGACGGCCCCTGCTCGGCGACGACCGGGATCTCCGCCGGTGCGGGATACATCGCCCAGTGATCCTTGCGACCGCGATCGACTTTGAATTGCTCGTACATCGCCTCGGTCTCCAACACGAGCAGCGAGGTGAACGGCGACATCACATACATCGCCTTGCTCAACTCGATGATCTGCGGCTTGTGCTCCGTGGCACCGAGCGCCACAAGTCGATCGATCTCCAACCGCCCCCAAGTCCGCGGCAGATGCGTGGGATAGGCTTCCAGCCTGTCGTCCTTCGAGCTGGATTCGACAGGCTGGAAGCCTATCCCACGCGAATACTCCTTGCCGTTGAGCTTCCCCGTGATCGTCACCGACTTCGGCAACGCCTGCCCCTTTGGAAAGCGAGCCACGGCGGCAAGCTCTTGCCCATGCGCCAGCGAGTTCGTGAGCAGCAGGAACTCTGATCCCGAAGCGGCGTCCGAGGACCGCACGATGATCTCGGTCAGTCGCGGTGCGTTGAGCGTGCTCAGCAAATCGAAGGCGCGCCAAGCCACCGCTTCATCCGGATTGATCTGCGTGACGTGGCCACCACTGTGATTCGCGGCAGTCTCCATGAACGACTTCGACCATCGTTTCCCCACCGCCACGCCGACATACCGCGCGCTTGGCGGCAGCAGTCGCAACAGCGTGGTGTTATCCCGTTCGCCCAGTACCGGAATGCCGGTGCCGAGATGCACGATCCAGACATCGCGCTGACCGCGGACGTGCTTCTGTACCGCCTGCAAAGCCTGCTCCAGATCGAGCGCTCCGATCGGCGCGACTCCGCTCAGAAACTGCTGCGCCGCCGCGACATTTTCCAACGAGCATTCCACCGGCTTGCGTCGGAACGACTCCGCCTGAGTCCCCGCGCGGATGATCGAGAAGGTGTCGCTGTGCTCAGAATTTTCGAGCAGCACTTTCGCGATCTGCCGCTGCGTCTCAGCCAAGATGTCGTTGCGATCCGCCGAGTTTTCGACCAGGAAGATCCACTGCCGCTGCGACCGTTCCGCGTTCACTTTCAGTTCGGGACGCTGCCGCAACATCACGTATTGAAAACCGTCCTGCTCGCTGATGGACCAATTTGCTGTACTCACTGAGCCGGCGGGCGCTAGCCCCCGGTTTGCCGTGCTCAACCGGGGGCTAGCGCCCTCCGGCTCATCTGCAAGTTCGACAACGAGATCACGATCCAACGCCGCGTGTTCTTCGCGACCGTCGATCACGAGATCCCCATGCTCATCACGTCCATTCAGCAAGTGCGACGGCGAGTACCACTTCATCCCCGCCGCGCCTTTCACGTGCAAGTGAGCCGACCATTCGCGCACACCTTCCAAACTGTGCCCGGCCGGAAAGCGATAGACGCTCTTGCCATAATCGTTCGGCAACCGCTGCGTGTAGCTCAGCAGGATGCGTTTCTCTTGCCGAGCTTCCAGCGGGAAGACACGCATTTGGAAGGTGCTCCCATCCACCCACTCCAGCAAGGCCGGGTCGCGCTGGGTGTGACGAATCTGCTCGAAGACATTGCGTCCGTAATCCCGTTCGACCATGCCCCCTTCCATCAGCTTGCCATTCACGTACATCGCCAACCGCGACAGTGACGCATCGGCCGGCAGTGGGAAGCGGAACGTCCCCTCGAGCTGCTGCCAGGTGTGATTGAAGTACGTCTGATCGATCGTCGTCCGAGCGAACCCCTCTTCGATGTGGACGTCGATATGAAACTTTCGCAGCGACAGTTTCATCTCCTGCCCCTGCGGATCGACGACGGTGACAGTCCCGCCGGCATGTTCGCTGGCCGGCACGACGATGGTGCCTGCCGACGCCATCAAGTCCTTGACCCACTCGACGACATACGCCGAGCGCTTCGCCGGCCGCAGTTCCGCCGAAGTGGATTCGTTGAGATCGGCAATCAACTCTTGTCCGGCGGGAATGACTTCGTCGACGCCGCTGACCTGCACCTTGCCCTGTGTGACGACGACGCTGGTCGCGCGGCCTTGAGCCTTCACGACGAACTTCGTCCCCAGTGCCGTCACCGTCCGCTGCGACGTCTCGACAACGAATCGCTCGGCGCTCTTGGTCGGCACCACTTCGACGAACACTTCTCCCGCCAGCAGCTTCACGCGCCGCTCGCCGATGACGCTGACTTGTGACTGCTCGTTGATCGACAACACCGAGCCATCCGGCAACGTCACCCGCCGCTTCTCACGCGGACCAGTACTGACGGTCTCGCCGAGCTTCACCCGCTGGATGACCTCGCTGGTTGTGGATTGCGCTGCCTGGATCGGCCAATGACCGGGGCGGCGATCATTCGACGACATCAACTCACCGGGCCGCAGCGGCGATTGACTCACGTCATCGGACCGTTGCAGCACCAAGCCGACTGCAACCAACGCCGAGCATGCCAGGACGACAAACTGCGACCTCCACCGCCCCGTAGCTTGGCTCTCTGAGCCGAGTTGCTCGACTCGGAGAGTCAAGCTACGGTGACTCGCCGACGTCGCCGCGATCGAACGCTGAACCTGCTGAATGATGCGCTGCGTCGACACTTCTGTGAGCGGTTCGGCATCCACCGCGTCGAGCGCAGCGGCGATGTCCGCATCGGACTCCGGTTGATCCAGCTCACTCAGAGCCGCGGCGATGCGGTTGCGAAACAAGTCGTCGGACAGGGCATCGTGGTTCAATGAATCGCTCATGACGTAATTCCTCTTAATTAACCCGAAGCGTCAGCGAGGGCGAACGCTTCACGAAACGTTGATTGTCAGACCGTGTCGCTGATTCTCAGACGACGTCGTTTGGAGCGTCCGCCCTCGCTGACGCTCTTTGAAGTTGCGCAGTTTGAGGTCGTCACGACGAGTTGAATCGAGAAAACGCGGCGATTGGGTGAGACCCCATCCGGCTTGCCCGGATGGTGAATCTGATGGCGGGCTAAGCGGGATCGCCCCTCCACCCACCTCCCAGTTTTCCCGCAGTTCGCCGCCGGAGGCGGCGAACTGCGGGAAAACTGGGGGAGTGGTCTGTGATGCTCGCGACTAGCTCTCCATCGTTTTCACCATCCGGGCAAGCCCATTGGTATCTACACAAGTCATTAAATTCGGTAGCCATCGCTGGATGGAATCGAAATACGGCTGAAGGATCAGCGGTTGGTGACACGTTGTCGAGAACTTGTGCGGCGGCATTGTGATGCCGTGCCCAGCGGAGCGGCGGGGAGTTCC
>CAMDPK010000190.1 GCA_945904015.1 Candidatus Kuenenia stuttgartensis | reverse complement strand
AGCAATCAATGGCAACCCTATTGGTCAACTTGCGACACCACAAAAACTTAACACCGCCAATATCTCTGGGCACACCCGCTTGAAGGCAAACCGCTCACCCACGTTGAGAAGCACGGTCGAACGTGACACAATCCGCGCAAATTTTGTGTCACGTTGAGCCGTATCCAATGAAAGACCGCTCTCCCCAAGCCGCAAGGCTGATGCGTCCAAAGGTCGCAGAATGAACGATGAGGCTGACGACGACTTGCTCCAGTACATGGCTTGGAAGGTCGAGTCGCCTCAGCACGCTCGTGCGGCATGGGAAGCGTTCTACAACCGTCACTTCGCGTTCGTTTTTGCGGCGTTGCGGAAGCAGTTTCTTGGTCGAAGCAGCCTGGATGAGGGACTCATTCGCGATCTTACGGTTGATGTCTTCGCGAAGGTTTATGCGCAATGTTGCGAATCGTTTTCGCCGACCGGCGGCACGAAGGAAATGCAGTCTCGGTGCGTCCGAGCTTGGGTAATGAAGATCGCAACAAATCTGGTCAACGATTGGTTTCGAGCAAATCTTGACGACGAAATGTCCGAAGTTTCACTCGACCATGAATGCTTGCCGCAAATTCCTGCCCGCGAAGAAGCATCCGAGGTTGAGACCCCATGCAACACCAGTGACGTGGCTTTGATGCGGCGGCTGCTTGACAGTTTGAGTCAACGGGAACGCGACGTACTGATCAAATTGGCGGAAAAGTACGATCTAAAGAATGGACGTCGGCGTAGATTGAGCGAATCAGAAGTCAACGAATTGGCCAAGGCGATGAATACGACACCGGAGAATGTCCGGCAGATCCGACGCAGAGCGCTAAAATGGCTTGCTGAAGAATTCACGAAGGCCAAGGCGGAGCAGAAACTCGCCGGTTAGATCGAGGAAGTCATGGCCGCCAAAGAAAAGCAAATCACTGAATCCGTCTCGATTGAGCCGCTTGTCGAAGTGGCAATGCGCGCCAAAGGATGGCTGCTACCGACGACAGAGGCTGCGGTGGCGCAACTAGAAGCCGAGTTGCTCGCAAATCCGATAGACGTGCCTGAGTCGTTGAGGTCAGCCGGACGGGTTTTTGAAGAGATATCGAGACCTCGCGCACGTCGTGCTGTGCGGTCCGCCGAGACCTCGACGGCGACGACGGCGAACCTCGCGCTCGCCGCACGCGACGGCGGACAGATTCCGGCTGAAGTTCGAGACATGATGAACCGCGATCGTGAGGAAACTGAGCGTGAGCATGCCCTCAAACACAAAGTCGGCAAGGCTCTTTAGGCTGCCGGACCAGCGCCGCAACGAGCTTTGTGATTTGGCCGACTTTATTGCCAACGATCACTTCGCAAATCGCCGCATCGAGCCCGCCGAACTCGCTGACAAAAAAGGCATCCCGATCAAGTTCAATCATTATGGTGACTCGTTCGACGGTGCATTGGAGCACAAAGCGGGACGATTCTTCATCTACATCAACCTTGATCGAGTCGAACGGCCATCGTCACCCAGGGCGCGATTTACGCTCGGCCATGAATTGGGCCATTACTTCATCGACGATCATCGCAATGCGTTGTGCTCCGGTTCGATGCCATCGCACCCGTCGAAGTGCGAGTTTGAATCTCGGAATCCAGTCGAAATGGAGGCTGACCACTTTGCCTCGTGTCTGCTGATGCCTGCCACAAGATTCGTGGCGAAGGCAAAAAAGTGCTCTGTTGGCTGGCAAGGAATTCAAACCCTCTGTGATGAATTTGGCACGTCCCGAACGAGTACGGCTGTTCGATACGTTAGCCTCAACCCACGCCCGTGCGCCATTATTAAATGGAACACGGACGGCTACGGATGGAAATGGCTCTCCACCAGTTTCTTCGCGGCTCGTCTGCGCCGGACCATTGAGGACACGGACAGAATTGCAATCGGCTCAGCGACAGCGAAAGCGTTATCCGGCGAGGAACCCGGTAGCCGAGGATTTTTCCAGAATGGATCAATCGCGTCAGCTTGGTTTCCGTGCATACGCCCCGGAACAACGCTCGATGTCATCTTGATTGAGGAAGCAATCCCCATCGGCAGATTTGGAGTGCTGACGCTTCTGTACCCGGAATCCGGGTCACTGCCGCAGATTGACTGGTAACTCCGAACTTCGAGTAAGAACGAATACATGGACTCCCGCATCCGCGAACCCGACCAAATCCGAAGCGACGCTGCCTGCAAACTGCGGTCGGTCAGCATCAGCGATCACTTCCAAGCCGTCTTGGGCTGTCTGCTCAACGAGGACTGGACCACACCCCGGCTTGTCGAAATGGTCATCACGTCCGACGGCCACTTGCTTGGAAGATGCCAAGGCCAGACTTCTTTCTCAGCTTTCTTGGGAGCATCCGAAGACTTGCTGAAAAACATTCACGGCATTGCTCCCGTCGCCGAACTCGACGGCGATGAAGTCGGCTACTTGCTCGGCAAAGTCGCCGAAATCAAGGGGCGACGGCTGGATTGAATGCCGCGCGACAGCGACATGCTGTGAGCCATCGCTGAATGCTGAATGCCAGCCAATGCGCTTGACGATCGCGCGAGGTTGTTGGCTCGTCACCACGATTGCGATTGCGCGTATCGCGATCAGGGGCCACGATCGGCGTGTCTGTTCGATGTTCGAGCAGATGCACCTGAGAATCGTTCCTTTTCACTATCGGAGGCCCCCATGAGTACGTTGACCCAAGCACACAATGAATTGTTTCGGCGAAGACCGGATGAGTGTTTCTCATCGGTCGAGTCCCTGATCCAGCATTGTCGGAATGAGCACCGGGAATCGCAGGACCGCTGGCATTTGCCCGCACGCCTGCAACCGGTTGTCGTTGGCGGAGAACTCTCGTTCGCCGCTGGCGATGACGGCGAATTCTTGCTCAACGACTGGAGCTTCTCGCAAATCTGCCGCTTGTCCGGCGTTGCCAAGGAGACCGTCAATCGGCTCTCCCCCGACACCGCACGATCGGTTCTGCGAGAGACGCTCCCGAACGGAGCAAAGCCGATGCAGATTCTGACGACCGGACCAAGCATTCGTTCGATTCACGGAGCCGCTTACTCGCGGCTGTGGAATAGCGAATTGCTGGAGACGGTGGCCGAATGCGCCGGCGAGTTTTCGCCGCCGCAAACTGCCATGACCGGCGCGACGGGTTTGTATTGCGGGGAACAAGACCTGTTCGCGTTCCTCATTGATCCCGCCGGCTGGATCGAGATTGGCGAAGAAGCGTTCGCCCCCGGATTCTTTGTGTGGAACTCGGAGGTAGGACGTCGCTCGCTGGGAATTTCGACGTTCTGGTTTCAAAGGGTGTGCCAGAATCACATCGTTTGGGATGCGACCAATGTCGTCGAGTTCACTCGCAAGCACACGGGCAACGTCCGTGAATCGCTGCTGGAAATCCGGCGGATGATTCAAGCGTTGCAAGAGCGCCGCGACGAACGCAAAGACTCGTTCGCAACGGCCGTCCGCAAAGCGATGGAGACCACCGTGGCTTCAGACAGCGACGAAGCCATGAAGTTCCTGAGCCAACACAGCCTGCCTCGCGACACGATCGAGCGGGCCGTGAAGCAACTCGGCCACGACGGCAAACCCTTCACGCTTTGGAATTTGGTGGATGTTCTGACACACCTCAACGTCAAACTCCGGTATGCCGGAGATCGCGTCGAGGCCGACCAGAAAGTCGCCAAGCTCATGCAACTGGCCGTCTGAATGCGACCAGGACACCCCTTTTCAGGAAAACGCTCTGCACTGGATGCAGAGCGTTTTTACGAACGACGCACGAGCAACAGCTTGACGCGGCAGCGCTCCTGTGGAACTCTGCCACCGTGACTGCATTCCCGATTCTTCAACCGCAGGAGATTCCGCTGGACGATCCCGCGTCAACTGAGATGTTTGAGCCGAGTGCCATCAAGCCGTTCGTCGCCACTCCGGCCGCGATCGAGATGTACGGACATGAGACGATCCTCGCCTGTCTCGCCGTGTTGCAAGAAGCGGCCGTACAAAACGCCGGACTCGACTACTTACAAGTTTTCGAGTCAGCGGACAAACAGGAAAAACTCTGGTTCATCGAAGACGGTCCCAGCGGAGCCATCACGGCTCTGCTCCCTTCCGACTACTGATGCGATGGAAGTGCGAGAGGAACCCTACCACGGCAACAAGAACTTCGAGACTTGGTCCGTGAGTTGGTGGCTGACGAACGACCAAGAGATGTGCCGTCGCTGCCGAGCACTTGCCATTGAGGCCAGTCACGCTGTTCTCGACTCGTCTCTCGTCTTTGATGGAATCTGGACGACTGCGGAGGCCATCCGAAATCTGCTCGCCGACGCGCTACGAGAGCTTGTCGGTGAACTCAATCCGGTCGCGGATCAGACCTCCCTCTTCACCGATCTGATGGACAAGGCCTTGGGCGAAGTCGATTGGCACGAGATCGCTGATGCCTTTCTGCAAGAGTAGTGGTATATTTCGCGACATGCCAATTCACCTTTCCGACAGACAGCTTGATCGAATTGATCGCGGTCGCGAACCAGCGCTGATCGTCCGCAGTGATCGGACGAAGCGCGGTTACGCGGTCATCAAGCAGGATGTCTATGACCAAGTTCAACCATTGTTGAGCGCCGTCGCGACGCAGATCGAAGTTTCCCCACGCGAGAATGGTCACGCGGTTGAATGGACGGAAACGAAGAATGTCCGCCGGGTCGAGTTGATCACCAAGAAGCATGACCAAGGACTGACGGCTGCCGAAAAGAAAGAACTCGCCGTGCTTGTCTCCGAGGCAGCACAATTCCGTGATCGCACGGTTCCAGTCGGAAACGATATTCTTGAACTCATTCTGGCCGGGCTGAAACAGCAAGTCGCCAAGAAGGCGAGACGGTGACGGTATGCCAGCTTTCCGTTACCCGGAACGGAAACACCGACGGAAGCATGGCCCGCAGGGGTATCAGTCGCCTGCCGAGTTTCGCGATTGGCTTCGCGATGAGTTTGCATTCCGTTGCGTCTATTGTTTGGAACGCGAGCAATGGGGAAATCGGCTCGGTCACTTCCACATTGAGCACTTCGTTCCAAAGGCGGTTCAGCCGGAGCAACGATTGAGCTACGACAATCTGCTTTACAGTTGTCAGGGGTGCAATCTACTCAAGGGACCGAAGACCGTTCCCGATCCGCTCAAGGTTTTCACAAGCGGAACTGTCGTGGTGCGACGCAACGGCAGTCTTCACGGCCGGACCAAGGAAGCGAAACTGCTGATCGACGTTTTGCAGCTCAATGACGAAAGCTATCAGCGGCGTCGCCGGTTGATGATCGGGATTCTGTCTGCCGTCGCCAAAACGAACCCCGCCTTGCACCGTGAACTACTTGGGTTTCCGGATGACTTGCCCAACTTGGCAACTTTGAAACCGCCCGGCGGCAATTCCCGCCCCGCTGGAATCAAACAGAGTTACTACGCGCTACGTCAGTCAGGGCAGTTACCCGATACCTATTGATGAAACGAGCGTGTTGCCGGTTCCGAATACTTCGGGCATTCTTGGGGCATGACCTACGCGCTTTCGTTTGCCCCTTCATTCTTCCGCGATAAATTCGAGGTCCATCCATTTCCGTGGGGCAAGCCTAGATCCGTCGAGCAAGCTCTCATTCAAGTCTCTTCCGAAACGTGGGAGCAAATCGCTCACCGCGTTTTCCATTGCAGTGCAAATCTGCTCGACATCGAAACCGTGCTGCAAAAGGTCGAGGAAACCAACACTTGTTTGAATCTCGACTCGCCGGTTGAAGTCGCGATTGATCCGGACAGCGAATTCACGGTTCTGGTCTATGATGCGTGACCAACCGTGACAGACGCAGCACGTCGAACGACTTCAGAAACAAAGCGAGCCTGCCCCGACACATCTTGTGTCGGTCAGGCCCAGCGTCGAGCGGACGCGGATCACCGGCTACTTCTTGTCGCTCTTGGTTTGCTCCGACGCGGTCTGTCCCGCTGTCTTCGTTTCTTGCTGCGGAATCGTGGGATGTTTGCTTCCACCGTTGGCCATGACACACCTCTCCTTCTCGAAAAAAGTGGATGACAGACTGTAGACGATAGTCTGTCGATAAATCGTCTGTAGTCGAATCGTCTGCATTTTGCAACTCTCCTTTGATGGAAAGAATCATCGAGAAGCTGTTTGGGGCCATCGTCCGACGCCACCGCGAAGGGATCGGCGTCTCGCAAGAAGGCTTTGCGGATCGCGCGGGCATCCACCGGACCTATGTGAGTTCGATCGAACGTGGGAAAGTCCAAATCAGCATCGGCATCGCTCACAAGTTGGCCGAGGCTCTCGGCGTCCCATTGAGCCGGCTTTGGTCGGAACTGGAAGCCGAACTCTCGGATGCAGGCAAGGCAAAGCCGGCGAAGTCCAAGCGGCGTCCGCCATCCGCGTGATTGCGATGGTGGGCAATCCGTTGCCGCTCACAACAACTGCCGTGAACGGCCGTAATATTTGGCGAGTATGTCGCGAGAAGTTCTCAGAAAGAACGCTTCAATGAGCAGGAAGCCGAGGTCGCTCCATTCGAGCGGCCAAAGGCTTCCGTTCCGCAAACGATGGCTCAAGTACGCGATTGCGGTGGCGACGACCATCCCGCCGAAAAACTGATAGTGCCGATAATGAATTTCGATCAGCAGGTTGAATGCCTCGACGTTCTGACCAAGCTTTGAGAAGTCGAGTTTCGGAAGCGGCAGCCCGGTCAGCCGATGGAACGTGTCCACCACGGCCCACCGGATAGCGTTGACGACCATGCCGCACGCGATGGATGCGACCGTCAAATAGAGGAATCCGCCGATCGTCGGTGTTTGCATCGGAACGATGGCGAACCACGACCGAAGCGACGGAATGAACTCACTGATTCCCCACAGCGCTGTAGCACCCGGCACCAGGTACGCGATCAAGGGACCGAAGTTGGCATTGGACACGCTTTGCATTCGTCGCGAGTGAGCGTAGCACAGTTCAACATCGGGCATCTCGTGCCGACTGCGTTTAGGAACGATCGACGGGGAACGGCACTTCGGCATTAAGTACTCGCACTGAGCCGTTGCACTGTTACTTTTGAGCTGTGTCCGTAAACATCAGGCACGACAACACTCGGATCAGATCGAGTTTGGTTCGGAGAATGCAACTTGGCGATACCTATGATCGGAGTGGAAGTCTATGAACAATTGATGTGACGGCAGCGCGGTTGCACACGCTGCCGTCTGTCACGCAGGCTGATTGACCCAACCTACGCAACCCATTGGCGGCAATTGTGCCACTCAAGGGGTTACGCACGAGGCGACCGTGCGTCAACCACCCAAGCACAAGGTATGTCTTGAGTCAAATTCAGCCTGCATTCGTTACTCGGAGGCGGGCAATCATGAAATACCCCCAAGTTCGCAATTCGATCATCATTCGAATCTGTGGTCCGTGCGAGCGTGACTTTTTGGTACAAATCCAGGATTCAGATGCATTGCACGACCGCTTTTTAGAAAAGGGAGAGCTTGAGACGCTGCTCATTCTCAGTCGCGCATTTTTGTGCGAGAAGACGCAAATTGCAGACCTAATGTCGGCCAGCGAGTGCCTGAAACAAGAAGACCGCGATAGGGAATTACGCCGAGTTCAGAAGCGCATAAGTCGGCTCCGCAAGGCACTCGATGACACTACGCAAGCATTGATTGTCAATGACGGTAGTGCCTTGTACCGGCTCAATGTAAATTCCATCGAAGATGGCGACGGCTTTGAGTTTTGCCGAGCTGTTTTCGGTACCGAGATCAATGTTCTTATCGATGATATTCTTAACGGTATTAGCGAGCGCCGCCGCAACACGCCTACGGATGAGAAAACGGCCGCGGTGGTTTCAGCAGGCGGCGTCGCGCCGGACTCAATCAAGCCGAAGGAAGACGTGAGTCCCAATCGGGCGATGATTTCTAATGGAGACTCAACAGTGGCAACGGATATCGCGGGAAGCGTGCTCGCTCCATTCTCGTCTCGCAGCCTTACTCAAGATGAGTTTGCTCAAATCGTGCCTCTGGAAGAGGGTGCTTACGACTTGGAAGAATACGATAACCGATTCCTTCACTCCTGGCGGAGTGCGTTCCCAAAAGGATGCATTGGGTTCTTTGACGGCGCGAGAATCATCGGTGGCATCGGAATGTGGCCACTTCAACCCAATTGGGCGATGAGAATAAAGGAAGGGCAAGTCTCAAGGGAGTCGGAAGTCCCAGGAGAGGCAATCCAGGGCACCGGAACAGCGAAGAGTTGGTATCTCGGCGGAGTTGTCCTGGAAAAGGAGTATCGAGGCATAGGGCTCTTTCAGACGCTATTGCAGTTTTGTCTCTTTGAGTGGATTCAATCGTGTCGAGAAATGATTCAGCAGCCATTTGAAGTAATCAGCGTTCCGGTGGAACCTGTTTTGGCGAGCGTATTCGCAAATCCGAAATTGGAGTTCACAGAGTTTCGGAGAGATTTTGACGGACGATACAAGGTGTTTGCGAGGGACTTTGCCTCAAGGAGGCAGTTCCTCACTTGGCTTGAGGGAACGGTGCTCCCAGACCTGGAACCCAGGTTGTTACGCAGTCCTCGCAAATCGTAGCGGAATCTGATGTGCCTACTCAAAAAGGAGCCGTAAATGTCGCCGCAGAACCTATCACTCTTCTGGTCGATTCCACGAGATGGAGTGGCCGTGGAAGTGGCTGAGTTCTTTGTCTCGAATGTTGATGTCGATTACATCTCGCATCAGGAGATCCAATGTGGCAGAGCCTTGTCAGTGGCCCAATGGGCTCCTGATTTACGCGAGATGCTCATCAGCGAAGTTCAGGAGATTTGGAACTTCGGAGGAGACACTGATTGCAAGAAAGGTATGGTCGAGGCGCGGATCGGTACCACGTTAGTTGGGATGGCAATTGTGACATGGCATCCCAATGCAAGAACGCCGTATGCGTGGGGCGAGGACATGGTTGTCTGTCGTGACGAGCGAGAAAAAGGTGCCGGGCGGCAAATGATGAAATGGATTGAAGCGGAGCTGCTCAAGAAGGGAATTCGGCAGTTGTTTTTGGAGAGTGGGCAAGCGAATCAGAAAGCTCACGCAGTTTTTGAAAGGTCCGGTTTTTCGACCTGCTCAGTCGTCATGATGAAGTCTTTAGATTCGGAAGATCAGTAGCGCGCTCGTCCGGGCTACACTCCAAAACCCGCTAGCAAATTAGCAGGGTGTTTTCATTCGCGAGACGAGCCGCGAAGTAGAGACGACAGTCAATTGGTTGCCAGAATTGATACCCTACTGATACCGAATGATCGAAAACGGGTACCAAATGGTACCGAATTCTGGACTTTACGGAATTTCGTCCAACAAAAACAAAAGCCGTAACACCTTTCGGAGTACGGCTTTCGGAAGTGCCCCCAGTAGGACTCGAACCTACAACCTAATGATTAAGAGTCATTTGCTCTACCAATTGAGCTATAGGGGCCAAGCGGGGCGGGATTCTAGTGAGTTCGATTTCGGTTGCCACTTCGCTGCGGGATTATTTTTCCGGTGGCATCACTCAGCGTCGAACGTCGCGATGTCCTCACGAAAGGGGCGTCAAAGCTGACGTCGCGGGCGGGCCTCGATAGAGTTTGCCGATCGCTCACGAGTCGCGGTCGTCGCCGTGGCTGGGCAATCTTTCGTGGAGTGTTTTGCGGTCGCTCGTTTTGAGGAGACTCACTCATGAGATGGCATCGTCGATCGTTCCTTTCCTTTTCAGCGGCGAGCCTCCTCGCGACATTCGGGTGGCAGGTTTTGGCGGACAATGCAGAGGAGGGCTTTCAGCCGTTGTTCGACGGCAAGTCCTTCGAGGGTTGGGAGGGTGATCTGAAGACCTTCCGCATCGAAGACGGAGCCATCGTCGGCGGAACGATGAAAACGAAGATCCCTCGAAACGAATTCCTCTGCACCAAACAAGAATACGGCGACTTCGAGTTGCGGTTGCAGGCCAAGCTGGCGGGGAACGGGGCGAACGCTGGTGTGCAGTTTCGGACGAAGCGGATTCCGAATCATCACGAGGTCATCGGTTACCAATGCGACATGGGGCACATGGAGGGTCGGTGCATTTGGGGTTCGCTGTACGACGAATCGCGGCGGAAGAAGTTTTTGATCCACGGCGACAAGGACAAGGTCGAGAAAGCCTACAAGCCGGGCGAGTGGAATGATTTCGTCGTTCGCTGCGAGGGGCCGCGCGTGCAGATTTGGCTCAATGGCGTGCAGACGATTGACTACAAAGAGGAAGACGACACGGTTGTCCGAATCGGTGTGCTCGCGGTGCAGATTCATGGCGGGCCACCGTCCGAGGCGTCGTATCGGAAAATTCGGATCAAACGGCTTGGTTCGTAAACAGAGAATGCAAGAGCGCACGCAATCCGGCAGTAGTTCGGACGCCTTCGTCCGAACAATTCGACCGGACGTAGGCGTCCGGTCTACGAATTCACGACAGCGACACGTCGTGGTAGTTCAATGCCCACTCGCGCATGAAGCGGACCTGCTTCGGGCGGATGCGGTACACGATCAACACCGGATTCTCCAAGCTGCCGAGGTACTGGCGGAGCAGCGGATTCGCGTCCCAGATTTCTTGTAGGACCGGCCGCTCGGTGACGATCTCCGCGACCCCCGTGATGCGGACTTGGTCGTGCTTCTCGTCGAGGTAGCAGAGCTCGACGTTCGGGTTCGCCGCGATCTCGGCAGTCTTGTGGTACATGCGGAGGTTCGCGACGTAGACGGTGAAGCCATCCGTCCGCACCGGCGAAACTGGTCGCACGCGCGGCTGATCGCCATCGATGGTGGCAAAGTCGGGAAAATGATCGGCGGCGATGACGGCGCGTGCGAGGTCCGGCAACTTCGCGGGATCAATCGGTTCTGGCTGTGGCTGGGTCATGACGCGGCATCCTTTCTTCCCCGGTCAAGTGGCCGGTGAGAACTTTTTGCAAACTCTTGAGCCGCCGAAATCATAAAGACCGGTCGTGTCGTTTGTTGATGAGGTCGCATTCGCCAGAATTGGCTTCGTGGACTTGAGCCGTTTGGCCGACGCGGCGGGTTTTCATCAATTGACGGCTGCTGATATGACCGATACCGTCCTTATCCCACCAGCAGAAAATTCCCGCCTTTTTTCCGAGCGGAGCCAGCTATGCTCACCCTCTTCGGGCGCCAGCAGAAATACTGTGATGGAGTCAATCGCCGCAGCTTTTTGAAGATCGGCGGTTTTTCGTTGGGAGCCGTCGGCGGCTTCGGCCTGGCCGACGTGATGCGAGCCACCGGCAGCGAGACCACTAACCGGCACAAGGCAGTCATCAACGTGTTCCTCGGTGGAGGTCCACCGCACCAGGACATGTGGGAAATTAAGACTGACGCTCCGAAAGAAATTCGTGGCGAGTTCGAGCCCATCAACACAAAAATCCCCGGCATTCAAATCGGTGAAGCCTTCCCGCGCATTGCGGCGGCGTTCGACAAATTTGTGGCGGTTCGCGCGGTGGTCGGCTGCGTCGATAACCACGATGGCTATCAATGCCTGAGCGGCTGGCATCGCAACCAAGACCGCTCGATCGGCGGTCGTCCGAGCATCGGTGCGGTTGTTTCGAAGCTACAAGGTCCGGTCACTCGCTCCATGCCGCCGTTCGTGGCTCTTGCCGCGAAGACGCAACATGTGCCGTGGTCCGAACCGGGTGGCTCTGGATTCCTCGGTGCGACCTGTCAGTCCTTCAAACCGGACGGCCAAGGCATGGCCGATCTGACGCTCAATGGTGTGACGCTTGACCGCCTGCAGGACCGCAAATCGTTGCTCGGCGGACTCGACCTGCTCAAACGCGAAGCGGACGCGAGCGGCATGTTGAAAGGACTCGATGCGTTCAATCAGGCGGCGTTCGGCGTGCTGACTTCCAGCAAACTGGCTGACGCACTCGACGTCTCGAAGGAAGACCCGCTGGTCCGAGCCAAGTACGGCGACGGCAAGCCGTACCAATTCCAGTACGACGGTGCTCCGACTTGCAACGACCATCTCTTGATGGCTCGGCGATTGGTGGAAGCGGGCGTCCGCTGCGTGACTCTGACGTTCGGCCGTTGGGACAGCCACGGCCAAAATTTCCAACTGGTCCGCGATCACGGCGGCAAGCTCGATCAAGCCGTCACCGCGCTGGTGCAAGATCTTGAAGAGCGTGGAATGCTCGACGACGTAACGGTGGTGGTCTGGGGTGAGTTCGGCCGCACTCCGCGCATCAATCCTGGTGCGGGCCGCGATCACTGGCCGCAAGTCAGTTGTGCGTTGCTCGCCGGTGGCGGAATGCGCACCGGCCAAGCGATCGGTTGCACGAATCGCCTGGGCGAAGTCGCCAAGGACCGCCCGACGCACATGCAAGAGATCATCGCCACGATCTACCACAACCTTGGCATTGATCCGCGCAACACGACGCTGATTGACCCCACCGGCCGCCCGCAGTATCTCGTTGAACAACGCGAGCCGATGCGCGAGTTGGTCTAGGCGAGCGGAGGGTGTCAACCCTCCGAGTTCTGAGAATGGACGCCGCATTGCCCACTCGGAGGGCACCCCTTTCAAGGTCTTTGATAATTGCTACAACCATTTCGATGACAGGGATTTGTCACGAACCGGGAGGGCACAGGGATGTTGCCGAGTGGCGTCTTGGACAAGTTCATTGAGCGGTGTCCGGCGGCGGTGATGGTGCGGGGGACTG
>CAMDPK010000189.1 GCA_945904015.1 Candidatus Kuenenia stuttgartensis | reverse complement strand
CAGCCACCGCGCCGGTTGCCACCGCGTAGTCCAGCGCCTGTTGCACGGTCTCGCGAAATTCCGCTGCGCGCCCGGGCACAGCCGCCAGTCCGAACTCGCCCAGCGCAGAATTTCCCGGCATGTCATCGAGACCCACAGAACGGTTGGCGGTTTGTGGAGGGTCTCGATGACTCGACCCACCCTACGTCTCAATCGAGGCCAACTTGGTTCAATCGCCGTGAAACGTTCGAAGCCGCCCGGATGTTCGGAGCATGAGTTGCACGCGCTCAAATTCGTTGAGCCACTCTTGGACGACGTTGTCCAGCAGCGATCGTTCCGGCGAGCCGATGCCGGTCGGGCAGGCGGCTCCGGAAAAGTCGGCGGTCATCTGGCGATATTTCGACAGTGTGCGGTCGCCGTACTGAGCACAGCGGAACCAGTCTTCGCTGAGGAACAGCATTGCCGGAACGCGAGCGGCTCCGCAGACCGACAGCTCGGCCGCCAGCTCCGAGTTCGCGTCGCGGTCGTAGAAGCGGAGGTTGATGCAGCTTGTTGCGGCCGCGAAGTGATCGAAGATCGGACACTGATTGACGCAGTCGCCGCACCAGGCTCCGGCCAGCACGAGCACCGGCATCTTGCGTTTGAAACCTGACAGTAATTGCCGCTGAGCGTCCGTCAGCCGCACTTGAGCGTGCAGTCCTTCCCAGCGCAGCCGTTGCTCCGGCGTGCCGTACTTGGCCAGGAAGTGGGAATACGACAATCCGTTTTCAAAGACTTTGGCGTAATCGAGCATGAAAGACTTTCTTGCGATTCTGGGGTGAGCCGCGACAATCCCCGATCCGGTGGTCGTCGGCCGGGAGACATTGTGCCGAGTCGGCTCAAAGGTGTCGAAGCTGGCGATCAGCGTGGTGGAGAAGAATTGCTCGTGGCCAAGAAGAAACCGTCCGCGTCCGCAACTGCGAAACCGTCCGCCGAGGCCGACGTGCTTGGCGATCTGGAGGTTCGCGTCGAAGAGGTGACGCAGGAGATCGGCCGATACCTGTTCGAGAATCTCCGCCGCAGAAAGGCGTCGATCTTTGAGAAACGCTGGTGGGAAGACCGCATCCTGTCGTGGGCAATGGGAGACGAAGCGGTCAAAGTGCAGATGTTTCGTTTCGTTGATGTCCTGCCTCGGCTGAAGACGCACGCGGCGGTCGCGCGGCATTTGCAGGAATACTTCGAGGAAGTCAGCTCGCACCTGCCCGGAGCGGCGCGACTGGTGCTCGAATGGGCCGAGCCGAACACGGTGCTCGGCCGGGCACTGGCGGTCAACGCACGATCAAATGCAACGCGGATGGCTCATCGATTCATCGCCGGTTCGACCGTCGATGAAGTTTCGGCCGCCGTCGGCAAACTGCGGAAGCAGGGCTTCGCGTGTACGCTCGACCTGTTGGGCGAGGCGACGATCTCGGCCGCCGAATCGGACAGCTATCAACAGCAGTACCTCAAACTGATCGGCGGACTGGCGGAGCAGGCCAATCATTGGCCGGAGGATTGTCAGCTCGACTGCGATCACCTCGGCACGATCCCGCGAGTCAACGTGTCCCTGAAACTCTCGGCGTTGTGCAGTCACTTCCGGCCGGTTGATCCGGCGGGCACATCCGACGAAGTCCTCTCGCGACTGCGGCCGATTCTGCGAGCGGCTCGCGAACACGGAGCCTACATCCACTTCGACATGGAGCAGTACTCGTTCAAAGACCTGACGCTCGACATCTTCCAGCAGGCGCTGATGGAGGCGGAGTTCCGTGACTTCGCCGACGTCGGCATCGTGATCCAAGCCTACCTGCCCGATGCCGAGTCCGATCTGCAACGACTGCTGAAGTGGTCGAAGAAGCGCGGCACGCCGGTCACGGTACGGCTCGTGAAGGGAGCGTACTGGGATTACGAAACGGTCTCGGCCGAGCTGCGCGGCTGGCCGGTGCCGGTCTTCCAAGAGAAGTGGCAGTCGGATGCAAACTTTGAAAAGCTCGCGCGGCTGATGATGGAGAATTACCAACTGCTGCGACCCGCGCTGGCCAGCCACAACCTGCGGAGCCTCGCCAACGGCATTGCTTGGGCGAGGCATTTCAAAGTGCCGATCGGGGCCTACGAAATCCAAATGCTCTACGGCGTGGCCGCCGAGCAAGCTCAGCTCTTTGCCGAGATGGGACACCGCGTTCGCATTTACACACCGTTCGGCGAGTTGATCCCCGGCATGGCGTACCTCGTCCGACGCTTGCTGGAGAACACGTCGAACGATTCGTTCCTGCGACACAGCCTCGCGGAGAACGTGACGGTGGAGTCGCTGTTCGCTGTTCCGGCCGATGGCCGAACGCCGATGGCCGATAGCCGTGATCCCAAATCCGAAACCTCAGACCAACTCGCCACTCGCCACTCCGAACTCGGAACTCTTCCCATGTCTTTTCGCAACGAACCTCCGACCGACTTTGCTCAAGCCGCTAACCGCAAGGCGTTTCAAACCGCGCTCGACGATGTCAAAAGCCAGTTCGGCAACGAGTACCCGCTGGTCATCAATGGCCGAATCGTCGAGACCAAGGGAGCGATCGTTTCGACCTGTCCGTCGCATCGCATGACGACCGTCGGCAAGGTCTCGTCAGCGACGAAACACGACGCCGAGAACGCCATCGTCGCCGCGAAGGCCGCATTTCTCGGCTGGTCGCGCGTTGAGCCGAAGTATCGGGCCGAGCACCTCAATCTGATCGCCAAGCACCTCAGCGATCAGCGCATGGAACTCGCTGCGTGGATCGTCCACGAAGTCGGCAAGCCGTGGGAAGATGCCGACGGCGACGTCGCCGAAGCGATCGACTTCTGCCGCTTCTACGCCGAGCAAATGCTGGCGATGTCGCAACCGCAGCGAGTCGATCTGGCGGGCGAGGAGAACGAGTTCCACTACCGCCCGCGCGGTGTGGTGGTCGTCATCGCGCCCTGGAATTTTCCACTGGCGATCCTTACCGGCATGACCGTCGCCGCGCTGGCGATGGGCAACACCGTCGTCATCAAGCCGGCCGAGCAATCGTCGGTCGTCGCCGCCAAGTTCATGGACATCCTGTTGGAATCCGGCATGCCCGACGGCGTCGTGAACTTTTTGCCGGGTATCGGCGAAGAGATCGGGCCGACGCTCGTGCAAAGTCCCGACGTCGATGTGATCGCCTTCACCGGTTCGCGTGCGGTTGGTCTGGAAATCAATCGGCAAGCCGCCGCCGTCGACATGCACCTGCACAGCGTCAAGAAGGTCATTGCCGAGATGGGTGGCAAGAACGCGATCATCGTCGATGACGACGCCGACCTCGACGAAGCGGTGCTCGGCGTTGTGCAGTCCGCGTTCGGCTACGCCGGACAAAAGTGTTCGGCCTGCTCGCGAGTGATCGTGCTCGAAGGGGCATACGACTTATTTCTTGAACGCCTGACCGGAGCCGTGAAGAGTTTGGAACTCGGTCCCGCCGAGAATCCCGGCACATTCGTTCCGCCGGTCATCGACTCGGACGCCCTCGACCGGATCGCTGAGTTCATCGAGATCGGGTCGCGCGAATTCCGAGTCGCCGTCGCCGGTGAAGTCCCCGCCAAGCTCGCGAAGGATGGGCATTACGTCGCTCCGCACGTCTTCGCCGATGTCGTTTCGGATTCGCGACTGGCTCAAGAAGAAATCTTTGGCCCAGTGCTCTGCGTGCTCAAAGCGAAAAACCTCGACGAGGCGTTCACGATTGCGAACTCGACCGACTACGCCCTGACTGGCGGCATCTACAGCCGCAGCCCGCACAACCTCGCCCGCGCCCGCCGCGAGTTTCAAGTCGGCAACCTGTACCTCAACCGCCCGATCACCGGTGCTCTGGTCAATCGCCAACCGTTTGGCGGCTTCAAGCTCAGCGGCATCGGCACGAAGGCCGGCGGAGCCGACTACCTGCTGCAATTCGTCGTTCCGATCAGCGTCACCGAGAACACGCTGCGACGCGGCTTCGCTCCGAAGACGTAGGTTGGGACTCTGTCCCGACCCGATCGGTCGGGACAGAGTCCCAACCTACATGACCGGCTCCTCTTCCCGCCGTTGCAGCAGCAAGATCGCGGTCGGCGCGAGCACCAGCAACATGCCCAACAGCGAGGCTTTGTTGTAGTCACGGTTCTCCAACAACAGCTCGAAGATCAGCGCGAAGAAGACTTGCGAGAGACCGACGACCGCGACTCGCGACGGAACGCCGAGCATGAAGGCTTTCGTCAGGCAGAGCTGACCAATCGTCGCCGAAGCGCCGACTCCAAAGAGTTCGATCCAGCTCACCCACGTTCGCGGTTGTGGCTCGACGGGGATTCGACCGTCGAACAGCCCCATCGCCAAGCCGGCGAAGATCAGCGACACGGCGCTGAAGTGCCACACGATCGCGCGAGTGTCGACTCCTTGAACGCGGTGCAGACCGATCATCGCCAGCGCGCTGGTGAACGAGGCGATCAAGGCCGTGAACGTCGCGAGATTTCCGTCGGGCGAGTGCGGCTGTTGGATCAACACGACTCCACAGACCGCGCTCACCACGCAGCCCCAGACGAACGCTCCGGGCCGCTGATGCAGCAGCGGCCACGACAGCAGCGCGACCCAAATCGGGAAGAGGTTTGTCAGCGTCAACGCATCGGCCACCGGCAATCGAGTCAGAGCGTAAAACGTGCAGACCAAGCTCGTGCTGCCAGCCAGACTGCGCAGCCAGAGCGCTCGCGGTCCAAGCACGACCAACTGTCCTCCAGCCAGCAGAGCCGACAAGCCGGTCAGCACGAAGGGCACGCTCGACCGGCCAATCGCGATCGCTTGCCAGGCGAACCGGTCGCGCACGAGGTGCGCGAGCGTGCTCATCACCGTGAACGCGAACGCACCGCACAGCATCCACAAATACGGGGCGACCGTAGGATGGGCACTCCTGCCCGTCCCTTCGCTTTGACGGGCAAGAATGCCCATCTTCCCTTCAACGTCTTCGGCCATCAGGACTCCATCGTTCGCATCAGCCAATCGGCGATGCGAGTGGCATGAAACGGCAGCCACGCCCGCTTTGTGTAAACCCCGTGGCCCAGCTTCTCCGTCTCCTCGGCACCGTAGTCAAATAGCCAAGCCGCGTCACCGTCAGAAGGAACTCGTTGGCCGCAGCGCAGGCGTTCGAGCAACACCAGAAAATCCTTGAACTTCTCGCGCACCCGGACGCGAGCCGCCTCCGGCAAACGTTCGAGCAGCGAGTTCTGTCCGATCTCCGGCTCAGTCATGCCGGCTTCGAGGACTTCGCCTAATGCACGATGCACGTCGCGCATCGCACGATCGACCGGACGCACATCGGTGCCGGCGACTCCGAACGACTGAACCCAGTCACCGTGCTTCGCCTTGAGAACGTCGTCGAGCGATTGTGGGAGCGCGGGTTTCGCCAACCATTCGGCCCGTCCGCTGACCGGACGATGCTGCACGATGTGCAACAGCCGAGCGTACCCGTCGCGATCCCAGCCATAACGCACCGGCGTGCCGAACGTCACCAGGCACAGAGCCTTCGCCAACGGATGCGGCGACGGCGCAGCAGCGAGTCGCTCGGCAGCGGTCTTCCAATCGACTCGCTCGTCACTGATGCGGCCGGCAGCGGCGAAAAACGCTTTGACTGCTTCGCGGTCGTTGGCTAACAGATTCGTCAACAACGCGAACACGTTGCCAGCGTGACTGTGTCCCCACAACAACAGTCGCTCGGTCGCGGGATCGATCGGCAAATCCGCCAGGCGATTGAACAATCTCACCGCCGCTTCCGCGCGCGCGAGGTGATCATTGCCGCTCGACCAATCGAAGCGTTCGAGCTTGATTTCGTCCGTTTTCAACAGCAATCGCGCGTCATCGAAGTAGTCGTCGCGATAACTGCCGGTCTCCCCCATGATGCGGTCACCGAGCCGCTGATTGATGCCGCGCAGCACTCGGCCCCAGGACTCCATCGCCATCTTCTTGACCAGCGGCCGGAGCATCGGATTCACCGATTCGATCATCTCCTCGAGCTTCGCCGCCACACCAAACGGATCGTCCCCGACAAAAGTGCCATGCACGAGAAACCAATGCCGCACGCTCAGACGCCGCAGCGTCTGACCGACATCGACGTTCGCCACTTGATCGGTCTGTACCGCCGCCACCGTCGTGGGAATCGGCGGCGATTCCCACGCGACGTAAGGCTGATGACGAAACCGATTCTGTCGCGGCATGATCGAACTATTCTCACGTCAAACGGCCGCCGTGATCACCATTTCGACCCGACAGTCGGGATGTCCGAGCATCGCTTGCACGCAGGCTCTCGCGGGGGCATGGCCTTCGGGAACCCACTCGTCCCACAACGGATTGAGCACCGCCCCGTCGGCCAAGTTCGGCAGATAGATCAACACCTGCAACAGTCGAGTGCGGTTGCTGCCGAACAGCTTGAGCCGCTCGTCAATTTGATTCAGCACTTGGGCGATCTGCCCCCGCACGTCCTGAGTCATGTCATCCGGAACCTCGACGAAGTACGCCACGCCACCATGCACCACGGCGTCAGACCAGCGGCGGGTCACTCCGAATCGTTGAATGTCACTCATGTTGCCTCACACGTTCGGTTGCTTCGTAGACCGGACGCCTACGTCCGGTCAGTCAAAATGTTCGGACGTAGGCGTCCGAACTACGGTTATTCTCCAGGCGGCGACCATGCGGACGGCTTGGGATTGGACACCGTCAATGGTGCGGTGTCACCCCAGGTCGGTTGGGCTTCGGCCAGTCGTGCGAGCATCGCATGCACTCGCTCGCGCTGAGCTGGTTGGTCCGCGAGATTGTGCATCTCATCGGGATCGGCCTGCAAATCGAAGAGTTGCATGACGTCGACCTGCGGATACCGGATCAACTTCCAACGCTCGTCGCGGATCGCTCGTTGGACGCCGAGGTAGCTGAGGAACAACTCGCGCCGTTTCGATTTCGATTCACCGGTGATGACCGGCTTGAAACTCAAGCCGTCGATTCCGTCCGGCGGCGAGGCTCCGACCAGATCGCAGACCGTCGGGTAGATGTCGAGCAGGTACATCAGGGCTGCGCTTTCTCCGTGCGGGATGCCCGGCCCCGCAAAAATCAGCGGGGCCTTCATGCCCGCGTCATACAAGTTTTGCTTGCCGAGCAATCCATGACTGCCAACCGCGATCCCTTGATCGGCTGCGAACAGAACAATCGTGTTGTCGAGTTTCCCGGACTGTCGCAGCGATTCCAACAGCCGGCCGATGTGAAAGTCGAGGGCCGTGATCGTCGCGTAGTACTCGTGCAACGTGCGGCGGACATCCGCTTCGGTGCGCGGCCACGGCAAGAGCTTCTCGTCGCGGACGGTCATCTCGCCGTTGTCGAATGGGTGAACTGGCCGATAGTTCTTCGGCAACGGAATCGAGTCGCGGTCGTACTGGTCGAGATATTTCTGCGCGGCGACTCGCGGATCGTGTGGATTACCAAACGCCAGGTACATGAAAAACGGTTTCTCGTCGGCCGGCCGCTCGCTCACGAACTTGATCGCGTCGTCGACGATCTCTTGGCCCGGCTCGCCGCTGCGACGTTCGGCTTCGTCGTTCGTCAGATACTTGTTGACGTCGAACTTCGCTTGAATCAGCGGAGCCGTGTTTCCCTTCTTGCCGTGGTGGTAGGTGAAGTATCCGGCCGACGTCATCGACAGCGGAAAGTTCGGTCCGTCTCCCGGAGCGATCCCGCCTTTCTGCTTCGGGTTATTCGGCGGCGCGAAATCCTTCCAGCGGAAGAAGGCGTTGCCGGAGAGGAGCATGTTGCGGCTCGGCGTGCAGACCGCCGCCGAGTTGCCTCCAAGGCAGTACGCATTCCGCATCGCAAACCCGCGTTTCACAAGCGAGTCGAGGTTCGGGGTCTTCACGGTCGGATTGCCCAGTGCGGCGATCGAGTCGGCACGCATGTCGTCGGCGAATAGGAACAAGACGTTTGGCCGAGGTTTCGACTCCGCAACGACTCCTGACGTGAACAGCAGGATGATCAGCAAACTACCAAACCACTCATGTCGCAAAGTCCTCATCATGATGCCCCTGCAAGTTGATCGATGAATTCGTCGGTCATGCCCGCTTCGCGGCGAGCCTCTCGCTGGAAGACTTCTCCACGAGATTTCTCCGGGCGGAGTGGCCACTTCAGGTGCGATTGGAACGCTTCCCAGTCGGATTGCTCCGGCGATTTGAGCTTGCGCAGCCATTCGAGACCGAAAGCGACGTGATGGATTTCGTCGTGGTGGATCGCTCGCATGATCGCTGCGCTGCGCTCGTCGCCAGCTTGCTCGAAGTACGTCGCGAACTCCAGCGTGTGATCGAGGTTCGCTCCCTCGAAGACCAACGGAAGCGTGGCGAGATAATCCAGAACGTTCTCAAACTGCTGAGCCTTTCGCCAGATGTAGCAGTTGACCGGCAGCTCGCCGAATCGCAGCCCGAGCGCCGCCGCTCGTTCGACGTGCAGCCGCGTGTGCCGCTGCTCGTCCGCCATCACGTCGATCATCCCGCGACGAAACTCCGGCGGAGCATCGGGAAATGCAACGAGCACCCAGGCCATCACCTCGAGCGCCTGCAACTCGTGGTTCGCCATGATGTGATGCGCGATCGCCCGCTTCTTCACGTCTTTGAAAGCACCGTGCTTCGGCATCGCCGGCGCGGTTCGCCGAACGGCGAATTGAAGATCCTGCGACCGAGCAGGCTGTTCCGGTCGCCACGCCTCGCCCGGTCGCTGGTCCGTCCACGACCGTGCTGCGCGAGCCAACTTCTCGTCGAGACTTTCACTCAGCAGGATCCGTTCGGCGAACTCGCGCAGTTCCATCGTGCCCCTCGCCGCTCAACCGCGGCCACCTTCGCAACAGGTCTCGCAGATCGTGTGACACTGGTCACATTGCAGCTTGTGCCGAATCTCAACCAACGTCCCGCCACACGCGGGACAAGCCGGCCGGCAAGTTTTCAATGGCTGCTCCGCCATCTCCAGTCGATCTTCCGAAGTCAGTTCCGGCATCATGCCTCCTCAATTTGCAATTTGCATTTTGCAACTTTCAATTTGCAATCCCTAACTCTTTCGAAGCCCACGGTCCCAGCTTCTCGCGAAAGATTTTGACGTTGTGTCGGATATCTACCGGCAGTGAAGGATGAAACAAAACCGTCTCGATCGCGACTGTGATCGGATTCGCTCGGCCGAGGTCCAACAACTCCGCGCGAAACTGTGCTTGGTCCGCGGCCGACTTGGGAAACTGTCCCGCTTCTGGTTCGATGATGATGACTGGTTGCTGCTGCGGTTTCGAGCCAACTCCCACCAATGCCGACCGGAAGACTCGCGGATGATTGTTGAAGATCGCTTCGCACGGAATTGTGAACAGGCGGCCGAACTCGGTATCGACGATGTGCGCCTTCCGCCCGCAGAACCACAGTCGGCCTTGCTCGTCGATGTAGCCGACGTCTCCCATGCGGTGGTAGAAAAAAGGGCGAGGGGCGAAGGATGACTGGTGAGCGGTGTCGGCATCTTGAATCTTCGCCGCCGCAGTCGCCTCTGGTCGATAAAAGTACTCGCGCGTCGTCGAGGGTCCGCGCACGATGATCTCGCCAATTTCTCCTCGCTGGAGTTCGGCCGCGTCTTTCATTGAGAGGATCGGGCCGTCGGTGATTTGGATGATCTTCACGTCGATGCGGGGAAACGTGCGGCCGACGCAAGTGCCGGCTCCTTGCTGCGACTTCGGAGCAGTCTGTTCAAGCACCTCACGTCCGCTGATCGAGGCGACAGGGAGGGATTCGGTGGCTCCGTAGGGCGTGTGGATGTCGGCATCAGGATTCGAGAACGCGCGGCGCATCCGTTCGATGACGTGGACTGGCACTGGCGCGCCCGCGGACAAGACGCGACGCAGCGTACTTGGCAGCTTCTCTCCGGTGGCCTCGCAATGCCGTCCGACACGATTCCAAATCGCCGGCGAGCCAAACGCTTGCGTCACGTTCCAATCTCGCAGATGAGCCAGAATGCGAATGGGATCAACGCAAGCCGGTTGCATGGGGTTCATGTCCGGGATGACTGTCGTGACTCCCATCGCGGCGTTGAACAAACCGAACAACGGGAAGCCGGGCAGATCCACTTCTCCCGGTTGGATGCCGTAGAAGTCGCGGAGCAGATCGACTTGAGCGTCGAACATGCTGTGCTCGTAGACGACTCCTTTCGGGGGGCCGGTGCTGCCGCTCGTGAAGATGATCGCGGCGGGCATTTGAAAAACGGTATCACGGCGATCGGCTTTCGGCTTTCGGCTTTCGGCCAGTAAGTCGGAGTAGGTCTTCCCGCCCCACAGCCATTTGCGACCGCCGACCGTGACGTTGAAACGAGCGTTCGGGAACTGGCGATGCTTGAAGACGCGAATTGCCTGCACGATCGGGATCGCCACGAAGCCGTCGGGATTGATCTCTTCCAGGCAACGAAAAATGTTCGAGCGGCCCATGCCGGGATCGATCAGCACGACCACGATACCGGCTCGCATCAAGCCGAACGTGAGGGCAATGAACTCGAAGCTGGGTCGGACCATCAGCACCAATCGCTGGCTGGGTTGCACTCCCCAGGCGAGCAGTCCGTTGGCGATGGCGGTCGCTTCTCGTTCGAGTTGCGAAAACGTCCAAGTCCGATAACGGTACTCGCCCGCCGAGTCGCGCCCGTTCGGCTGCACGACTGCAATTTGATCGGGCCACCGCTCGGCTGAGGCGGTCAGGCGATTCGCGATGTTCAGCGACTCCGTCATGGCGGGCGGAGTGTAGCAATGCTGGCGCTATTCGCTCTCTTTGCGGCTGACTCGCACACGATCTTTGAAGTTGTAACGGTCGCCAGCGTGTAAGACGGAAGACCTCGGCGAGGCGGAGTCCGAAGCTCCATCGAGCACCGCGACCTGATTCTTGCCGACGACTTCCATCGTGTGGCCGCGAACGATGAGCGCGGTCGAGTCCTCGATGCCGAGACCAACGAGCTGCGGATGCTCTTGCTGGAGTTGGGTCAGTTCCGAAGGCGTTTCCCCTTTCAGCCAGCACTGTGCGATCGCAACTCCGGGGAAGAATCCGAATCCCCGGTCGTAACCGTCCATCAGCGTGCGTTTCGTGGGAACTGGACTGGCATTCAAAAGAAAATCACCCTGCATCAGGCCGCCCGCCGCCGTGCCGCCGATGACTCCTCCGCGATGCAGAACGTCACGACAAAGCTGCTCGGCACCCGTGCCCAGACAGGCTTCGACGAACAAATCTGGACGCGCGCCGCACAGCCAAATTCCGCCAGTCGTCTTCAGCAGTGCAGCGAGTTTCGGGTCGTCCGCTTGTTGCCGCGACGTGACTTCGACACGTTGCACGCTCTTCACGCCCGCTTTGCGCAGCCGGTCCATTAACTCGGCATCCGCGACCTCTGAGGATTCACCGTCGATGGACATCAAGGCAATGGTTGCATCTGTGCCACCGGCGGCGGCCACAAAACGCTCGGTTGCTTCGTTCGGTACGGCGTCGCCGCCGACGATGACCAGTGTTCCCTCTGAGACTTGCGGCGCGGCCAGAGTTCTTTGCATCCGCGGTTGCTGTCGTGTCAAAGCGACACGACAGAGAGCACTCAGGTCCGCCTTGTCGCCGCTGCGCAGACTTTCAATCAGCGGTTCTCGCGACTCTGTCCGAGCGAAGCAGACACGCACTTCGGAATCGCCAAGCACCGACAATCGGCGACCTTGCACGAGCAGCGCCGTCCCTTCGTCGATGCCCAGGCCGACAAGTGCTGGCTGCTGCTCGATGACTTTGAGCAACCGATCTTGTCTCATCCGGCGAACGAAGTGTTGATCGACAACCGCTCCATCGAGGAAACCAAAGCCACGGCCCACTTCGGCCGTCGGGCTGCCGCGACGGATCATCATTTTCGACATGACCGCCGCGCCCGCCGAAGTGCCGCCGATCACGCCGCCCCGTTCGAGCAATTTGTGCAACTCGGATTCCGTGCGCGTTCTCGAGTACGTGTCGATGAGCCAAGCTTGGTTGCCACCCATGAACCACACGCCCGTTGCTCGCGTGAGCGGCTCAACGAATTGTTCGGTGTCTGCTTCGTCTCTCGAACGCGTGTGCAGAATCGTCATCTCGGCCAACTTCTGTTGGCGCCACCAAGCGACGTAGGTCTCGATGTCCGGGGTGTCCGCAGTCTGGCTTGCGGTGGAAATCACCACGATCCTCGAATGCTCGCCACCGGCCAGCTCGACCACCTTGGAGCGCAATGATTCGGGCAAGATCCCGCCGCCACAGATCACCAACGTTCCTTTCTCGGGACCAAACGCGATTGGACGAGGCGCGTCGTTGTCACTCGATTGTCCGCGAGACTCAGCAGGCTCCATCGCCGCGAGGATTAGCATGGCCACCGCTGCAATCCATGCGGCGCGGCCCAGACAGATTCGAGACTTCAAGGTGGCACCTCATCATTGAGCCACAGAAGTCCTTCGCCAGTACAGTCACCTCATGCGACCGTGGAAGCGGCGAAGGGTTACCTTTGCGGGTGCGTAAGTATGCCGGATTTCACGAATGAAGAAAGACTGATTCGTGGTTCTTTGCCCAAAAAAGCGGGCATTCTGGCAGGAATAATCGGTTGCAATGACTCCACCAAATAGAAGAAGCGGTCGTTTCCGACCGCTTCTTGCTTGCTGTAGCTGAGCACCGCTAGGTGCGCGAGAAGAATTACTTCTTCTTCGCGGCAGCCTTCTTCGCGGGAGCTTTCTTCGCAGCCTTCGCAGCCTTTTTCTTTGCCACAGTAGCACTCCTTACAGAGC
>CAMDPK010000188.1:0-12901 GCA_945904015.1 Candidatus Kuenenia stuttgartensis | reverse complement strand
GTCCGCATGCGAACGTCCGAGGCGGTCGATCTGCGGGTGAGTTATCCGCTGATGTATGCGTGGTCGCCCGCAATGTCGCAGTATCTCTTCGGCGACGACAAGGGGGTCCAAAAGCGCGGCGTCTTTCTGACTGAACCTGCGAAGCCGTCCGAGGGACTTGAAAAATCTTCGCGTTGGATGACCGTCTACAATCCGCGAGACCAGAAAGGGGCGGTCTTGTATGTCACGCAGCACCCTGCGACGGCAGATGCGTGGCTGCAATTCACGGATGCTCCAGGAGTCTACCGGAAGCTAAGGTTGATGAGTTTCTCAGAGAAAACCATGCCCGCAGGATTTGACGGCACATTTCAGTTGGCCGTCGGTTTCTTCACGGCCACTGAAAACGATTGGGAAACTCTGGCCCGCCAGCGGATGCAGCAACTCCAGTCGCTTGTTGCCACGCGGCCAAATACGGATCGGGATTGAATGCTTGAGACAAAAGCGAGTGACCGCTTCGATCCCGTGACGTGGCAAGCCTCACGTTTTGCCATGACGAATCACGTTCGCTTGGTCTCACTATGCCTAGCGTGCGTTTTCAGCCAATCGCTCGCGGCGGCGGAGCTTCGTGGCAGGATCGTTGACGACTCCGGTGAGCCAATCCCCGCGCGTGTCTACTTGCAGAGCGAATCGGGCGAGTGGTTATTCGTGTCGAGCGCGGTGGCGGAGGGATCCGCGTTGCCGTATCGCGAACAATGGGTGCCGATGCCGCATGCGGTCGAGAAACACACGACCGTGTCGGCGCATCCATTTCGGATCGAACTGTCGCGCGGGGAGTACACACTCGAAGTGGAACGTGGGAAGGAATACCGGCCGCTGCGGCAAAAAGTGGTCATCGCCGACGAGCCGGTTGAACTGACGCTGCGACTGACTCGGTGGATCGATCTCGCCCAGCGCGGTTGGTACTCCGGCGAGACTCATGTGCATCGCCGAATCTCCGAGCTGCCCAGCGTGATGCTCGCCGAGGATTTGAATGTCGCGTTTCCGGTGACGTTCTGGACGGTTCAGTCCGACAAGGCTCCGGGATTGGAGCCGTCGCCGCTGCGCAGTCAGGGGCCATCGCCGTTTGGGCCGCGCGAGGATCGCGGGATTGCTCCGATCCGAGTCGATTCGACGCACGTCATCTTGCCGCGCAACACCGAGTACGAAATCTTCTCGGTCGGCAAAAAGCGACACACCCTCGGGGCGATCTTCCTGCTCAATCATCGGTCGGTGTTCACGGCGACGGCTCCGCCCATCGCGGCCATCGCCGAGCAGGCCCACAGTGAAGGAGCCTTGCTGGACCTCGACAAGCATTCTTGGCCGTGGTCGATGATGTTGGTCCCGGTCGCGAAAGTCGATCTGTTTGAACTGTCGAACAACAGCGTTTGGCGGACGCGCTTCGGCTTCAATCAACAGCCGGCTCCGCTGCCCGAATGGATGCACGTCGAAGGGGACAGCCCGAACACGCTGACCGAATGGGGCTGGTTGAATTACGGCTTCGAAGTTTACTACGGGTTGCTCAACTGCGGCTTTCGGATCAGCCCGACGGCGGGCACGGCGTCGGGAGTGCATCCGGTACCGCTCGGCCACAGCCGCGTCTACGTCCACACCGGCGAGCAGTTCGATCTGGACTCGTGGCTGAGCGGCCTCAAAGCCGGACGCAGCTTCGTGACCACCGGTCCCATGCTGTTTGTCACCGTCAATGGCAAGCTCGCGGGCGAGACGTTCTCGTTCGAGAGCGATCAGCCGCGCGAGTTCGATGTCGAGATCGAGTCGATCAGCGACCGCCCGGTCTCACGCATCGAGCTGCTCGTCAACGGCCGAGTCGTGGAGACGCTGACTCCCGACGGGACACGCACCCCGCAAGGCGCGTGGCGATTCCAAACTCGCCGTCGCTTGCCGATCCGCAAATCCTCCTGGATTGCCGTTCGCAGCGTCGAACCGCAACCCGACGATCGAAAGCGATTCGCTCATACCGCCCCGTGGTTCGTAAAGCTCGCCAGCCAGCCGATCGCCCCACGCCGCGAGCAGGTCGAATACTTCCTCTCGCTGATGGAAGCCGAACTGGTCCGCAACCGCGACATCCTCCCCGCCGCCGCGCTGGCGGAGTTTGAACAAGCACTGAGCATCTACCGAGGCCTGCTGGATGAAGTCGCAGAATCACGCTGACCAAGGCAGACTCAACGGAATGATCATGACGCAACGGCATCAAATCCGCGTGGTCCTGCTGAGTGGATTCATTGGTGTCTTGGCTTTGGGTGGTTTGATGCCCTCGCCAGCACACTCGTCCGAAAACACTCAGAAGGCAGCGTCACCTCCTTCCAAGAAGTTCGTCGTCTTGGCTCCTCAAGCGTTTCATCCGGCACTCGCAGACTTCATCGTTCACAAACAAAAGCAGTTGCCAACGGAACTTGTCTCGCTTGAGAAAGTCCTGGAAGACCAGCGATCCAACGGCAGCGATGATCCGGAACGAGTGAAGCGGTATCTGTTTGAGCGATGGCAGAGCGACCGCATCGGCTACGTGTTACTGGTCGGCGACGCGGACGTGTTTCCCGTGCGCTACATGGTGCTCGACCGAGTGACTCCGGCTGCGTTCGACTATGCCTTCTATCCATCGGATTTGTACTACAGCGATCTCGCCAAACCGGACGGCCGCTTCGACGATTGGAATGCTCAGCGAGACGACTTCCACGCGGGATACTTTGGCGAAGTGCGCGGCGAGAAGAACAAACGCGATCCCATCAACTTCGACCAAATTGACTATCGGCCGGATGTCGCGGTGGGTCGCTGGCCGGTCAGCACTCTGGACGAAGTGAAGATCGTCACCCAGAAAACGATCGCATTCGAGACAGGACTGCGAGACCGCCAACGGGCCAGCTTGAAGAGCGTGTCGCTGATCGCCGTCGGTGGCTGGGTGGACAGCCGCGGACTGATGGACCGACTGGCTGGTCGGTTTCCGAAGGAATGGACGATTGAGAAACGCTACTACTCCGACCGAGCGCGCAACGACCAGACGCCGCCTCCGAATGAGAAGCAAGTGGTGTCGCTGCTCAACAGCGGACAGCGGTTGGTGTTTCACGCCGGACACGGACAAGACCACGCCTGGGAACAATGCCTCTCTCCGGCGGGAGTCGCACAATTGAAGAACTCTGATCGACTGCCGGTGATTTTCTCTGCCGGTTGCTCGACGGCTCGGTTGGCGACTCTGCCGCCGTATGAGCCGTACCTCGACGTCGATGGCCACGAACACAAAGGGACAAACTTCGGCGAGGTGTTTGATGGCCCTCCTCCGCCTCCCGCCGTTTATCAGAAAGGCCGTTTCAACCCGACGGGCCTTGGCGAACAACTGCTGCGCCGGGGACCGAATGGCGCAGTGGCCTACATCGGTTGCAACACGGGCAGTCAACCCTGCGGGCTGACGCTCTTGGACGGCTTCTCCACCACGTTCGCTCAAACCCCGCAGGCTCGTTTGGGCGACTGCTGGGCCGGAGCGATCACGCACTACCACGAAAACGAGCGGCTCGCGAAGCTCGTTCCCGACAACGGCTGGTATCCGCCCAGCATCTTCTTTCAAGGGATGAAGTTCATGCTGTTCGGCGACCCCACGCTGCCTGTCGGCGATCCCTAGTACCATCTGGCTGTCCGCGACCAAACCCCGCGCGAATCGCACTTGGTGTTCGAGAAGTTGGCGTTGGACGAACTCTTGAAGCGCTGAGGGCCACACCATTCCGTATCACGCATACGGCTTGATCGAATGCTGCCAGTGTTCGATCGCCACACATATTCCAGGAAAACAGGCGGATGACGCATGACGAGAAAATCCCAAATGTCGAATGACAATCACTGGTGCGTGATCCGCGCGTTACTGCTCGCTCTGTCGCTTGGATCGTGGCCGGTGGCTGTTGCCGAGGACGCCCGGAGCATTCCCGTCGGACAGCGGCAACTTTTTTTGGATGACGACGCGATTGCGAAGATCGAGAATCTCAAGCGGACGCTGCATCAACCGCAAAAGCGGGGCGCGGTCATTCGCAGCGCCAATCCTTCGCAAACGATCCAGACACGAACGTCGCCAATCTGGGATCCGGAGGCGAGGCATTTCAAAATGTGGGTCATGAGCACCGATGAGCCGTTGCGGGTGAGCAGTGACGGGCTGCATTGGATTGCCGGCCCCAAGCCTAACCTGCGGATAGATCATGCGGTCTACGACCCGCACGACGAAGATCCAGCTCGACGTTTCAAGGCGGCGCTTCTGAATGAAGGCTTTGCCGTTTCCCCAGACGGCGTGCATTGGACGAAGCTCGATCTGCCCGCCATCCCCAGCAGCGACGAAGGCAACCTCAGTTACGATCCACGCGAGGGGCTGTTTATCCACTCGGTCAAACGTGGCGGTCCGTTTGGGCGGTCCGTCGCCATTGCGACCAGTCGGGATTTCAAGTCCTGGCGTGACTACGGGGTCGTGTTCCACGCGGACGAACTCGATCAGGAAATTGGTCGGCGGCGAATTGCCGAACGGCTGGCCAATCCGTCCCTGAAGCAAACGGAGTACAACACGCCCGAACATTACAGCGTGCAGATCTACAACATGGGCGTGTTTCGGTATGAGGGGCTGTATCTCGGCCTCCCCTCGATGTATCACCACACAGGCAAAATGCCGGCGGGCTGGCCGGGATTTGAAAAGCTGCGCCTGTCGCCTGCCATGAAGGACGCGGTTGGCAAGTACGGCGACTACACGGGGTTTTACAACATCCAACTGGCCACCAGCCGCGATCTGGTCCATTGGCAGCGCGTGGCCGAGCGTCAGCCGTTCCTCGAAGCCTCGCCGCTCGGAGCCGGAGCCTACGACGTTCAAACGATCATCGGTCCGTCCGCTCCCGTCGTCCGCGATGATGAGTTGTGGTTCTATTACACCGGCATCAAGCACTACGCCTTCGTGGCGTCCGGTAACGAACCTGGCTACGACGACTACTATCCCGACAAAGGTGCCGTGTGCCTGGCCGTGCTGCGACGGGACGGTTTTGTCTCGCTCGATGCGGGCGAAGAACCGGGAACGCTGCTGACCAAGCCGTTTGTGCTCGCGGGAACAACTCTGCGCGTCAACGTCGATGCCAAGGCCGGCGAACTTGGCGTTGCGGTGCTGGACGGAGACGGCCAAACAGTCGCCGTTGCGGAACCAGTTACGGGAGACCAGCCGCGCGTGGCGTTCCGCTGGAAGTCGGGCAATTTGGACAGCGTCAAAGGAAAGACCGTGAGCCTGCGGTTGTCGCTGCGCAACGCACAGCTCTATTCGTTCTGGTCCGAATGAGGACTCGTGCAGAGGGCCGCCACTCGTCGCTGTCTCCAGCGCGGACATCCATTCGCCGCAGCGTGCGGAAAAGAACTATCTGCCGTTGCGCATGGCAGAGATCATCTTTACCGGCGGGTAACACACATTGGTCCCCAGTCTTCGTCGGAGCCGTGGTCGATCCAGACTTGCAGGATGGCGGGCAGCAGCCAGCCCATCATGGTGAGGCAGTGTTTCAAGGTGGTGCGGTTCAGGCGGCTGGAGGCCGCAAGTCCTTGGCGACACCAACCGCGCGCTTCCGCGTAGCGGAAAAAGGCCCGCAAGGCGTAGGCCCAGTCTTGAATGGTGACCCGCGAATAAACTCCTGAACTGAGCATCTTCTGGAGCACGCTGTCGATGCACTGCGGAGTCATCCCGCGCAGGGAGCCATCCGCGCCATCCCTGCGACTGAGAAACCGCGAGACGACCCAGCAACGACTGCGGATGGTCGCGGGCGACAGACCTCGCTCATGCTCCATGTCATCGGCGAAGGCCTTGATCTTCTTCGCGTAGGGACTGACCGGAGCAGGTGGTTGTCGCAGGCGACCCAGGAAACGGAGCCATCGTTGAGCAACCCCGGAAAAATTGTTGACCACTTTTTGTTTGATCTCGTCGCGGCTGATGGCTTCACCGGGTCGGCTGGCCAGTCCGAGAGATTTCATAATCACGAGAAGCTCAGCGGCAATCACCCGAAGACTACTGCGGGCCAGCCCTTGTTCGGCAAGATGGGCGAGAAAAGTGAGGCGTTCTTCCAGCAGTGGCTCGGCACGATGATGTGCCAGCGCCTCAGGTCGTACGAACAAACGATCGAACATAGTCGAACCTCCACAAAATCAGGGTGAGAGGACAGTCCGACTACAGCGTAGAAAAGAAAATTATGTGGCGCAGAAAATCAGCCAATCACTGAATTGCCGCGAGGGGAACGAGCTAGGCCACATAACTGAATAGGCCACAGAAGATCCGTGCTGCGGCTCGGCCGGCATGTTCGTACAGAGCGAAAAGTTTGTCGAAGAGTATGGCGGGCGGATGACTCCACCTATGTCGGCATGGACACACGGCTGCGCACCCCGCGAGGACCATCCATTTGCCGCTCTTCCCACAGATCGAGTCGCTGTACCACGAGGTTTTGTCCCAAGCCCAGACCGAGCGATGTTGTTACAATGAACATTCCGAGCTTGGAGCGGTTCCAAGCTCAGGCCATATGGGAAATGTCGGTTGAATCGGCGCTGAGGCTGAGTTCGGCGTTTACTCAAAAGCTCGTTTTGTCGTGGACTCGAACGAACTTTAAGACGTTTGCGACATTGATCAGGGCAAAGCGGCGATGAATCTACGCACTCCCAAGATTGGCGAGAGGTAATCAGCATGCAGCCGTTCGAATGGTTCACCAGGTTCTGTGAGAAATTGGGACTCGCGGGAAGGAACCGGAGGCATCTCGCGGCGTGTCGCTGGGCCATGCGATCACGGTTCGCTCCGCCGTTGTCGGGGATCGAATTGCTGGAGACACGGATCGTCTTCGCGGTGTTCAGCATCGCCAATGCCTCGGCGGCCGAAGGTTCGGGTGTGGTGTTCACGATCACGTTGTCGAATGCGGTGGTCGAGGTCACGTCGGTGACCTTCACGACGACCAACGGTACAGCGACGACGGATGACAGCGACTACACGGCGGTCTCATCGCAGACCGTGTTTTTCACGGCGAGCACAACCTCGCAAACAGTAACCGTCAACACCACGGCTGACGACAAATTCGAAGCCAATGAGGTGTTCACGGTCACACTCTCAAATCCCAGCGTCGGAACTACGATTGCGGCGGCCACGGCCACCGGCACGATCACGAATGACGACCTCGCGAACATTATCTATGAAGATAGCAGCAATCTTGGGCTGGCGGCCTCCGTGGTCAACGGTCGTTTGTTGGTCAAGATCGAAAACGTCTCTCAGACTCAATTTGACAGTGTGGATCCGGCATTTATCCAGTCGATCACTATCACGGGTGGTACAGGGGCCGATTCCATCAATTTGACTGGCCTGTCATTGAGCACGTACGCACGACTGACGAGGGTCTCACTCAACGGTGGTGCGGGGAACGACACGATCGTCGGCTCGAACTTCGATGAGACGATCAGTGGCGGACTCGGCAATGATTCGCTCAATGGCGCGGGCGGAACCAACACGCTGTCCGAATCCGGGGACGTCAACTTCATGCTCACCAACACCAGCTTGGTGGGGGCTGGCACGGACATGCTCGCGAATCTGCATGTTGCCAATCTGACCGGTGGGACAAGCAAAAACACATTCACAGTCAGCGGCTGGACTCGTGCGGGAACTCTTGTCGGCGGGGGAGGCACGGGGGACACGATCGTCGCCAGTAAGAATGTCAACTTCACACTGTCGAACTCACTGCTGCAAACCACCGACGGCATGAATCTGTCGTTGAGCGGATTCACGAAAGCGAAGTTGACCGGCGGCGTGGGAAACAACACGTTCACGGTCGGTAGCTGGACTGGCACGGGGAAACTCACCGGAGGTACGGGCACGGATACGTTGTCCGCCACGCGAAATGCCCGCACGACGTTGACCACGACGTCGCTGGTGGCCACTGGATTTGGCACGCTCTCGTTGTCGAGTCTGGAGACGGCACAACTGACGGGTGGCGTCGGGAATAATCTTTTCACGGTCACCGGTTGGAACGGCACGGGTTCGGTCACCGGCGGAGGCGGCACGGACACGATCGTTGCGTCTCGCGATACGAACTTCATGCTGTCAGACACGCAGTTACAGGCGTCGAACGGCCTGACGATGACGCTCTCTGGATTGAGCATCGCGAATCTGACCGGCGGCGCAAGCGCGAACCGCTTCACCATCGGCGGTTGGACTGGCAGTGGCAAGATTGATGGCTCGACCAACGCCACCGGCACCTTCGATCAGATCGTTGCCGTTCGCGATATCGACATGACGTTGACGAACACCTCACTGACGGCAGCCGGCTTTGGCACGCTAACGTTGGTCGGCATCGAAACCGCGAAGCTAAGTGGTGGAGCGACCGCGAACAAGTTGATCGCGAACCACTTCACGATCGGTTCGGTGACTCTGCAAGGCGGCGACGGCGACGACTTGCTGATCGGTAGCTCGAAGAACAATTCGCTTTTCGGCGGCACGGGCCGCGACACGATCATCGGCGGTGTTGGTGACGACACGCTTCAAGGTGGCGACGATGATGACACGCTCATCGGAGGCTTGGGAATCGATTGCGTTTTCGGCGATTCCGGCAACGACCTCGGCCTCGGCGGCCGAGGCAGCGCGGCTCGCTTCGGCAGTGGAGTCAAAGACACGGGCGACATCCTGGATGAGTCTGTCGAAACCATCAACGAAGCCTTCGCTACGATTTTCGCTTTCGAGTGATTGTCGACGGCGAACGAAAACACCACCCCTGCCCGCCCGAATTCGGTGACGCTAGGTCCGGGACTCCGCCGCTCAGCCTGATCCGCCGCAGCCAAGAACTCACCTGCGTGGCGTCACCGCTCAGTCGTGCCGACGTCGACGGCGTTTGGCGTCCGGGAGGCGGTCGCTTTCGCCTTTGGTTTTGGGAGGTGGCGGCCGCGTTCAGGGTGGCGGCGGTGATCCTCAATCCTCTGGCAAGTCACTGACGCTAGCGACGTGGTTGTTTGCGTGTTCGGATCCGCCATTGCTCGGCGGCTATGACAAAGCCGACCACTTCTCGGACAGACGCTGCAACCGCAGGAGTCCCGCTTCGACATTTGTAGGTTCGTTGGGTGGTCGGCCGCCCGCGGCACGACGAACTGTTCGGCCCTCTCGACGCTGAATCTCATCAATCAACTGCGTCGTGCTCCAACTGAACTGAACCGCATCCTCCAACAATTTGTAACGGCGGTCGTCGTTCTTCACAGAAACAAGATGCCTGACTTGAGCCCACCCCAGCGGCGTCCCTTGGACTTCACGGATTTTGCCAGTGTATGCTGAGCGGCGATTGAGAAGGAAAACGGAATTGCCATGTGGAGCGCGACCATGACGTATCGATCTCTCTTGTGTCTCTTTCTGGCGACTCTGGGGGCAGATGCCGAAAACGGTACGCTGGCTGGAAAGTTTGTCGTCGAGCACCCCACGCTGTTGAACCTGGGTTTTGAGTGGCAAATTCGCGGGGATAAGAATCGGAATGCGACAGTCACGGTCCAGTTTCGGAAAGTGGGTGAATCCAGTTGGCGACAGGCGCTGCCTTTGGTTCGAATTGGTGGAGAGAATGTGTACCGACGTCAGGAGCATCTCGACTACACAGTTCCCGATGGATTTGCCGGCAGCATTCTCAATCTGAAAGCCGGGAAAGAATATGAGTGTCAGTTCCTTTTGACGGATCCGGACGGGGCAAGTGGCGAGGTCGCGCACACCGTGCGGGTGAAAACACGCAGTGAGCCTCAGCCTTCCAAAGAAGGACGCACGTTGCATGTTTACGGCCCCAACTATGAGGGCCAGCGTCAAGAACCGAGCTTCACGAGTCTGTTGCAAGCCTACTATGGCGCAGGGTTGGGCGATTGGAATGTCGTCTGGGAGCGCCGGGCGCAGCCGGGCGATACGATCCTGATGCATGCCGGACTCTACAAATCCGATCGTCTGAACTACGTCGACCCGCAGATGACGCCGTTCGATGGCACGATGTCGCTGACCTTGAAAGGAACCCCGGACAAGCCGATCACCATCAAGTCGGCCGGCGACGGAGAGGTGATCTTCGACGGTGCCGGCAACCATCGGCTGTTCGATGTCATGGCCTCGAAATATCACATTTTCGACGGACTGACGATTCGCAACACTGATGTGGCGATCTTCGCCGGCCAGAAAGAGGTGCTCGGAGCGGTCGGCTTGGCGGTGAAGAACTGCCGATTCGAGAACGTGGGATTCGGAGTCTGGACCGAGTACGCCGGCTCCAGCGACTTTTACATTGCGGATAACCTGTTTCTCGGCCGCGACGACCGCTTTCGCCTCATCGGGTGGACCGGACCGTTGTGGGCCAGCGCGGGGCCGTATGGATCACATCTGCTGACGAGCTACTACGCGATCAAGGTGTATGGGCCCGGGCATGTGATCGCCCATAACTCGATCGCCTATTTCCATGACGGGATTGGCATCTCGACCTACGGGACGCCGCCGGAAGATCCAGATCAGCAAGCGTCGTCAATCGACATCTACAACAACGATCTGCACATGTTGAATGACGATTTCGTGGAGACCGATGGTGGGGTTCATAATGTGCGGGTCATGAACAACCGCGGGATCAACGCGGCGCATGGGGGATACACTGCACAGCCTGTCTTCGGCGGGCCAGTGTACTTCATCGGCAACCTTCTGTATCACGTCCCTTCCGGTGTGGCTTTCAAGTTCTCCGCCAAGCCGGCGGGGTTGTTTGTGTACCACAATACGATCATCGGCGAGCAGGTCATTCGCGACCCCTCGTCGAACATGCACTTCCGGAATAACTTATTTCTCGGCAGAGACACTCCCGGTCGCGGCATCATGACTTGGGCGAACGCGACGGATGCGTACAGTTCCGATTACAACGGGTTTCGACCGAACAAAGGAGTGGCCGAGCAATACACGTGGTTGGGGCCAAAAGCCGGGCAGCGGTGGTATGAGCCTAAGCCCGAGGACTGGAAAATCTTCGCCACACTGGCGGAATTCCAAGCGGCAACGAAGCAAGAGTCACACGGCCTCGAAGTCGATTTCGACGATTTTGAGGAATTGGCTCCCCCAAATCCGGCTCACCGCCACGTGGTCTATCACGCCATGGACCTGAAATTTCGGCTGAAGCGGACCAGCAAGGCGGTCGATGCCGGAGTGTTGATTCCGACCGTGAACGATGGATTTTCGGGCCGCGCGCCGGACCTGGGCGCGCTGGAAGTCGGCAATCCGGAGCCGAAGTACGGGCCAAGGTGGCTCAAAGGTCAACCGTTTTACCGATGAACCGACGCACGCAACGCTCCGTCATGCTTGCCTTATCGCATGTGCAACTAAACCGGATTCGCCCCTATTCGGTTTGCTTTTTCAAATAGTCGTCACGTATTGCGTGCAGTTGTTTCCAGATCGCCGTATCTCGCGCATGAGGCGATACACAGGCAAAGATGTAGTTGCGGTCGCTCCTGGCCCATGTCCGAAGCTCCAGTTTGAGCTTCTGTGGCTTTTTCGTGGCGAACGGTTCGACCCAATCCAGCGTGCCTGTGTACAGAATCGGCGCATCCGCAACTTTTTCGTCCGAGGAAGGCTTCGTGTCGAATTTCACTCGTGACAGTTCAAGTGTGAACGCAGCCGGATCGACGTCCGGGACTTTTCCGTTGAGAACTGACTTACACAGACCTCGATAGTATTTGAGGAACTCATCTTTGACGACGGCTTCCGTCAAATCGGGCTTCGACTGAAGCTCGAACACAAAGGCATAGCTGAAGAATGAATCCGACGTCGGTTTCATCATCCCGGGTGCAAACCGAATATGTTCAGAACCTTTCAGCTTCATATCGGGAGCAAACCCTGGCGGAAGTGCAATGGTTTCTCCAACCCAGCCTTCTGGGGCGGCGAGCTTTACAGGGTTCGTTTCATCGGCGACCAAAAGCGTTCCGACAATCAGCAGACTGGCAGCAAACAAGCGAATCATTGGAATCTCCTACTGACGGGCAACAAGCAAGAAGCATCCAATTCACCATAGATGACTGCGGGGGCCATGTCACGCGACGCCGTCGATGCCGTACCGACACTCAAACGGCGTACTCTGAGTTGAAAGGCTGGTACACTGCACGCAATGACTTCGCAGTACCAAACCTGAATGAATCGTGCGATGCAAACTCGATTGATAGTCGCGATGTTGATCGCAAGCGTGATATCAACTGAAGTCTTCGGAGACGACGCCTGGCCTCAGTTTCGAGGACACGGCGGTCTGGGAATCGGTAGCGGCAATCCGCCAACCGGATGGGACGTTCAAACAGGACAAAACGTCGCGTGGAAGACGCCGATACCAGGTCTGGGGCACTCCGCTCCGATCGTATGGGGCGATCGCGTTTTCGTGACGACTGCAATCAACTCAAACACGGACAATCCGTCAGTGGAAGCTGGTTGGTCGGGTGGGGCAGGTGAGTCGGCGAAGGACACCGGCGACTGGACATGGCAGGTCGCATGCCTGCAACTCGGAACGGGGAAAATTCGCTGGACGACAAATGCTCGTGTCGGTGAACCCACAATCAAGCGACATTTGAAAGGCTCCCATGCCAACTGTACTCCGGCAACGAATGGTGAATTTGTCGTTGCATTTTTTGGCTCGGAGGGCCTGTACTGTTTCGACATCGACGGGCATCTGGTCTGGAAGCACGATTTCGGAAAACTGCACTCCGGCCCCTACGACGCCCCGGAACTGGAATGGGGCTTTGCCAGTTCCCCGATCATTCACGACGGCCTTGTCATCGTTCAATGCGACTGTCTGAATACCGCTTTTGTCGCGATCTTGGATCTCAAAACTGGCAGGGAGGTTCGACGCATTGATCGCGCCGGTGAAGTCGCCACGTGGTCGACACC
>CAMDPK010000187.1 GCA_945904015.1 Candidatus Kuenenia stuttgartensis | reverse complement strand
CCGCGTGAAACGGATCGTCGAAGGGCCAGTGCCAGCGTTCGACGCGGGCGGGGAACAGCGGACATTCCTTCTCGGCGTGGCCGCAGACGCTGATGATCAGATCGGGCGGAGTTCCCTCCGGCGGCAAGAATTGGCGGATGTGTTTGCTCACTTGCTGGGAAATGTCGATGCCCGACTCGCGCATCACCTGCACGGCCAGCGGATGGACATAGCCGGACGGATTCGCTCCGGCGGACAGGCTTTCAAAACGGTTCCCCGCCAGATGACGCAACCAACCCTCCGCCATCTGGCTCCGACACGAGTTGCCTGTGCAAAGAAAAAGAACCCGACGTTGATGGCTCATAGTGATTTCACGGCGTAGGCGTAGGGTGGGACCAGCGCAGCGCCGGCCCACCAAGGATTCGTAAAAATGGTGGGCCGGCGCGGCGAAGCGCCGCTGGTCCCACCCTACAAAACTGGCTCCGACACGAGTTGCCAGTGCAGAGAAACAGAACGCGACGGCGGTGGCTCAGGATGGGTTCAATCACCGATGACGTCCCTTCAGGGCCAGGCAATCAATCTTGTCGGCTGCCCAACGACGAAGGTAACCCGGCGGCGGCCGCAAGTCTTTGAATTTAATTCCCGTCCGAACCGCCGCTCGGGTTCACCGTTTTGTTATGCCTGACTTGCCCGACCAATAAAATGATGCCAGCAATTACTGAAGCCAGAGTCGCAATCAAAAATCCCCAATGAAATCGCTCAAGGCTTTGGAAGCGTGCACTGCCTTGCCCAATGGCGAAGACGGCGCGCGGGAACCATGAATCACGAAGCCAGTTCAAGCAGACGCCGACGGCGAATATCGCTGCGAGCACAGCGAACATCACAATTTGTCCAAGAGCTGACTCCTTTTCGGTCGACTTGGAAGAAGCCTTGGACTTCGCTTGCCGTGTTCTCGAAAGCGCGACGGTGAGGATTGCCGCGAACCAAAGAAAGAGCACTGCTACGAAACCAGCGAACACAAAATCGATGCTCTGAATGGTGCCATACCACGGTCGCGAACCGTCGATGATGTCTAATGTGCCTGTCTTTAGCTTGGACACCGAGTCTTCGTCGGCACGAACCTCAATCGATATTCCACGCCATCTCGACCCTGAGAAATCGATGAACGCTTCTTTTGACCAATTCTCAGATCGAGCGCTAAGTCGCAGCTCAAGGATCTCCTTTGAGCGAGGGTTCTCGTACTGCGTGACTTCGAGAATAGAAGAAAGCTCGCGAGTAATACCGTCGGCACATTTTAGACGGACTTTGACAGGGCCGATGTGCTCTTCGAGCAATTTGCCGAGAGACTGGACCTCATTGGTGCTAATCACGAATGGCGTCGATAGGTATTCCGAGTAGTTTGCATCCATTTCGTGACCGACGATCCATTTAGCATAACAGTTAAGTGAGCCGCACGCGGCCTTTCGCGGTTGCGATTTGGGACGCGGCAATGGAAACGGACGGCAAACTATCGTGGTGACAATCACCTGCCAAGTTGGGACTGCGTTGAAACAAGCAATTGATCGTTGGTTATTGGTTATTGTCGCTGCATTTTCTCGTTCAAAATAATCAATGACCAACGACCAATAACCAATGATCAATTCTCTTTCAGGACTCGCCGCCTACGACTTACCCCAGCCGGGCAGGGCGGCCGCCTGACGGATCCACTTTGCCATCTGCGACTCGTCGAGATCGTCTTCGTGGATGTCGATCCAGCGCGCGTCCTGGCCCGTGCCTCCGGGGGGAACGGGGCGCAGCGACGTGCCTCGGAAGAAGCTCACCTTGACGAAGTTTGTGAAGGTATGGAAGCCGAGGAACCAGCCTTGGCTCGCGATGCCATAGAAGGGTGAGTTCCACCTCACGGCTTTGCTCACGCCGGGGACGGTCCGCACGATGAGCGCGTCGAGGCGGCGGCCGACGTCCCGTTTCCAGCTCGGCATGGCCACGATGTAAGCCTGCACGGGAGCGTCGCCGTCGGCCTTCGCGATCTGAGGGTTGCCGCCGGAAAGAAGTTTCACCGGCGGGGCCTTCGCGCCAGCCTTCGCCGGGGACTTGGAAATAGATTGGGATCGTTTTTTCATAAGGCGGATTCTAGCGCCGAACGTTCGGATGACCCGTCGGCCGTGGTTCATGAAACGCGTTTTTGGGGGAATCAGAGCTGCCAGAGTCCCGATTCAATCCCGTCCTGAATAACAATGGCGCATGTCCCATGACCTGCGATTTGCATTGGTGGAACGGCAATCACGGCCCCACAATCGGCCGCCGCCGCGACACTCGCTTCGATGTCTTTGACGAGGATGTAGGGCCGCACTACCGGTTTTTCGGCATTGTGCATCGGTGCCCGAACACCGAGCGTTCCACCGTTCGCCAGACGGGCAGTGCGAGCGCCACCCAAGTTCTGGTCGGGGTCACTGAAGGTCACACCGTGCATTTTCGAGTAAAGGGTGCAAGCGGCTTTGACATCCGTCGTGACAATTTCGAGGTATTGAACGTGCATGACCGTCTCCAGGGATGTGTTGCTTTTGGTCTTATTCGGGGGATTTTCAAGTGGAAGTTGGGCAGCACCGACACCTCAGAGTCTAGCTTTTCTTCACCGGGGAGCCATTCTGGGCCACCGCCGCCTTGATGAGCGTCTTGAACGTGGCCGCGTCGACCTGCTCCCCTTCGTGGATGTCGATCGCCCTGCGCGTGTTGCCTTCCAAGCTGGAATTGCGTGGCCGCGTCGACCTGCTCCCCTTCGTGGATGTCGATCGCCCTGCGCGTGTTGCCTTCCAAGCTGGAATTGAAGAGTCGCGATGGGTCTGGGAGGCTGGCTCCCCGCGCGAACGTGAGCTTCACGACCTTCGTGTACGTCTCGCCGGTGCAGACGATCCCGTGGTGTGACCAGACCGGAACCCCCGCCATCGCATTCGACGGCTTCCTCCATTTCCGCTCCTCGATCATCTCGGGATCGGCTTCCAGGATCAGCGCCCGCATGTGAGCCAGAGTCTCCCCGCGCCATCCCGTCAGTTCTCGGATCCACTGGTCGCTGAGGTGGGAAACGGGCGCGGGCGCGTCCGCCTCCGCGCCTGCCTTCGGAGGGGACTTGGCCTTCGTGCCTGCGGTCTTCGTGGCCTTGGCCGCAGGCTTGAGCGCCACGCCGACACGAGACTTACGCTTGGCCTTCGGCGTCGCTTTGCGCTTCGTCATGATGGCTCCACACGTTGTTCCCATTGATCGCGAATCTTCTGAAAATGAGACATGCGTTTGTCGATCTTCGCGATCACTCATCGCGCGTTGTTCGCGCCTCGCCATGTGGCCAGGAGTTGCTGCAATTGGCGGCCATCATCTTTGGTGGCGCGGTCCACGGCATGCCAGGCCAGGCGTGTCTCTCCGTCGCTGCCGATCAAGAAAAGGCCGACGCTGGCTTTGGCGCGACGCAGGAAATCCAGTGCCTGAACCGGGGTTTGGACGATGGGCGTTCCCACGTTCAGAGACGTGTTGACCGAAACTTCGGCCCCCAACCGGCGACCCATCGCCTGGAGAAAGGCATGGCAGAACGGGTCGGTCTCGGGGCGAACGATCTGGATTCGCGCGGTGCCATCCTCGTGAATCACCGCCGGAATTTTGGCGAAGGCTTCTGGTCGAGCCTGGACGGTCAAAACCATGTAGTCGTAGGCGCAGTAGTCGTTGGTCGCGGCACCGGGTGCGAGTTCGAAAAACTGCTCGGCCGCTTGTCGCGTCACCATTGGGGCCAACGGGCGAATCGCCTCGCGGGCCTTCACCGAGAGGTTGATGTTTTCTCGCGTCTGTGGATTGCACGGGTTGGCCAGAATCGAGCGATGCCCCAGAGCGCGTGGTCCCGTTTCGGCAGCGCCTTGAAACAGGCCGATGACGCCGTTCTGAGAAAGAACAAACGCGAGAAAGTCTGAGATCTGATCCCGCTGGACTGGCTGATGGATATTCCCCAACGACTCCCACCCGATGTCGCCCGCCGATTCCAGCGCCGCATCGATCTCGGAAGTGGTGGGCGCGAAACCGCATTGAAAGGGGTGTCGCAGAGACTCCCGAGCGCGGCCCCCCACCTGGAGGGCGAGATGGCAAGCAGCCCCGACGGTCACTCCCGCGTCACCGGGAATCGGGGGCGTCCACAACTGCAACTGCGTCGCCTTGCCGAGCGATCGCGAATACCAGGTCGCGTTGTACCGCTCCAGCAGGTGCATGTTGCACAGGCAATTGAGGGCCGAGCCTCCCGTCATAATCAAGCGGTCGCTGCCAGTGGTGCGGATCATGTGATCGACGATATGGAAGACGGCGTCTTCGAAGACGAGTTGCACGGCCGCCGCAATGTCCACACGCTCGCGAGTCACGGCGCAATGTTGAACTTGATCGACGCACAGGACAGCATCGGGGTTCCAGAGGCGCTCCATCGGGATCGGCTCACCGATGATTTCGATCAGATCTTTTCCGAAGGGTGCCGCATGCCCGGCATTGTGCCAGTTGGCCATGCAGCGATTGATCGAGACCGCTCCTTCCGACCCCAGGTGAAAAATCTGCCGCAGTTGTTTGTAGAACGGATTGGTGAGCCGATCGCCATTGCCCCAGGCGGCGGCACCCATGAACCGTCCCTCGCTGCTCAGCGGGCTCCAGCCCCCTTTGGCCGAGCTGAGCATCGAGTAATACGCTCCGAGCGAATCATTCAGGCTGTAATTTTTTCGCAGCACGCGCATTTGGCCGTCTCGGGCTTCATACAGCGAGATCGCACCTTCGTCGCCGAATCCGTCGAGCACCACAATCGTGACCGGTTTCGGCGACTGGGCGAACGGAGACATCACCAACGAACCGGCCGCGTGATTGTCGTGATGCGGCAAGGCGAAGACTGGCATTTCCGGATGCAAACCAAACTGTTGCCGAAGTTGTTGCACTCCCGCGCGCACCCGTTTGGACAGGTTATCGAATCGAAATTCCGGCAAGACTTCGGAGTTCAGCAACTGCCGCGACTGCGGTAACTCTTCGACCATCGAGCGAACCGCAAGGGGAGTGAGCTTGGGGTAATCCCACGTCAGCAGCCAGGCATCGACGTCCGCAGGAGTCCGCCCGATCTCTCGCAACCGGCGTTCGAGAGCCAACAGAGAATGCGTTGGAAACTCGTCACAGTGTTTGATGGCCGTGAATCGCTCTTCCTCGTCATTCGACAGGATGCAAATCCCACGTTCCGGCGAAACCTCCACGAGCGACACGCCCGAGTTGTGGGTCACCAATCCCAAGCCAACCAGATACAGCGTCTCGCCGCGAGCCAGCTTGTCGGTCAGACGCCGACGCAGGGAATCCGTTTCCGGAGCATCCGCGCCGAAGACTTGGAACCGGCGGTATCTGTAGTTGTAAATCGGGCGGGCCATCCGCTCCACGAGTTGGCCAAACCTCGGCCATCGCGGACCAATCCGCATTGGAGACTGACTCATAGAGCTTTGGGCCCGCCGAAAAAATGAAGGGACAAGGCACTGGCCATTGTCCCGAAATCCAAGATTCCGCAACTGCTCACCCTAACGCGACGCGGCGAAGCACGAAAGGAAGCACGACTGGTCAGAACTTATTTTGGGCCGACCTCTCAAGGAGCTGCTTGTTTGCGGATGAACTCGATGATCGGCGTCGAGTCTTCCAAACCGTGCGGGTGATGGCCGACGCCCGGCTTGCGGATCAACTCGATCTTGCCGCCGAGTTTTTCGTAGCGCTCGGCGATGAGGCCGGTGTTCTCGTCCCACGGGACGACGTCGTCGGCATCGCCGAAGACATGCAGCAGCGGCACTTTCGCAGCGGCCAGCGGCGCGAGGTTGTCGATCGGGTTCAACTTCCAGGCGAGAGCTTCGGCGTCGTCGGCGAAGTGGAAGCGTTCGAGCACGAGTTTCCAATCGCCCGCACTCCCTTTGCCTTTCCCCTTTCCGCCCGGCCAACTTTTGAAATCACAGACCGGAGCGTCGCCGTAAATGCACGCGACCTTGTCCGGGTTCGCGGCCGCCCAGTTGTAGCAGTACAGGCCACCGCGACTCAGACCGACGAGTGCTGGCTTGCTCGCGAAGCCGTAGCGCCGAGTCAGCTCGCGATACAGCGAGTTCCAATGCGACACCGCCTCCGGACTGCCGAGCATGTTCGGCACGCTCAAGTAGACAATGTGAAATCCATGACCGAGCAGCGCGATATCGGGATCGGGTTTGTGTCCGAAGAATTCGCCGTGCCAGACCCACGGCTTCCCATCGGCAGCCTTCTTCGGGACGACGACGCTGGCCGACTGGCCGGCCACGTCGAACTCGTAGCGGTCGAAGCCGTGCCAGTCCGACTTCTTGCCAGGGAACGGTTCCGCACTCGGCTTGAGTTCCAAATTGATGTGGACGGGCTTCGCGAGCTTGGCGATTTGCTGATTCAGCTCGGCGGCTTCGGCGTTGGCTTCGGCGACTGGCTTCCCCTTCGACATGCCGGGGCGGAGATGTCCGACGTCATTCAGCCACGCATCGCCCTGCAAGCGTTGCCGACGTTGAATCAGCTTCAGCAACTCGGCCGCTTGCTGAGTCGGCGCGAACGACGTGAGTTGAGTCAGATTGCTTTGACCGGTTCGCAGTTCATGAGCCGTGACGAATCCGATCGTTTCTCCCTTTTGAAACACGTCGTATCGAGAGGACTTCGCGACGGACGAACGCACGTTGAGCGTCGCGAAGTACTCGCGCGCCGAAGTCAGTTCCAGCGAATCGGCATCCCACGACGGATCGACCGGCAGTGGCACGAGCATTTCTTCGTCGGTTCCCAAGAACTCGCCATCGACTTCGGCGAGCGGCTGCGTGTGCGGCCAGCCGAACATCGCGTCGATGATCGCTTGCGTGATTAGCCAGTGTCCGGTCGTGCCGGCATGAACTCCGTCATTTGCGAGCACGAACTTTGGGTTCTGTTTGCGTCGCGCGGCGAGGTGCGCGTTCATCGGGCCGTGAATGTCGATGACCGTCCAGCCGTTCGTTCGTTGCGAGATCAGCCACTCGGAATACCGATCGAGCGCACCGTTGTAACTCACGCTGCCGCCCCCTTTGAGCGGCTGCGGATCGTACGTCGGCGGCGTCAGATGAATCACTTTGGCTCCCGCCGTTTCCGCAGCGGCTCGCAGTCGGTGGATGCCGTCTTGGTATTTCGCGAATCGCTCGTCGGCGAACGGCAGGTAGATGCCGCAGTTCATGCCGTAGCAAGCAACGACGAGATCCGGCTTCAGCTTGTCGAGCACTCGTTGCAATCGCTCATGCACATCCGGCCGAGGGAATTTGCCGCCCGCGTGCCCGTCCTCAGACAAGCCCGAACAGGTCTCGCTGGGCAGGCCGAGATTGATGAACTCCGTCGGCCGTTTCGGAAACCTCGTGGCGAGAAACGTCTCCAAGTACGCGATGTACTGGCCGGAGTAGGTAATGCTATCGCCGAGAAACACGACTCGCTTGGCCTTCAGCAACGCGGCCGCTCCGGGATCGACGGGCATGAGTTTGGACAGTTGCGGACGCAGCAGGTCATTCCAAGTTTTGTAGCCAGCCGCTGTCATGTGCAGCCGGTCTTTGAGAAACAGCTCCTCGCGCGGCTGCCCGTCTTTGCCGAGCATCGGTGGGACGACATCGACGAACGTCAGCCGTGGTCCGCGCTCGCAGATCGCTCGAATCCGCGCGTTCGCCGCGCGCTGCGTTTCGATGTGCTTCCAACGCGACTCGCTGGGTTTGATGGCGATGAACAGGATTTGCGTCTCCGGCAGTTTGCCGCGCACCTTCGCGACGAACTGCTCGAAGTGCGCCGCGACGGTCTCGGCCGATTTTCCGGAGCCGATGTCGTTGTCGCCGGCGTAGAAGACGATCGCTCGCGGTTCGTGAGCGCCCAGGATTCGCTCGGCGAAGTGCGTCGAGTCTTCAATCTGCGATCCGCCGAAACCCCGATTGACGACGAGCAATTCGGGAAACGAGTGTTGCACGTCCCACATCCGAATGCTCGAACTGCCGACAAACAGGATGCCTCCTTTGGAGGGAGGTCGCTGCTGATCCGCAGCCTCAAATGCGGCGATCGACTTTTCCCACTTGGCAAACTTAGCGTCGTCATCGGCTGCCCAAGCGTTCGGAGCGAGACTCAAGAAAGCCAGCACGACAGCGAACCAGCGGCGTCTCGAAGTGGTTTGGGTCAGGCACAAGAGCGTTGGCATCGCAGATCCTTTCGGCATTGGATAGCGTGGTCACGGGTCGCAGAGGGTAAAGTTTGGACGTGAAAACGGTAGCCTCGGCGCGAGCCTGCCGATTTCATTGCCGACGACTGAAGGAGGTTTTCCGCGATGATCATCTCGATTTTCGGTGTGGTATTCCTGGTCGTGTTCGTCGCCGTGTTTTGCACGATCATCTCCGGGTTCTGGCGGATGCGCGGGATGGCCAACAAAGTCTTCACGCTGGCTGAGCAGGAGATGGAGCGCAAACTGCGTGAAGGCCTGTCGAATCCGAATGCCGCGACCAAAGCGACTTCCGATCCGGGGCTTTGCTCGCATTGCGGCAGCCGCCTGACAGCCAACGCGGTGGAGTGCCGAAACTGCGGCGCGGGCTTGCCGTGAGCTTGACCAGCGAAATCCGCCGCTCGGCGACGTTCGGAAATTTGTGACGCGCCGCACAATCGCCACAGTTCGGCCAGCTTCGCGCCGATGAAATGACTAGCCCGAAGCGCCAGCGAGGGGTGGATGCTGGGAATCCCTCGCTGGCGCGTCGGGCTTATTTGATGCCCGGTCTGCGCGAAGGAACGCAACATGTCCGAAGTGGTGCGAGTGATCTACATCATTGGAGCTGGCCGCAGCGGCTCGACGTTGCTCGACACGGTGCTGGCCAGTCATCCCGATGTGGTCGGTGTCGGCGAGTTGGTCAACCTGCACAGCGCGGGCTGGACATCGAACGAAGTCTGCGCGTGCGGCAAGCTGGGGACCGAGTGTGACTTTTGGACGCGCGTCCGCGAAGCTTGGCAACGACGCGTACCGGAGGCCACCGTCGAGGGCTACATCGCTCTGCAAAAGCGCATCGAGTTGTTTTCTGGACTCGGCCTGATGCAGTTGGCTCGGATGCTGCGGCAGCGGTTTTCTCCCACCGCCGACTTTCAAGCGTACCTGCGACAGACCGAGGCGTTGTATCACTCGATCGCTGAGGCCAGCGGCAAGTCGATCATCGTCGATTCGTCGAAACATCCGATCCGCGGGGCGTTGCTCGCGCATCTGCGCGGGATCGACTTGCGGTTGGTGCATCTAGTGCGAGACGCTCGCGCGGTCGTGTGGTCTCGCAAGAAGGCGTTGGAGGCGGACCAGAAATCGGGAGTGCAATTCGCGATCAAGCCACGTTCGGCGTTGTATTCGGTCGCTTTCTGGGCGTTCATGAATGTGCTGGCCGCGATCACCTGCTTGTTTCGGCAGCGACAATCTCTGCGGATGCGGTATGAAGACTTCGTCGCTGAACCGCAGGCTCAACTGGAACGGCTGGGCCGCATGTGCGGCTTGGATTATTCCGCCACCGCGCAAGCGTTGCTGACCGGTCAGCCCCTGAAAGTCGAGCATCCCATCGCCGGAAACCGGATGCGGATGAAGGGGAGCGTCACGCTCAAGCCCGATTGGGAATGGCGTGACCGTCTGCCGGTTCGCGACCGCGCGGTCTGCTGGTTGTGTGCGGGTTGGTTGCTGCTGGCATTCGGTTACGGCCGCAACCGAGTTCGGAAACCAACGTCGGCGTCGGCAAGTGCGTCGTGGTTCGCGAGCAAAGTCGCCGAGTCACTCCATGATTCGATTCGAGTCACAGAGTGACTCGGCTACATCATTTCGGAGTCGTCCAGTTCCAATTCGGGCAAGTCTCCCCAGCATTCTTCGGATGTCCGAGCGACGATGCGCTTCACGGACAGCCCGTGTCCCAGCAGGATCAGGCTGGAGACCAACGCGACGACTCCGCTGGTGATCGCCGGACGAATCAGGTTCTGCAATCCGAAGATGATGGAGCATGCGATTCCGACGATGAATGCCAGAATCGCCGGGAATGCGCTGCCGTTGAGGATGTCTCGCAATCGATTTGCTCCGGTCAGCCGAATCGGCCAGACGTTGCCGTCACGGAACAGATGCAGTTGCCGATTCAGCCAGACTCGCACTCGGCGGCGCGAGGCGAAGTACAGTCCGACGTGATTCACCACGAACGAAAAGAACATGCCGCACAGGCCGATCGCCATCGCCACTTGCACCTCGGCCAAGACGTTCTGTTTGGTGATCGCTTTCCACCAGCCGGCGAGCACCGGAAACGCGATCGACGACACCAGGAAGATCTTCAGGAATCCGCTACCAACCAGAAACCACCAAATGCTGTGCGACCGTCGCGGTTGCGGATCGACTCGGCACAGCCACGCCGCCGTACGCCAGTCGTTGAGCCCGAACTTCAAACAGAACACCGCGACTCCGATGGCCGGATGAGCGGTCAACTCCGCAACCACGATTGCCACCGCCAGCAACAACCACCACGGAATGTGCCACTGCCGGCCGCTGGTGGTCGGTTCGATCTCAAACACTTCGCCGGCTCGGACGTCGTCGGTCATGATGGCTAGTGATGTAACGCGACACGATAGAGCCGGCAAACGTAGCTGCCTCGCTCCCGCGGGGCAGAGCAACATCGAGTTGGTATCAACAAGGGCTGGGCTGTGCCGTGAATTCGCGATCCTTTGACAATAGCTCCGCCTCGCAGGAGCGAGACGGCTACGTTCGCACCGCCTCATCTGAACTTGCGGCCGAAACAAACGCGACCCTACGATCCGCGCGACATTGGAATTGATCGGCATCCGGAATCGGTCAAGGCAGACCGAATTCTGCTCAGGAGATTCAAAGGAATGAGTGCGGATTGGCTGGAATCTCGTGGTCGGCGGTTTGACCCGGCTCACGATCGGCTGGGACACGGGCCGTCATTTCCGACAGGTTCGACACGAGGCAGTGATTCAGCCGATGCGATCGCGGATCTCGATGCAAGTCTGGCAGCGAGGAGCCCCGAACGAGCACGCTTGCACGACGCGATCGGTCGCACGCGCGATTATCTCTTCTCGATCCAACACGACGACGGATTCTGGTGCGGCGAGCTGGAAGGGGACACGATCCTCGAAAGCGAATACATCCTGCTGCTGACGCATCTCGGCCGCGGGCAGTCGGTTCAGTCGCTGCGGTGCGCGAATTACATCCGTCAGCAACAGCTTCCCGACGGAGCGTGGGCAATCTATCCGGACGGGCCGCTGGAAATCAGCGCGTCTGTGAAAGCGTACTTCGCATTGAAGATCGTCGGCGACTCGGCCGACGCCGAGCACATGGTCCGCGCGCGAAACGCGATCCTTGCGGCGGGCGGGGCCGAGCGAGTCAACAGCTTCACGCGGTTTTACCTGGCGCTGCTCGGTGTGATTTCCTACGAGCAGTGTCCGGCGGTCCCTCCAGAAGTCGTGCTGCTGCCGAAGTGGATGCCGTTCAACATCTCCGAGATGTCGGCCTGGTCGCGGACGATCATCGTGCCGCTGAGTTTAATGTGGGCGTTCCGACCAGTCACGGCGTTGCCGGCTGAGCAAGGGATTCGCGAGTTGTTCGTCCGCTCGCCCGAAGAGCTGCCAGCGTCGATGCCGAAATGTGAAACGCTCGACGAGTTGACCAAAAAAACGTTGATCGACTGGGAGGCATTCTTCCGCCGCGTCGACGCGACATTGAAGCTGATCGACCGCTGGCGCATCCGGCCACTCCGAAAACGAGCGATCGCGAAGGCGACGAAGTGGATGCTCGACCGCTTCGCCGACAGCGATGGACTCGGAGCAATCTTCCCGCCGATCGTGTGGAGCATCGTCGCGCTCCGCTGCCTCGGTTATTCGGATGACTCGCCGGAAGTGCGGTCGCAGTTGCTCGAACTGGAGCGGCTGACGATTTCCGAAGACGACACCGATCACTTGCAGCCGTGCAAATCACCGGTGTGGGACACCGCCATCGCGATGATCGCTCTGCGAGACGCCGACGTTCCGCCCGATCATCCTGCGTTGCAGCAATCGGTGCGCTGGCTGCTCTCTCAAGAGATTCGGCAACGAGGCGACTGGGCCGAGCGAGACTCGAAGACGGAACCCTCCGGCTGGGCGTTCGAGTTCCGCAACGCGTTCTATCCGGACGTCGATGACACCGGCATGGTCTGTATCGCGCTCGGTCGTTGCCTGCCGGAGCAGAATTGGTCAACTGATTTCTTGCTGGACGAATGGAGCTGGCATCCGGAAGACAAAGACGTCGCCGCAGTCGTTGCCGGCAAGGCCGACGACGCGGGAGACGCGGTGGCTCAAGTTCAGTCGATGGGACCGATCCTCAGCGCGGTGCATCGCGGTGCCCGTTGGATTCTGGCGATGCAATCCAGCGACGGCGGTTGGGGAGCCTTTGACAAAGACAACACACGCGAACTGTTCACTCGCGTCCCGTTCGCCGATCACAACGCGATGATCGACCCCAGCACCGCCGACCTGACCGCCCGCATGATCGAGATGTTCGCCGGGCTGGGCGTGTCGATCGACCATCCGGCGATTCAAAAAGGTTTGAAATTCGTCTGGTCGAAGCAGGAGCAAGATCACTGCTGGTACGGCCGCTGGGGAGTCAATTACCTCTACGGCACCTGGCAGGTCATCGTCGGTCTGATTCAGATCGGCATCCCGACCACCGACCCTCGCATCCGCCGCGCGGTCGAGTGGCTCAAAGCTAAACAACAACGCAACGGAGGCTGGGGCGAAACGATCCGCAGCTACGACGAACCGGCTTTGCGCGGACAGGGCGAGACAACGGCATCGCAAACCGCCTGGGCGTTGCTGGGCCTGATCGCGGCGGGCGAGGGACGTTCGGACGAAGCGCGGTGCGGAGCCGAATATCTCGTCCGCACGCAACGTCCCGACGGTACTTGGCTCGAAGCTCCGTGGACCGGCACCGGATTCCCCAAGGTCTTCTATCTGAAGTACCACCTCTACCGGATCTATTTCCCGCTGATGGCGCTGGGCCGGTTCGCGAAAGTGGTTGGCTAGTTTTTCAAGCGTAGAGTGGGTCGAGTCATCGAGACCCACCAGCATTCTCGCCAATCGCG
>CAMDPK010000186.1 GCA_945904015.1 Candidatus Kuenenia stuttgartensis | reverse complement strand
TTTTGCTGGCGTTGTGGTTGCTGGCCACGATCGAAGGGGTGGGCAGCGCTCGCGAGTTGGCGCGGCTGAGCACCACGCACATTGCGTAGGAGTGGCTCTGCGGCGAGGTTGGCGTGAATCATCATTTGTTGTCGGACTTCCGCTCGGCGCATCCGGAGCGGTTGGAGAAGTTGCTGGTGCAGGTGCTGGCCTCGTTGATGAATCAGGGACTGGTGACGCTGAACCGAGTGGCTCAGGACGGGATGCGTGTGCGGGCCTCGGCGAGAAGCTCGTCGTTCCGACGGAAGCCGAAGTTGCAGGAGCATCTGCGAGACACGCAGGCTCAAGTGGAGGCTCTGAAGAATCAGGTGGATGAAGATGCGGGGGCGGCGGATCGTCGAGCGAAGTCGGCGAAAGAACGCGCGGCTCAGGAACGCTTGGCGCGTGTGGAAGAGGCGCTGGCGCAGTTGCCGGAGTTGGAAGCGAAGCGGGAACGCCGCCAGAAAGGGGACGGCGAGACGGCACGCTGCTCGACAACGGACCCCGACGCGCGGCGCATGAAGATGGCCGACGGCGGCACTCGTCCGGCGTACAACGTGCAACTGGCGACAACCGACGAAACGCGGTTGATCGTCGGCTGGGATGTGACCAACGTCGGCGCGGACGGCGGCTTGATGACTCCGATGGTCGAACAAATCGAAACGCACTTCCAGCAGCGTCCGCAGGAATATCTCGCCGACGGCGGCTTCTCGTCGAAGCAGGACATCGAAGAACTGGAGTCTCACGGCACGCTGGTCTTTACGCCGGTGAAGGCAGAGAACCAGAAGCGAGCGAAAGGCCAAGACCCGTTCGCGGCTCAGCCGGGCGACTCGCCGCCGATCGCCGCGTGGCGACAACGGATGGGAACGGCCGCGGCTCAAGCGTTGTACAAACTCCGGCCGAGCCTGGCGGAATTCCCGAACGCCGTGTTCCGCAACCGCGGCCTGCGACAATTCCTGGTCCGGGGCTTGAAGAAAGTCCAAGCCGTGACGCTCTGGCAAGTGCTGGCCTTCAACCTGACTCGCCTGCAAACGCTGGGCTGGCTGCGCCAGTTCTGAAAGACGACGGAACCCGTTCCGAAGAATCACGGAACCTGTTCTGAAGACGACCCTCGACTTCGAGAACAACCCCTCGCCGCCGAACTCAGCCCTCAACGAAGGGCTCCCCTCAAAGATCTCGGACTTCAACGACCGGCTCTCGTCTCGCTCCGAAAACAATCACAGCCTCGGAGCGTGACGGCTACGTTGGCCGAGCCATTCGCTCAGGGCGGTTTCGAGGTCGGCGACGGATTGGTAGCGGGAGGACGGGTCGCGAGCCATCGCTCGGTGGCAGATTTCGGCGAGGGAGGAGTCGATGTCGGGACACAGCGAAGCGATGCTCGGCGGGGTTTGCGTGGCGATCTGCACGAGTACCTTCGTCACCGGGCCAACGAACGGCAGGCGGCCGGTCAGCATCTGATAGAACAGAACCCCCAGGCTGTAGATGTCGGCGCGATGATCTCCGGCGGCGGCTCCTTCTTCGATTTGTTCGGGAGCCATGTAGGCCGGAATCCCCAGCATCGAGCCGGTGTCGGTGACATGCGTGGCCGAGTCGTTGAGCCGTGCCAAGCCGAAGTCCATCAGGATCGGCTCCTCCTTGCGGTCGATCATGACGTTCGAGGCTTTGATGTCGCGATGCCGAGTTCCCAAGTCATGCACGGCCTGCAACGCGGAAGCCAGCTTGCGAACGATCTGTGCGGCCTCCGTCGCGGTCGTGGCGTGCTGTTCGAGCCACGCGGCCAGCGAGACGCCGTCGATCAACGGCATCGTCAAAAAGTATTGGCCGTCGATCTGGCCAACGTCGTAGGTCGAACAGACATTCGGATGCCGAATCGCCGCCGCCGATCGAGCCTCGGTCATGAACCGCTGCAACACCGTCGGATCGCTGAGCAACTCTGGCCGAGGCATCGTGAGCGCGACCGCTCGCGTCAGTTCCGTGTCCCAGGCTTCATAGACCGTGCCCATGCCGCCGTTGCCGAGCACTCGCCGCAGTTCGTACCGGCCGAGCCGCTTGCCCGTCAGCTTCCCCACCCGCCGGCTCGACCGCACGACCGACCAATCCTCCGTGTCCGGCAGCGAAGCCACTGCCGGTTCATTCGCCTTGAGCAGTGTCGGGCTGTCGTACTTCTGATCGGTGGAAGCCTGCGCTTTCTCGGACTGCGCCAGAGCGGCGACCTGATCCAAATTGATCCGCGCCGCCAACTCTGGAAACCGCGACTGCAACTCCGGCTGAGTCGCCGGAACCCCGAACGAGGCACGCGACAAACATTCCGCGAGCAGCAACTCCAACAGCGCATCAGATGACTGCGACAGTTCCGGCCACTGCGTGAGGTACTCTTCCAACAGCCGCCGCTGGTCTCGCTCCCAGCGGAATTTCTGATCGATGCGGACCAACTCGATCAGCGATCATAGCCGCAACAGGTCGTCCGGTGCTGGAATGAAGTCTTCCAAAGCCGGCCCGAACGTCTGCACCACGCCGCCTCGCCGCCTCGCCGCCTCGCCGCCTCGCCGCCTCGAACTCTTGAACCAGATCAGACAGACTTCGCCAATCCTCGAAATTGAGCTGCTCGTGGCGTTTGAAGAGGGCGGCTGTCATTAGGAATCTCCGCTGGCTGGAATCAAGAGCACGGATTGAAACGAATGCCGCGTTGAACGGAAAGCAGCCAAAGTAGAGCTGCGCGAATGCATCAGGATTGTTGTCGAGTTGCGGGATCTCGTCGAGAGAATGCAATTCGGAGGCAGCGACCACGTCCGGAGTGCTGGCGGGCATCACCGACCGCACTTCCAAGCGCTCGATCCCCACGACCGGAACCGCTCCTCGGCGACGACGTGATGACGAAAACCAATGACGGACGACATTTTTCCAGTCGGCAAGCAACATGACTCGGTCTCCCAAAAGCAGAGGCGAGAACATGTCGTCCGCTCACTCGGCGAGACTGGAATGCCCTCGATGCAGGGAAATGCAGAAGCCGAGCGTGTTGGGTGCAGAGAATTTGGAAATTTTGTAGACGAGTCACTCCGTGACTCGAAGATTCCAGTCACGGAGTGACTGGTCTACTTTGCCTGACCTACTGCAAGCGCTGCTGGAGTTCTTCGCCCAGGCGGTCGAGCACACGGCGATCGGACCAGCAGGAACAGCCGACGAGCTGGGCGATTTCTGGCGTCGAATGGCCTTCCAGGCAGTAGCGGAAGATGTCGGCCTCGCGCGGATTGGCGGTGCTGAGGACCGCCTGCACTTCGTCGATAAGCGCGACGGCATCGTCAGCCGTCGGTTCCGCATCGAGCCATTCCTCTGGCGGAGAGGGTGCTGAGTTTGGCGACGCAGCCGACTGCTCTCGATCAATATTACGTCGCTGCATTCGGTGATGAGCGACTCGCCGACGGATCTTGTTGCGAGCCACTGCCGTCAGCAGATGCCAGATTGTGTCCGAGGCGGGCACGTCCAATTCGCCATCGCGCGACCGCCGCAAGAACGTGCGAAACACGGATTGCACGATATCGTCGCCGTCAAACCGCGGCTTCAATCGCTGAGCGATCAGGTTTTCCGCCAGCTTCCATGTTCGCAAGGCATAACGCTCAAAGAACTCTTCGGTTGCGGATTGATCTCCCTGGGCCCAACGTTGCATCAGTTCCTGGACGGACTCGTCGGGCGTCATGGGCTGAAATCCTTCATCGCTTGACGATTCCCGAACCAGCATCCTCATCCAGTCGAGCCAGCACCAGACGGAAGGTCGCTCCCTCGCCCACTCGACTCTCGACGAAGATGTCGCCGCCGTGTTCGCGGATGATTTTTTGCGACACCGCCAAACCTAGCCCGGTGCCGCGTGATCCTTTTGTTGATTCGAAGATGTTGAACAGCATCGCCTGCTGAGCGGCCGGGATTCCGGGGCCATTGTCGCGGACCAAAACTACCATCTCGTCCGACGTTGGATCGAAGCCGGTCTCAACGGCAACTCGGCCGCCGGTCGCTCCTTCGACGGCCTCGATCGCGTTCGTGACGATGTTGAGCACCGCTCGGTGAATCCCTTCGGGATCGAACGCACTCTCCGGCACTTGATCGGAGAGTTGGCAGTTCAGCTCGACTTGGCATTCGACGGCGCGAGGCTCCATCAATTCACACACGTCGCGGACGACGTCGTTCAAATTCGCGACCTGTAACGCCGGCTTGCGCTCGGCGCTGTAACTCAGCATGTCCATGACGAGGTGATAAATTCGGTCCTGATTCTTTTCGACGATCTCCCAGCCGCGGCCGATCAGGTCTTCGTCGTGCTGCTTCAGGCCCATGTCGATCAAATAGCTGCCGCCGCGTACCCCTTGCAGGATGTTCTTGATGTGGTGCGACAGGATCGCGATCGTCTGCCCGACCGCCGCCAATCGCTCTGCCTTGAGAAAGGCGTCTTGGAAGCGATGGCCCTCGACCGCGAGCGCCGTTTGCCGGCCAATCGCTGCGAGCAAATGCAGCTTCTCTTCCGTGAAGCGATAGCCTTCCGGGCCGAGACGCGGAAGTTGATCGCTCGGCGTGGTAGTGTCGAAATACAGGACGCCCATCAGTTCGTAGCGACCTTGCATCGGCACGCACATCGCCTCGCGGATGCCGGCCTGCATGATGCTCTGTTGGCTGAACCGCTGATCGTGCGGTGCGTCGGAGGTGCGGACGCCCTGTCCCTTCTTCCGCACATAATCGACGATGCTGCGTGAGACCGGCATTGGAGTGCCGGGCGTAAAACCTCGACGATGGCTGAACGCTTTTGGCACGAGTTGGCTGGTGCGCGGGTCATTGACCAGCACGCAGCCGCGATCGGCACCGACGACTTCGATGGTCAGTTCGAGGATGCGGTGCAGCAGTTGATCGAGCGACAGCGTCGGCGTGACCGCCTCTTCGGTGATGCGATACAGCACCTGCAAATTGGCGAGCGTCTGAGTCGTCGAACTGGTGCGGATGATCGACGTCGCATCGCGAAGCAGTTGCTGGCCGACCTCTTGGCTGAGTTCACTGATGATGCTGGAACGCTCGCGAGCATCGTCGCCAACGAACACTTCCAGTTGATCCGCTGCGCGCACGGGGAGAGCGGACGTGACCTCTTGAAACATGAACGCCGTCGTTCCGACTGCGATTTGATCGCCGCTGACCAGCTTCCGAGTTTGAATGGCCTCGCCGTTGACGAACGTGCCGTTGGAACTTTGCCGGTCGCTGATGACGAACCCGTCGGCCGACTCGTCGAAGCGGATCTGGGCGTGCGTGCGTGAGACTTCGTCGTCGCGCAGGCGAATTGGATTGAGCGCGCCGCGGCCGAGCGTGACCGCGCCGCCATCCAGCTCGAAGCGCAGCCCTTGATCGGCTCCCTGGATCACCAGCAACGTGGCCTTCGGCACAAATCGTCTCCCTGGCAACGCGGACGAGACAACGTCGCGCGGACGAGAGTTTGCCGCCTGAAGGCAGCGTTCCAACGACGCGGCCATGATATCAACGACAATCGTCCACGACAGGCTACCGCTCCGTTAGGCAACGTCCGCTTTCGCCAGCAGCGATTCGATCGTGCGGAGCAGTTCGCGATATTCGAACGGTTGCGAGAATCGCTGAGTCTCGCCGTCGGACTCCGGACTGTCGGCGCGGCCGATGAAGATTCGCGGGATTCCCTGAAAGCGACCCGCGAGCGGCGTGGCATCGGATTCGTTGGCGTGCCAGACCACGACTCGCGGAGGCGTCAACGTGTTGCTTGGCAACTGCGATTGGCGGACTCGGTTGACCGCGTGACCGCGCGGTTCGAACACCGCCTTGAGAACGGCGGTCGTCTCGGACAAACCGTCCACCACCAAAATGCTCGGCGAGTTGCCCACCACGATGCCTGCCTTCCTTGTCGGCGATCGAATCCGAAGCGAGGCCAAACATCACGATCCTTCGTGACGAAACCCCATCCGGCGAAAAGCGGCGGGACAATATCCACGCAAGCCAAACGTGTCAAAACGAGTTCTACGAGCGACTCACGGCGTCCGCAAAACGTCCTTCGCAACGGCAATTGTCGCGTCGATGTCCGCATCGGAATGGGCGGCGGAGACGAAGTTCGCCTCGAATTGGCTGCACGGCAGGTAGACACCATGCTCGATCATGCCCCAGAAATAACGGGCGAAGCGTTTGGTGTCGCTGCGGTTGGCGACCGTGTTGTTCGTGACCGAATCGGGATTGAAGAAGAGCGTGAACATGCTGCCGACGTGCGGCAACGTGTGAGCGATTCCGGCAGCCGAAGCCGCATCGCTCAGTCCACGAGCGAGGCGTTCGGTTTTCGCGGCGAGCGAGGAATACGGATTCGTTTCGCGCAGTGTGCGCAGCGTCGCGATGCCGCAGGCCATCGCCAGCGGGTTACCGGAGAGCGTGCCGGCTTGATAGACCGGGCCGGCTGGCGAGACCTTCGCCATGATGTCGGCTCGGCCGCCGTAGGCTCCGACTGGCATTCCGCCGCCAATGATTTTTCCGAGCGTCGTCATGTCGGGCGTGATTTTGAACAGCTCTTGAGCGCCGCCGAACGACAGTCGAAAGCCGGTCATCACTTCGTCGAAGATCAAAACCGCACCGTGCTTTGTGCAAAGCTCGCGGCAGGCTTCGAGGAATCCCGGTTGCGGCACGACGACTCCCATGTTGCCGACGACCGGTTCGAGAATCACGGCCGCGATCTTGTCCCCCTGAGCCGCAAACGTGTCGGCCAGCGAGTTCGGGTCGTTGAATTCCAACGCGATCGTGTCGGCGGTGCAGCCGGCAGGAACTCCGGGACTCGACGGCACGCCGAGCGTCAAGGCTCCGCTGCCCGCTTTGACCAGCAGTGAATCGACGTGGCCGTGATAGCAGCCGGCGAATTTGATGATCTTGTCGCGGCCAGTGAATCCGCGAGCGACGCGAATCGCGCTCATCGTGGCTTCGGTGCCGGAGCTGACCATGCGGACCTTCTGGATCGACGGAACCGCTGCGATCACCAACTCCGCGAGTTCCGATTCGAGTTCCGTCGGAGCACCGAAGCTCGTGCCGCGAGTCAGTGCATCTTCAATTGCCGCAAGCACGGCGGGATGGCGATGACCCAGAATGTGCGGTCCCCACGAACCGACGAAGTCGATCAGCTTGTTGCCGTCCAAGTCCCAGAGGTAAGCGCCGTCGGCACGATGAATGAACAGCGGCTCGCCACCAACTGCCCCGAACGCACGGGCGGGGCTGTTCACGCCGCCGGGGATCGACTTCAAGGCTCGCTGGAATTGGGCTTGGCTACGTTCGCGGGACATCGGCATGAGTGGCTCCGGCTTCGTGGGGCAGGTTTTCAACCTGCGCAGAATTTAACCCGAAGCGTCAGCGAGGGCGAACGCTCCAAGTGGCTGCGAATTTGGAGCGTGTTGGGCCGACCGTCCTCGTTGACGCTTCGGGTGAGTGAGGGTCACGATTCGACGTTGCCAAAAGGCAACACGACTAGCTCGACACGAACGGACGCTGCTCCAGTTTGGAAAACTAGCGAGCCGGTGCCGCCCGCCCGCTTCCTGCCGCCGATTTGTGTGGCAGGCTATTCGGCTCGACCTTCCGCTCGAGCGAGAGGCTCCATGATTCGACCGCTGACTTCCGCAGACGTTCCGCAGATTCCGCGCTTGCTGGCGACGGAACAGGGGTCGCACGTCGAGCCGTCGCCACAACTGTGCGCGGTGGTCGAGAGTCTGCTGCCGCGATTGTTTCTCGATACGCCTCATGCGGACCCGGAGATGCCGGGGCTGGTGAGTGTCGGCGACGACGGGCAATTGACCGGCATGATCGGGCGGATCACGCGGCGAATGGAGTTTCGCGGCCAGCCGATTCGCGCGGCCGTGGCCTGCGAACTGTTCGTCGATCCGGCTCATCGCTCCAAAATGCTGGGAGTGAAGTTGCTCAAGAAAGTGATGGCCGGGCCGCAGGATTTGTTGTTCTCCGATATCGCCAACGAGACGTCGCGAAAAATCTGGACGGGATTGGGTGGCTCGATCGCCTCGTGGTACGGTCTGACTTGGGTAAAAGCCTTGCAGCCGGCGCAGTTCGCATTGTCGATGCTGCACGACCGACGATTCGGCAAACTGATGACGTTGGGCCGACCGTTAGCGGTGCTGGCCGATCAGGTGTTGCGTCGCTGTTCTCGCAGCCTCACGCAACTCGGATCGGAGTCGAATGCGGATTCAGAAAAACTGACGCCGGGACTGTTCTTGGAACTCTTCCCGCAGTTCAGCGCGGCGGATGAACTGCGTCCGATTTACGACCGCGAGACCCTCGACTGGATTTGGTCGCGGCTGGACTTCATGTATTCCGCCGGTCCCAGCGAGCAACGATTGGTGAGATCGCCAGGCGGCGAACCGCTCGGCTGGTATGTCTTCCAGATGACCGATACACGGGTTGTCCGCGTCGCACAGATCGTGGCTTTGCCGAACACGATTGGGCCGGTGTTGGACCACTTGCTGCACGAAGCTGCTCGGCGCGGGGCGGTCGCGGTCAGCGGCCGAGTCATTCCGCGATTCCTGCAAGCCTTCACCGACCGCCAGTGCGTCATCCGCCCACGCAGTTCGCACACGCTGATTCATGCACGCGATCCGCAACTGTTGGAGGCGTTCGCGACCGGCCGCGCGTTCCTTTCGCTGTTCGAGAGCGAGGGGCCGTTGCAACTCTGGATCAATTCGCCTCTTGCCGTGGAGCGGTTGCGAAACGAACGGGCCATGTCGATTTGCACGCTGCCCGACGAAATCACTTTGGAGCCGAAACCGATCGGCGTCGTGGAGCACGCAGCTCGCGTGCTGGAACGATGAAATGCACGCGAACCGCGTGCGCGACGAGGAAACCAAACATGCCGCGATTTTTGCACGAACTCTTGGCGTCTCACGTCGTCGCTCGGCCGGAGCACTTGGCTGTTTGTTGGAAAGACGAACGGATTCCGTACGCCGAGCTTGACCGGTTGACGAATCAGCTAGCGCAGACGCTCCGGTCACATGGCTGTCATCCCGGAGATCGGGTTTCGGTGCTGATGCCCAACTCCGCGAATGCGCTGTTCGCGATCCTTGGAATTCTCAAGGCCGGTTGCGTTGCTTTTCCGATCGACATCACGACGCCGACGAAACAGTTGGCGGAGATTTTGGGGGAATCTCAGCCGTCGGTCATTTTGGCTGCGCGAGTCGCACGTCCGGTTCTGGAGGAATTGTTTGCCGCCCACCTTCTGGGTCAGCCGACATTTGCCGCGGTCTCGATTGGGACACTCGAAGCTCTGCCGATCGTCGGCGAACATTTCACGACCGCATTTTCCGGAATCGACGTGCTGCACCAGTCGGCTGGGCCGCTCGCTTGCCGAGCGACGACCAATTCGCCGGCGCTGCAATTCTTCCGGAGCGGCGAGATGGCCAGTGACGTCGGCGATTCGTCAGGTTTGCCAATCTACGAGGCAACTGCGATTGCGTCAGGCTCACTGAAATCAACGATCGTCTCGCACGCGGATGTGTTCGCATTTCTCGAAGGATCGCAGGTGGCAGGCGACCTCAACGAGTTCGACCGCGTTGCCGTTGCTCCCCCGCTTTCTCCACTGGCTGTGGCGGTGGCCTTTGCGGCGCTCGCTGCCGGAGCCGAATTGCATATTGTTCCTCAGGAGTTGTTGGCCCGACCTCGACAGCTCGCGGTCTTCGTTCGTTCGCACGAGTTGACTGATTGGTTGACCAACCACGGAGCGTTGTCCGAACTGGTCCGCAGCGACTCAATCATCGATGGCGATTTCCCGTCGCTCAAGCGATTGCATTGGACCGGCGACGTGCTGCACGCTCCGATGTTGAGCGACCTGATGCGGCGACTGCCGTTGACTCAGTTTGCGCGAATTGCCGGCTCGTCGAATCTGAAATTGAGCGGACAAACCGTGGAAATTCAGAGTCTGCCAGAGCCTGAGTTCTTGCCGGCGTCGCCAGTGATGTTGGAAGTCGTCCCAGTCTGACGATGCCATCCTTGGCTCGGCAGGGTAGGGCCGTTCTGCGGACGCCAAACGCGGTAGGGCTACCTTGCCGCACTTCTGGGGCAGGAACTACACTTCCCCAGCGACCAATGACCGAGAATGAAGTGGCTCAGCTGCTTGAGCCGTTTGGTCTCCCGGCCGGTTGCCGCAAGAAGGGATTGTCAGCGAGCAACATGGACCAGAATCTAGGCCGGTGGCGCGGGGTGTGCATTCTCTCCGAGTGGCTGCCAATTTCGGAAAAGATGGCTCAGTTGCGACCCTGAATCGCGAGCTAGACTCTGGCCGAAGCCCAAAAGTTCACCACGGAGGAATCGAGGACAAAATGACGAGAGATCGGCCGCATCGGACTTTCTCTGCTTGACGTCGTCGCCTTCCGGGCGAAAAACAACCCAAGAACAAGACTCCAGAACGGATTCTGAAAACCCCACCACGGCACGGGCCGACACCCGCTGCCGGGGCCCTGAGGAGAAACGGAATGTACGAGCGATTCACTGACCGTGCTCGCAAAGTGATGCAGTTGGCCAATCAAGAGGCCCAACGCTTCAACCACGAATACATCGGCACCGAGCACGTCCTGCTGGGCTTGGTCAAAGAGGGTTCGGGCGTCGCCGCCAACGTTTTGAAGCGGCTGGATGTCGACCTTCGCAAGATCCGCCTGGAAGTCGAAAAGATCGTCCAATCTGGGCCGGACATGGTCACGATGGGCAAGTTGCCGCAAACGCCGCGAGCCAAAAAAGTCATCGAATACGCGATGGAAGAGGCTCGCAATCTGAACCACAACTACGTCGGCACCGAGCACCTGCTGCTCGGCCTGCTGCGTGAGCAAGAAGGTGTCGCCGCTCAAGTGCTGATGAACCTCGGCCTGAAGCTGGAAGACGTCCGCGAGGAAGTGCTCAACCTGCTCGGCCACGGCGTCGAAGGGGGCGAGCAAACCGAACGAACCACCGGCGGCGGCGGTGGCGGCGGACAGGGTCAGAAGCAAGGCAAGAGCAAGACGCCGGCCCTCGACAGCTTCGGCCGTGACCTGACGGAATTGGCTCGGCAAGGCAAGCTCGATCCGGTCATCGGCCGCGAGAACGAAATCGAACGAGTCATCCAAATTCTGATTCGCCGTCAGAAGAACAACCCAGTGCTGCTCGGCGAAGCGGGCGTCGGCAAGACCGCCATCGTCGAAGGCTTTGCCCAGATGGTGGTCGATAACAACGTCCCGGAATTGCTGCGCGATCGACGGATTGTGGTGCTCGACCTGGCGATGATGGTCGCCGGCACGAAGTATCGCGGTCAGTTTGAAGAGCGCATCAAAGCGGTCATGAACGAAGTCCGCCGTGCGAAGAACACGATCCTGTTCATCGACGAACTCCACACGTTGGTCGGTGCCGGCGGCGCGGAAGGCGCGATCGACGCGGCCAACGTGCTCAAGCCCGCCCTCAGCCGCGGCGAGTTGCAGTGCATCGGAGCGACCACGCTCGACGAATACCGCAAATACATCGAGAAGGATCACGCCCTCGAACGCCGCTTCCAATCGGTGGTTGTCGAACCGCCAAGCCCCGAACACGCGATCCAGATCCTCAAGGGTCTGCGCGGGCGGTACGCCGAACACCACCATGTCACCTACACCGACGAAGCCCTCGAAAAAGCCGTCGAATTGTCGCAGCGGTACATCACCGCTCGCTGCCTGCCAGACAAGGCGATCGACGTCATCGACGAGGCGGGTGCTCGCATCCGCTTGAAGTCGATGGTCCGTCCGCCCGATCTCAAGGAACTTGAAGTCGAGTCCGAGAAGCTCAACCAGTCGAAGGAAGAGGCGGTTGCCAACCAAGACTTCGAGCGGGCCGCGCAGCTTCGCGATCAGGCCGACAAGCTCAAGAAGAAGAAAGACACGATCACTCGTGAGTGGAAAGAGAAGTCCAAGGAAGCCGACGGATTGGTCGATGGCGAAGTCATCGCTGAAGTTGTCGCCAAGATGACCGGCATCCCGCTGACTCGGCTGTCCAGCGAAGACACCGTGCGACTGCTCGAAATGGAGCAGGAGATGCACAAGCGCGTCATCAGCCAAGACGAGGCGATCAAGCAAGTTTCGAAAGCCGTCCGTCGCAGCCGCAGCGGCCTGAAAGATCCGAAACGCCCGACCGGTGCGTTCCTGTTCTGCGGCCCGACTGGTGTCGGCAAGACGCTGCTCGCGAAAACGCTCGCCGAATTCATGTTCGGCGACGAAGACGCGCTCGTGCAGATCGACATGTCCGAATACATGGAGAAGCACAACATCAGCCGCCTGATCGGCGCGCCTCCAGGCTACGTCGGCTACGAAGAGGGCGGACAACTCACCGAGAAGATTCGCCGCCGACCGTACGCGGTCGTGCTGCTGGACGAAATCGAGAAGGCCCACCCGGACGTCTACAACATGCTGTTGCAGATTATGGAAGAGGGCCACCTGACCGACAGCTTCGGCCGCAAGATCGACTTCCGCAACGTCATCCTCATCATGACGACCAACACGGGGGCCGAGGTCATCAAATCCGGCGGCGGCTTCGGCTTCGCCAAGAAGGACGAGGACGCGTCGTACCAAGGCATGAAGACACGGTTGATGCAGGAAGTCGAAAAGGAATTCAAACCGGAATTCCTGGGCCGTATCGACGAGGTCGTCGTCTTCCGTCACCTGACACGCGAGAACCTGAAGAACATCGTCGAAATCGAACTCGTGAAAGTCCGCGAACGTCTCAGCGAGCGGAAACTCAAGCTAGTGCTGACCGACGGAGCTCGCGAGTTCCTGATCGACAAAGGTGGCGACCTGGACTACGGCGCTCGCCCGCTCCGCCGTTCAGTCGAGCAATGGGTCGAAGACCCGCTCTCCGAAGAGTTGCTGCGAGGCAGCTTCGCCGGCAAGGACACCATCACCGTGCGAGTCACCGAAACCGGCGACCAAAAGCATCTCGCGTTCGATGGTTCGACGGAACCTGCCGCTGAGGCCGCCAAGCCTGAAGGCGAACTCGTCGAGGCCGGTTCAACCGTCACGCCGGCAACGGCCGGGGCCTAACGGCAACCAAATCAAAAGCCCGACATCTCAAAGATGCCGGGCTTTTTTGTTTCGGAATTCAGAACTGTCCGGCTAACGATTCGGCCGGACGTTTGAAAATATTGTTTGTGAATGGATTACGTTGAATGACGAGCGCGCACGATTTGAACTCGGAACGCGAGAATCTTCCGACGACCGGCGATCCCGCTGGGCGTTGGAGGTTGCAAG
>CAMDPK010000185.1 GCA_945904015.1 Candidatus Kuenenia stuttgartensis | reverse complement strand
CGAGTCCGCCTCTCACCACTGGCGAACTCTTGACGCTGCAAAGCACCTCGTCGAAGTCGCCAAAGACACCAAGTTCCAAGACGGCGTCATCCTCCCCAAAGTCGCCGCCTGACTCACGACCTCATCCACAACGTTTGACAATAACTCGCCAAGAGCGGAGCGGAGTCGCTCACGTTGAAAGGGCACACCAGCATTGTCTGGAGCGTGGCGTTCAGCCCGGACGGGAAACGGCTGGCGTCGGCCAGCAACGATGCGACGGTGAAGGTGTGGGACGCCACGAGCGGAGCAGAGTCGCTCACGTTGAAAGGGCACACCAGCGCGGTCTTTAGCGTGGCGTTCAGCCCGGACGGGAAGCGGCTGGCGTCGGCTAGCATCGATCGGACGGTGAAGGTGTGGGACGTCACGCCACGTCCGTGACGCCGGAGTTGCGAGCGGAGCATGAGTCCTTGAGTCTGCATCATCCGCCGCGGCGGACGATCCCAGGTCCAACCGCAGTCCGAATGGCTCGCCGCACTCTCGGCGGACCAGACCGGCCACAACATGAATCGCGCTGACCGGAGTGTTTTTGGTCGGTATGCTGCAAGCCACAATCCTTGTTTGTTCCGCGTCGGAGAACAGATCCATGACCGCTGCTGTTGCGAACGAACTCGAACGCTTTCATCAGTTCGTGGAAGGCAAACTGGCCTCCTGCTTGTCCACTGACCTTTCTCCGGAGGAAGTCTTGTCGGAATGGCGAACAACACACCCCTTGTCCGACGACTTGTCGGAGAGTGTTGTCGCGGTCAAGCAAGCTCTGGCAGACATGCGGGCGGGTGATCGCGGTCGTCCCGCCGAGCAAGTGATCGCCGAGATTCGGCAACGTCTCGAATCATCGGCTCGATCATGACCTACAAGGTCGTCTTGCTCAGCCGTGCCGAACGGAGTTGGCGGACATCGCAGCCTGGCTCTCGGAACGGTCTCCCGACGGAGCCATCCGCTGGCTGGACGCCTTTGACGTCGCCCGACAATCGCTGTTAGCGAATCCACAAAGTTGCGGCCTTGCTCCCGAAAACGATGTGGTTGATGAGGAGATTCGACAAATCTTCTTTCGAACGCGCCGCGGCCAACCCTACCGAGCCATCTTCACCATCATCGATGATGAAGTCCGCGTCCTCCACGTTCGTGGTCCACATCAGCGACCACTTCGCGCTGACGAACTTTGAACAGTTGCGAGCGGAGCGTGAGGCACTGAGTCTGCATCATCCGCCGCGGCGGACGAGCCCAGGTCCACCCGCAGTCCGAATGTCTCGCCGCCCTCTCGGCGGACCAGTCCCTCAGCGAACCCGTCCGCCAAAGCGCCCTGCAATTCGCCCGCGAATGGAAGTAGCCCTGTCGCTCCGCGACAGGACCGCCGTGTGCGCGAAAGACGCGGTTTGGTTATTGCGGGTCGAACGCGCGAATGACGTCGGTGAAGTGTTCGGCTTTCCTGTCGCGGAGCGACAGGGCTACACCGCGCGCGACGGCAAATCGCTGTCTCACGAATGCCCAACACGCAGCAGATTCACAACCGTGTTGAGCACTCGTTGATACGCCGCAGGCGAGAGTTTGCCCTCGGTCGAAAGAATGAGGTTCGCGTCCGCAGTAAATAATTTTCCGGGACGCACAAAACTCTCAACATGCAGGCCGCCGGACGCGAAATCTTGATCGTCAATCTTCAGTGCCAAGGGATCGCCATACGGCTGGCTCGTGATCTGACACAACACATAGTCTCCGCGTCCGGCAACGGCCAGACACAGCGCGGGACGGACTTTCGATTGAGTCAGGTCCGAGAAGGGAAACGGGATGACTACGATTTCGCCGGCAGTAGGTGCGACCATGCCGCATCCTCCTCGGCTCGATTCCAGTCGGTCGCCAGAGCACGCTCGCTCAAGATGGCTGTTTCGCTGGGAAGTGCCGCGGACGATTCTTCAAGGATCATCACCAGCGCACGCCGTGGTGACGTTGTCTGGATCGGCTGCAATAGCCGCACGCTGCCATCCAATTCCAAGACACCTTCAATCGTGTGAACCATGATTCCTCCCGTGATCGTGACCAGCAGACTCTAGCGACAATCAATCGAGCGAGACAATCGCGTTTCCGAATGGAGCATTATTCCGTGGACACCGGAGTAGCGAGAGCAAGTGTGAGGCACTGAGTCTAATTCGCTTTGTGCGAGGCCAGGACCAACTCCAGTCCGAATGGCTCGATGCCCTCTCGGCCGGACCAGACCCTCAGCCGGACACGGCGGGTCAACCAACGCGCCCTGTTCCCTCTTGCTTGCGTTGCTTGGCGGTCACTCCCAAACTCTGCCGCATGAAATCGAAATCACCGCTGCTGATCATCTTCATCACTGTGTTCATCGACCTGCTGGGCTTCGGCATCGTGTTGCCGTTGCTGCCGAGGTATGGCGATTACTTTGGGTTGGACCGCTTGCTCGGCCCATTGATGGCCTCGTTTTCGGCGATGCAGTTTTTGTTCGCTCCGTTGTGGGGACGACTTTCGGATCGTGTTGGCCGGCGGCCGGTGCTGTTGGTTGGGTTGGCTGGTTCGACGGTGTTTTACGGACTGTTCGGCTTCGCGACATCGTTGGGCAACGAAGACCAATTCCTCGGCTTGTCGGTGATCCCGTGGTTGTTCATCACACGCATCGGTGCCGGCATCGCAGGCGCGACGATCCCAACCGCTCAGGCCTACATTGCCGACTCGACGACGGCCGAAGGTCGTGGCAAAGGGATGGCTTTGATCGGAGCGGCGTTCGGGATCGGTTTCACGTTCGGGCCGTTGCTGGGGGCGATGTTTGTGTCGAGCGAAGTCGATGGCCCACCCAGTCCAATGGCCGGTTATGTCGCCAGCGGCTTGTCGGCGTTGGCGTTTTTGTGGGCGGTCGCTCGATTGCCGGAATCGTTGAAGGCGGACAACGTCGCGCCGCCGCGTCGCTGGTTGAACGTCGGAGCGATCGGCCGAGCGTTTTCCAATCGCGGCACCGCGTTGCTGATGCTGACGATCTTTCTGACGACGCTGGCTTTCGCGCAGTTCGAGGTCACGCTGTCACTGTTGACGAAGTTCTTTGAGCTGGCCGATGACTGGAATTTCTACGTCTACGCCTACGTCGGCTTCGTGCTGGCTTTGAGCCAAGGCCTTGTCGTGCGGCGGCTGTCGCCCAAGTTGGGTGATTTCAAAATGAGTCTGATCGGTTCGGTCTTGATGACGTTTGGCTTGGTTCTGATCGCGGTCACCTGTGGCCAACAGTCGCTGCCATTGCTGTTCGCGATCGTGCCGATCAACGTGCTGGGCTTCTCGGCGCTCACGCCGTCACTGCAAGCGATGCTGTCGCTGCGAACGTCTGCCGACGAGCAAGGAGAGATCCTTGGCGTTGGTCAAAGTATGTCGGCATTGGCTCGTATCGCCGGCCCACTGCTGGGCGTGTGGCTGTTCAAGCTCGACAAACAGGAACCCGCCAACAGTGTCGTCTTACCGTACTGGGCCGGAGCCGGTTTGATGCTTCTGGGCGTGGTCTTGGTGCTGTCGCTTCGCAGCCAACCGACGAAGAATGTGGCGGTCGTCGAGTCTGATTCGTAGCTGACATCGTGGGGCAGGTTTTCAACCTGCCAAGGCCGGGCAGGTTAAAAACCTGCCCCACGAGAAGAACCATGAGTTTCGACGTTGTCGTTCGTACCGAATTCTCGAAGCACAAGTTGCTCGAAAGCGACTTGGCCGCCGATCCGTTCGCACAGTTTCAATGTTGGCTCGACGACGTGCAGGCCGCGAACGTCATCGACTGGCAGGCGATGTCGCTGGCGACGGCGACTCGCAATGGCCGGCCATCCGTGCGCATCGTTTACCTGCGGGGTTGGGACGAACGTGGCTTCCTGTTTTACACCAACCACGACAGCCGCAAGGGTGACGAACTCGCCGACAATCCCCTGGCTGCTGCCGTGCTGCACTGGAAAGAACTTGAGCGGCAGGTCCGGATTGAAGGGGCCGTCGTCCGCGCGAGCGATGCCGAATCGGACGCCTATTTCGCAGGTCGGCCGCGAGAAAGCTGCATTGGTGCCTGGGCTTCGTCGCAGAGCCAACCGCTCTCCGATCGAGCGACGCTCGAACGACTCACCGCCGAGTTCGAGGCAAAGTTCGCGGGTGGCGCGATCCCTCGGCCTCCGAATTGGGGCGGCTTTCGCATCGTTCCCGAGAACGTCGAGTTCTGGCAGGGAGGCATCGCACGCTTGCACGATCGGCTGATCTATCGGCGACAGGCTGACGGCTCGTGGCGGATCGAGCGACTGTTTCCGTAGCGCACGCGAGCCGCGTGCGCTACAGTTTTTACTCGGCAGAGAACTTGGTCAGCTCTTCGGTGATCAGTTCGTGCTCAATCGACTCGCTGGTGAGCCGAGCACGAACTCGCTGGTTGCCTTCGGCGGCACCTCGGACGTGGATGCGGAAGAGAGCTGTCTTCCCAGGGGCCAACTCCGGCAGATCGTTGAACATGATCAAACCGTTCTTCGTCAGATGCTGAGTCGCCGATTGCACGTTGAGGAGTTCGACACTGCCCGGCATCTCAAACGTGAGGCCAACATTCTGAGCTGACTTCGAGCCGGTGTTGCTGATGCGGACTTCGTAGGCCGTTTCCTGGCCGACTTCGACGGGGTCTTCGAGGTCTTGAATCTCCAGGACCAGCGACGCCGAGCCTTCGACGGTCGTCGTCGTGTCCGCCTTGGCGGTCACGCCATGTTCGGCGGAGGCGGACACGTGATGCTCGAATTGACCGAGCTCCGTGGCCAGCAGTTGCAGTTTCAATTGAACGGACTGAGCGGGTTCGAGATGCCCGATGGACCAGAGAACCGAGCCGGTGTTCGCGTCCAGCGTGCCACCCTTGTCAGCCTTCACGAATTTGAATCCCTTCGGAATGCGATGCGTGACGCGGACATTGTTCGTCGCGGCTTGGCCTTCGTTGGCAACGTTCAGCGTGTAGCGAGCGTCGCGTCCGGCGTATCGCAGGCCGGGGCCTTCGACCGCGATGGCAAGCGACGGAGCAATCACCTTGACGGTCGCTTCAGTAGTTTGATTCAAACCGGAATCGGCAGTGGCTGCGACTTCGAGAGTCTGCTCGCCGCCGGCGATGGCGGTGAACGACAGACGCACGGTTCGCGATTCGCCCGGATTGAGCGCGCCGATCGCGATCTGCGAGCGGTCGCCGCGCGTGGCCTCCAACCCCGCCGGCGTCACGATTTGAATCTTGACGTTCTGAGCGATGCCAGTGCCGGGATTGGTGATCGTCACAGTCTGCACCAGCGGATCGCCGATGATGACTTCGGCCGGCGCTTGCGTGGTGATATTCAACAACGGCTCTGCGACCCTGAAGACGCTGGCTGCCGTGCCGGTGAAGCGGACGTTGGCGGTCGTCGCCAGATCGCCGCGCTGGCTGGGTATCATCGTGATGTGAATCGTGCGCTCTTCGCCCGCGGCGAGTTCGGGAATCGACCATTCGAGGTGATCGGAGACCATCGCCGGTTCGGGATTCGCCTGCGTCAGTCGCACCGACGCCGGGAAGATGGCTTCGACGACAACTTCGCGTGCCGAAACTTTTCCGGAATTCTTCACGATCAGATCACAGGCACATTCCTGTCCGACGTTGATTTCGCCGTGCTTGGCCCATTCGACGGAGACCGAAGGTGTCCCGGACGAGGACGAAGTCTTGCTGAGACTGGCGTGGTCCACCACTGCGGTTGATCGCACGGAACGTGTCGTGGCGGAAGGCATCGGCCTCGGAGAGCGATCACTGATGACCGAAACGCGGCTGGCCTTCGAGGCAGGCGTCAAAACGGCTGGATCGTGCTGAGCGGTCGTAGAGGATACTTGGTCTCGTTCTGCTCGCGCCGGCTTGACCGTGGCCTTTTCGGTTGGCTTCTGTTGAAAATCCGCAGCGACAATTCCGTCAGCGGATTCTTCGCCATCGGTCTCAGCCACCGCTGTCGGCGGCGCGGCAAAGCCGGCCTGTTGAGTGCCAGAGGCGGATATCCGATGGACCAGCTTGCGAGTGATCGGGGCTTCGTCGGTGGCTTCGGAGTCTGGTGGCGAAAGAAATTCGACGTTGTCCGCGAGCGGCTTCAACGGGGTTCTGGCCGTGCTCGAAGTTTTTTTCAGGTCCGAGAGATTGCCGGCGCTTCCGATGAGGTTTTTCGTCGGCTTGAGCGAGGCTCGTGTCGATGAGACCGAGGCAGGTTCCTCGCTCAGCCCAGTCTTCGAGCGGCTGAACCGTTTCGGAGTTGCGGAAGCCTCAGCCGCCAATTCGTCGGCGACATCATCGGTGGTTGGATCAGCCGGCGCATCGGACTGTTCGCTGGCAGCCCCGCCGCGGCTGATGAATTCCAAACGTCCGGACCGGCTGTTCTTGGTCGGCGTGGCAGCCCGCCGATCCGTCGGCTTTTCGCTGGCCAAACTGACTCCCAACGCCACTCCCATGACCCCGCCGATCGCGAGCATTTTCATCCAGGGACGCATGCCATACTCCTTGTGGGCCGCTGACTGATTCACTGAAGCGTCTGGCATTGGTGCCAAGCGCTGCCTCACCATCGGTGAGCATGAGGACTCCTTTCCGAGATCGACGCGGGAGATTTGGTAGCTTGAGTTGAGTTTATGGATCAGAGTGAGATTGCCAATCAGCAAGAGTTTGCAGTTTGAGAGTCGGCGAAATCTGCCGCAGCAGGCGAGCGGAGGGTGTTAACCCTCCGAGTCCGATTGGTCGTGGGATTTGTCGTTTGACTCGGAGGACTGACGTCCCCCGCTCGCCAATGGAATCCTCAGCCGCTTGACCAAGCCAACGTCCAATGGCGATCAGACGTCTGCGCGACGGACGTCACCGGAATGCTGTGAGCAACGGCGATGTCTCGGACTTCATCCAACGTCAGTGCCGCGTGCAGCGAGTCGCGAAAGAGCTGTTGCGAGTGCGCGTTCTCTCGCCCGGCGTATGTGGCGACCAACTGATCGACGTCTGCCAGCGATTCGGGACGCAACAGATCGCGAACGAAAAGCGGACCCCCATGTTGCAGAACACGAGCCATTTCCGCGAACACGGCTTTCGGCTCTGGAATGTGATGCACGATGCTGTTGGAAATGACTGCTTCGAAGGAACCGGTCGCATAGGGCATCTGTTTGGCATCAATTCGCTCAGTTTGAATCGAGCTTGCGAAACCCGCTTTGGCGATGTTCCGATCGGCCAGATGGAGCATCTCGGCCGCGAGGTCGATGGCGATGATTTGGCAAGAACCTCGGCGGCTGCACAGCTCGATCGGGATGAGCGCCGTGCCGGTGCCGACATCCAGTAAACGCAGCGGTTGCCGCAGATTCGCGAGTCTGTCGTCGAAGCCATTCGCACGAACGAAGCTCAGGAAGTCGTCGACGAAAACGCGGTTCACAGCGCGGTGATCCATCGTGTCGTAGTCGTGAGCGTCCTCGGACGTGTCCATGACTTCGGGTTCGAGACGACGTTCAAGCATCGTGATCTCCGGAAGGGGGCGAGGTCGGAATGTCGGAATTGAACTCAGGACAACAGTTTTGCGTGGCCAGCGGTGTGTGCCAATTGTGTCGGGATGTGGTCCGATTGCCTCGCGAAATGTGGCACAAACTCAACTTGCCGATGCAACCCGCATGGTAGGTTGGACGGGCAGTCGTTGGGGTGTCGGCGCGACTGGTCTGCGCCGCACGCCATCTCATTGGTCAGAACAGGAGAATCGAAATGCTCGGAACACGTCGCACACAACTGGCCCTGTTGCTGGCTGGGATGTTGGTGTTCGCGAACGCGACTCCCAGCCAGGCCGGCTTCGGGTTCCTCTTTGGACACCACAGCGGGGGCTCGTCCGGAGGGAGCAGCGGCGGTTTCTGGCACGGCAGCAGCGGAGGATCGTCGGGACACTTCGGAGGTTTCAGCGGGTTGTTTCACCACGGCAGCAGCGGTGGTTCTTCCGGTGGCAGCAGTGGAGGATTCTGGCATGGCAGCAGCGGTGGCTCGTCGGGCGGAAGTAGTGGCAGTTTCGGTGGCTCGAGCGGCATCGTGATGGGTGGAGGCCCCGTTTCTGACGGGTATTTGATGCCGACAGGGATGTATCAAGGCTACGCACCGATGGCCCCCACAATGGGTCAAGGTCCGATGTTGCAATCAACCGGAATGCCCATGAATACGGGGATGCCCATGAATTCCGTCACGGATGCAAATGGAGCCGGACAACAACACTTTGTCAGCGACAACGGAGTGCAGGGAACGCTCGGGAGGACGTATCTGTTGCCCTCGAAGCGTGTGAATTCCACAAAGCATCCGCGAGTCGGGCTGTTGGAAATCAGTGTCAGCGACGACACGTTTCGCAAGCTTGCTACTGACGAGGAAATCAAAGTCATCGTCGAAGACGAGGCTGGCCATTTCGACGAACTGGAGGGCTACTTCGGCGAAGACGAGATATGGCACTTCGAGTCCGAGCCGCTTTACTCAAGCATTCCGCACATTTACGACGTGAAGTTCGAGATCGTGCGGACGGACAAGAAATCCGAGCGAAAGGGAGACAAGATGATCGTCCGGGAGGTCGAGACGAAAGTCCGTGACATCGGAATTCGCCGTCTGCGGCTGATTCCAGGCCGGACGGTTTATGTGAATTATCCGTAGCCGGGCCACGGGCGATTCGAAAACTGTCAGGTTCTCGACGATCATTGGAACGGCGTAAGTTCGGAGACTAACGCCTTCCGGTGAAACTCCGTTGATGCACACAGGCCCGGAGGTTCCGAAAACGCCGGGCTTGTTGTTTGCGCTCGTCGAGGTGGTTGGTGCTGGTCGCGAGGCGGCCTGCTGGTCGATTCCTCCAAGGAGATGACCGTCACCACCGAAGACAATGTTCCGCCGAAAAACGCCGTCGAGTCGGTTTGGACTCGTCGACCGTGGCTACGCCGTATCGTTTCGGTTGGACTCGTTCTGCATTTGATTGCGCTGGTGATTGCCCCGCTGGCCGTCGCGCCAACGTCACCGCTTTGGCAACGAGCGTGGTTGGTGTTTCGGCCCTATCTCGAAGGCATGAATCTCAACCACGGGTATCACTTCTTTGCACCCGAACCGGGGCCGAGTCACTTGGTCCGCTACGAGCTGCATTTCGACGACGGCCACGTCGAGCATGGCATTTTTCCGAACGCTCAACAGCATCAGCCGCGTTTGCGATATCACCGCCACTTCATGCTCAGCGAGTTCCTGAACAACCTCGCGATCGATGACAGTCGCCGCGGGTTGTTCGACGCGGTAACGCACTCCTACGCCGAGCATCTGCGGCACGAGCATCACGCGGCCGAGGTCACGCTCTCGCTACGACGGCATTATGTGCCCGGTCCGCAGCATATTTCATCGGGCAAGCGGCTGGACGATTTATCGCTGTTCGCTGAGCGTCCTCTCGGCACGTATGGCTCAGAGAGGCGGTGAGTCATGTTTGCTCGAATGCGTTGGTTGATCGGACTGTCGGTTGCCTATCTCCGTGATGGCTCGTCGGCGACGGCGACCATGTGGAACCGCTTCTGGTTCGCGCCGACCGATCCGTCAACGCTCTGTCTGATCCGCGTGCTGGCGGGGCTGATGCTGTTCTACACGCACGCGGTCTGGACGTTGGATTTGCAAGCTTTCTTCGGCGAACAGAGTTGGCTGTCGCGCGAAGTGATCGCTCAGGCGAACCAAGGCGGCTATTCGTGGAGCGTCTTGAACTGGTGTCGCAGCCCGGCGGCGTTGTGGTCGATGCACGTCGCAGCGCTCACGACCTTTGTCTTGCTGACCATCGGACTTTGGACACGCGTGGTTTCAGTGCTGGCGTTCGTCTTCACCGTCTCGTACGCGCACCGCACACCTGGAGCGTTGTACGGCCTCGACCAAATCAACGGCCTGCTGTCGCTGTACCTGATGGTCGGTCCCAGCGGCTTGCGATTCTCCGTCGATGCGTGGCGAGCACGTCGCGCAGGCCAAACCATCGACTCATCGTCCGTCACCGCCAACCTCGCCATCCGGCTGATGCAGTGCCACATGTGCGTGATTTATCTCTTCGCGGGTCTCTCGAAGCTGCAAGGATTGTCGTGGTGGACCGGCTTCGCATTTTGGGGAGGCATCGCCAATCAAGAGTACCAAACGCTCGACTTGACCTGGCTCGCCGATTGGCCACTGATCATCAACGCCCTGACGCATCTGACAGTCGCCTTTGAGCTGTCGTACTGCGTGTTGATCTGGAATCGCTGGACGCGCCCGCTGGTGCTGCTAGTCGCGGTCTTTCTGCATCTGGGAATCGTCTTCGCATTGGGAATGCCAACCTTCGGCTTGGCGATGCTGATTGCGAACGCGGCCTTCGTAAGTCCCACTCTCATCCGCTCCCTAATTGACGGCCCCGCTCACGGCGGATCGAATGGCTCGAAATCATTGGCGATGCGTGCCCCGCATTTCGATTCTCATCCCGGCTCCGTGACCGCAGGACGACGCCTCGCGAGATGATCGACGAGATCGTATGCCCACGCCGAATTGACACACAAAGGGAAGTCGCAGATGTCGGATACTCAAGCCGCTCTCGCCTCAAAGTAGATGCTCTGGGCCGAATGAATTATTGGCACGATTCCGGTGCTGCTTCTGCGAAACTTGGACAACATGAACTCGCTTCTGAATCGACGCGAACTCGGACAAATGACCGCACTGACATGCTGTTTGTTTTTGGCACGATTGCTGAGTGCCGAGCAACCAGCGGTGCCGCAGCCTTCGGTGCCGCGGACCGCTTTGCCGTTGCCTGGCATCGCGGAAGTGTGGCGTGAATCCCCGATTGCGGTGGGGCTGAGCAAACAATTGTTGACGGACGACTACGTCATTTCACATCGCCACAACATCCATCGCGAACTGAATCAGGCTGTGAAGTCCAACGGGGGCAAACCGGTGCTGGTGCGTGACAGACCCTGGGAGCAAGCAAACTTGTTTCAGGTCGGTTCAGTCTCCCGCGAAGGTGGCAAGTTCGTGATGCATTACGGCTACACCGGCCCGGTCGACTACGGATGCCGCGCGGTGTCGGATGACGGTTTGCATTGGAAGAAGCCCAACCTGGGGCTGCGCGAATTTGAAGGCAGCAAAGAGAACAACCTTTTCGATCATCAGGGGTGCGGCTGGTTCCTCGACCCGCACGAGACCGATCCGGCGCATAAGTACAAATCGGCGCACCGCCCGCTGGACTCGAGTTCGCACCCGCATGCCGCTTGCCTCGCCCATTCCAGCGATGGTCTGCGCTGGCACGAATACAACCAGGGCCGGCCGGTCACTGGTCGGGCCGCCGACACGCTCAACCAGATGGTCTGGGACGAGCGTGCCCAAGTTTATCGACTCTTCACACGCACCGATTTCGGAGCGGGCGGCGGGCCGACGGAACTACGCGGCGCACGCGAGATGATCAACCCGGACGTGAAGGCCGACCCGACAAACTGGAAAACCGTCCGCAACTGGATCTTCGACCGCGAGGGCTCCGAAGAAGCGAAGCGGCGTCAAATCCATACCGTGAACTTCTGGCAGCACGAGGGGATCGACTTCGGATTGATGGTCGTGATGGAGTGGCCGACATTCAACATCCCACAGGTCGAGGTTGGGGACGACCGGCGGCGTCATGAGCGAGACGTGTGGAACTGCTACCTGGCCACGCGCCGCGGAGGACATGCGTGCGATTGGGATCTGACCTGGATCTACGCCGAGAAGCCGCTCATTCCTCGCGGCCCCGACGGCACCTTCGACAAGGACATGATTCACAACGCGGCCACCATCGTCACATGGCAGGATGAGCATTGGCTCTACTACACCGGTTGGCCCAACGGCCACATGCGGCATCCCTACCTTCCGGCGATCGGTCTGGCCAAGCTCCCCCTCGACCGGTTCGTCTACCTCGAACCTTGGAAGGATGCGGAACTCGGCTGGCTCATCACGAAGCCGTTCAAACTTGAAGGGACTCGACTGGAACTCAACGCCGATGCCCGGAACGGTTGGCTGGCAATCGAAGTCCTTGACGAGGACGGCAACCCCTTGCCTGGATTCACGCGCGAAGAGTCCACGCGACTGGAGGCGGTGGATGGGTTGCGGCTTGCACCGCGTTGGCGCGACCAGGCCGATCTGGCCGGCCTGCGGGGCCGGATCGTGAGATTGAAGTTCTACCTGAAGAGTGCGCAGCTCTTTGCCTTTCAGGTTAAATAGCGAGTCGGGCATGTTCTCGCCGCCGCGATGCAGATCGGCTAGCGAGAGCTTTCCAAACGGCGGGCAATCCTCCTACGCGACGATCTCGTCAATCACATGCCCATGCACGTCGGTGAGGCGGCGGTCGATGCCGTTGTGGCGGACGGTGAGCTGCGTGTGGTCGATGCCCAGCAGGTGCAGGATCGTGGCGTGAATGTCGTAGACCTCGGTGGGGTGTTCGCGGTCGAGCGGTTTGTAGCCCCATTGGTCGGAGAGGCCGTGAGTCGTGCCTCCCTTGATGCCGCCGCCGCAGAGCCAGTTGGTGAAGACGAACGGGTTGTGGTCTCGGCCTTTTGAGCCTTGAGTCGAAGGCATGCGGCCGAACTCGGTGGTCCAGAGGATGAGCGTGTCGTCGAGCAGGCCGCGTTGTTTCAAGTCTTTGATGAGCGCGGCGGCTCCGATGGCCATGCCCATCGCGAGCGGGCGGTGATCGCGTTCGACGTCTTCGTGGCTATCCCAATTGCGCCGCGGGAAACTGTTGTCGTTGCCCGACCAAATCTGGATGAATCGCACATCGCGTTCCAACAAGCGGCGTGCGATTAAGCATTTGCGGCCGAAGTATTCGGCCTCTTCGGGGATGTTGATTTCTGTGGGATAGGATTTATGGGAATCATGGGATTTATGGTTTTCATTATTCCCATCAATCCCATGATTCCCATCCAAACCGTACATCTTCAGGATATGTGCCGGCTCCCGCGAAATATCCAACGCTTCCGGTGCCGACAACTGCATCTTGGCCGCCAATTCATAGGACCGAATCCGCGCTTCCAAACGGGAATCACCCGGCCGCGCTTGTTCAAACTGGCGGTTCACGCGATTCAATAATTCCAACCCCGCGCGATCGCTGTCGGCGGTGACGAAGTCGGCTCGCGGCAGCAGGTCTTCGATGGGGTTCTCGCGTTGCGGGAAGATCGTCGTCCCCTGCGTGTGAGCCGGCAGAAACGCCGACGCCCAATTCTTCGGCCCGTTCGAGGCGTACCCGCGATGATCCGGCAGCACGACAAACGTCGGCAGGTTGTCGGTCAGCGAACCCAGCCC
>CAMDPK010000184.1 GCA_945904015.1 Candidatus Kuenenia stuttgartensis | reverse complement strand
CGCAATCCAAAACTCTTGCTGCTGCTCCGTCTGCCAATGTCCCATCGCCATTCCCAGCTCCTCCTGCTCGCGAGTCCCTCAAGGTCGCAGATCATAGTGCCCTGTCACACACGTCAAGCCAACGACGGCTTTTTCAACAGGCTGCTAGGTTTGCCATTTGGAGTGCCAGTTCCCTGGCTTGCTCTTTCAAGCTGGCTCCCCTCAGCGATTGATGCGGTTTCGTCCGTTGCCGTTGGTGGCTGGTGCCGCGCTTTGATTGAGGGAATCGATCACGTCTCCAGCTTCCCGTTTGGTCAGGTCATAGACGCCAATCTTCTTACTCAGGATGCCTTCGATTCGATTTTCCAATTGGGATGGAGTCAGTCCCTGACGCTTCCCAAGATTGAGCAGATATTGAACCTGCTTGTTCGTCGCAACGTCCCCATTGGCAGCTTGGCCATTGCCATTTTGATTGGAAGCCCCATTATTGGATGATTCCTTGGCAGGTGCTGCGTTTGAATGACCGTTGGAGCGGACTCGTTGTTGTCCATCCCGACTGCCGATAGCGGACTCACCCTCGTATCGTTCGATCTGCTGATTGAGAGCTTCCTCGGCGCAATCATAGAACTCTTTGACCTTCTCAATCATGGCCTCTGGATCGTCGAGCCCCACGCCGATTTCTCCTTCCAGATTCAAGCTGAACCCCGTTGAGTTGAAATCCTGGGACAACTTTCGGCTCAGTCCAACGTTGACCTTCAGCATGTGTTTGCTCCTTGAAAAGAAGAACGCCTCCGTGATCGATTACCCGAATCACGAAGGCGTCGCTTTAGATACGCCAAACTTAATGACCAAGATCGTTACGGAGTCGAACTTGGCTCCTCAGTTGTTATTGACATGCTTTGTGCTGAAGAAGTTTCGTCTGACCCTGCTGTCGCCATACTTTGAGACTCGAACTGTTCAGAACCATTGGAAACTGCCTCAGTAGCTCGTGGTCTTTCTTCGTCTTTGCAGATAGCTTCTATTTGCTCCTGTTTTCCACACCCCAATGCAATGTATTTCACTCCGTCACTAATCTCCGCCCGGACCTCATCGAGAACAAAGACAGGTATTGCACCATCTGGAAACAGCGTTGCGACAATTTCCGGAGAAACGGTCTTTGTAAACCTGCATGTGCCATTTCTATTCCGAACTACTTTAACGGACGGATTCCACACTGAATTGGCGGGCAGAACTAGAAGCTCGCCAGTATCTGAATTCTTGCCGAGAACAACTCTGGTTGGTTTGTCTGGAGCAACAAAGTTGATCCACATCTCACTCAGGCAGATCGAAATCATTCTCTGACTAACTCTTACCACCCTGTCCTGATACCTCACTGGCCCAATTTTCAAGAGAGTGCGGCCTAAATAGACCTTCAGGTTTCCGTTAATCACAACACATTCAGATTCAGATTCAGATTCAGATTCACTCACAACAATGCTCCTTTGAAATGAGAAGTTTAGATCCACTCATTTCAATACCGCATTTTTTGTGATTATCTTTCTCGCAAAGTTGTTCTTGTTCGTGACAGCACTGACTGCAACTTCATACCGCCATTTGCAGAGCGAGTTCCCAAGCTCGTTTCTTCAACAGGGCACCCGACCCAAACCAAGCAGATTCCAGTCGATTGCTGGCTCGCTCTGTTGAATTCTTTCCGCGTGTTGAGCGGTAGTGGTCCACGTACTCGGTGACCGCGTTCAAAGCAGTCCAAGTCGTGTGACGAATTTCCGGCATGTCATGTCCGATTCCTTCTTCAAAGAGTCGCAACATTTCTTGACGGACATTCTTCGTTCGTGAGGATTCTCCATCAGGGGAGTCCGGGTAGACTTGGCGAAAATATTCTTCCAACTGACGCAGGCTGGGGTAGTGTCGGGCCAGTCGATTGATTTGCTCTTCAGCGTCGTCGTAAAACCATTTCGCCAGTCCGAGAACTTCCTGTGCCTGTTGAACCTTTGCTGACAGGTCTCCCTTGTGAATGATGGAAACCCCTTGTCCTCGGCCATTCCTTGCCGCAATGGCCAGAGTATTAGCACAGACCACTCGGATCGGTGTGAAATGAACTCTCAGGGATGAACTTCCATCGTGTGAATTGCTGAGAAGCAAAAACTTCTCGGTGATGTCATCTGAGTTCTTCACCCGGATATTTTCGGGCAGTTTCGCCAGCATCCAAACCCGTTCCCCTTTTCCCAAAGCTCCGGCGGTGTGATACCGAAGATTTCCATCGGCAACCACGGCATCGAGGAATCCAAAGGCTTGGTGGTTTTGGACAGGAACGTAGCTTGTCCCAACTACCCCAAGAACGTCTCTGGAGTCAGACCTGACCACCGCTTTCCGTTGAGGAATTGGAATCCCATCTGTGGTTTCGATGTCTTTGAGGTCGGTGTGGTAATTCAGTCCTGCCGCTTCAATGGCTTCACGCGCCGTTGCAGGCTCGTTCAGCCGAGTTCCCAGACCGTGCCAAGGAATCTCTCCGGCGTACATCATGGCGGTACGCCCGTTTGTCGTTGCAAGTTCATGGGCCACTTCGGAGTCTCCAGGAATGAAAGAACCACCGAGATTGTTCTCGTGCTCTTTACCCCTGAGAGGTTCCCGTCGCCGGCAATCAGATTCACTGCCGGAGCACGGAACACATTTCATCACCTTCATGTTCAGGGCTATTGCGGCTTGAAAAACGATCACGGCGATTCCTCTGATCAAGCAAAAGACTTGTACCAATCCGCGTTCCGGCCCAAGCCAATCTCGATATTGGATAATTCTTCTGTGGTTCGTCACGGAACGTGCCCAGCCGTTGTTTCAGAGTTGCTCCGGCGACCAGACCCTTTGGGGAGGTCAGGTCGAGGATGTTCCGTTCGATGTTGAAGTCAGAGGGAATGCTTCCTCCAGGAACTTCCCAACGTACTGGCGGATGTCCAGTTGAGAGAGTGCGGCCTGGGCCTGAACATGGAAGTACAACGGCATTGGCAGGAAGAGTTGCAGGGTCTTCGTCCCTGCTGGTTTCCTGCCGTCTTTGCCTTTGCCGAAAGCTCTGACTTGCGGCACTGCCGCATGGTCTGTGCCCATTGGTTGGTTTTCCTTTTCAAAAGTGATCGGGATGACAACCACTTCAGATTCCTGACCGAAGGTCCATTTCTCTGAAGTGATTGACTTTCCCTTTTTTTAATGTCCCTGCTTTTGTTCTTTACGTTTTCCTGTGTCCTGACCTGATTCTGTTTTTCATCCTCTTCTGTTTCTTGTTCTTGTTCCTGTCCATTTTCTAGTCCTTCTTTTCATTCGTGTTCTTCCTGTTCTTTTTCTTGTTCATCCTCTTTTGGTTCTGCTTTTTCATTTTGAGCGTGTTGCTCGTTTTCAGTGGCAGTAGCAGTCCGCCAAAACGGTTTGGGAAGCTCCGCCTGTAGCCTTTCAGGGATGTCCAAACTGTTTGATGTTTGACAGCACTGGCTGTTTCATCATCCGTAGCAGCATCGGCATCTCTGTCTCCAATTCCTTTTACCGCACCCGCATATGCTTGTATGGCTCGCAAGCTCTTGAGTAGCGTGCTAGGTAGCCGACTGAATGAATTCGCGCCGAGATGACGAAGCGCGTCATTCAAAATCAGACTCGGTTCTGCTCCACTGAAGACGGAAAAAACAAAAGCCCCGAAGCCAGTTAGACTTCAGGGCCGTTGCATCGTGTCTGCACTTCCATCATTGGAGTTTGCGGAAGAGATCATTGGTTGTGAGCACTCTCACAGTTCCAATTCCCTGAGCATTCTGCGGCAAGTTGCGCTAGCAAGCGCAATGAGCATCCTGCTGGCTAAACACGACCGTGAATCAAATCGTTGATGAGTGCGAGTCAACATTCAGCAACTTCATGAATTGTTGCTGCATATAGTCATCAACCAGTTCCTGCCGTGACTTCCTGAGCAATGCTGATTGCTGCTGGCGCTGATCAGCTTGTTCTCGTTCTCGAAATGCAACTTCATTTCGTTCATCCACAAAGTCCCCTTCACACCGCACAAGTTCCATGAACGTGTCCAGCCGAATGTGGAACACGTCTTCCTTCCGTCCCTCAATGTTGACTCTGGCTACGTTGCGATCCTTGCGACTAGATGCCAACAGTCCACGCTCTGCCAATCGTTTACCCAGAGCCTTGTGATTCATCGGAATTGGAGGCTGCTGCATGTCTTTGGCAAGTCGCTGAACGACCGCCAGAGACTCCTTGGGTTCAAAGTACAGATTGTCGAGGTGCTTCCACCCGATCCTCTGCCCTTGTGGAGTGAATATGCTCTTGCGTTCGGGAACGATAGTGTCTGATTCTTTGCCTTGTGCAACGGTGGAGGCGTTTTCAGAGCGCGGCGATGATTCATCTGCCGGCTTAGGCTCAATGAAAGTCCGTTCCTGATGGCCGAAATAGGTGGGGTTACCAAAGGCGTTGTCCTCTTCGGCGTGCGACAGGAGGTACGTCAAATGAGCTCGTCCAGTTGCCAAGGCAGTCCGGAGCAATTCCAAAAAACGATTTACCGGAGATTCATCCGCTTGGTCTCGATCTTGAGTCTCCAAAACCTCAAACAACCCATCATGTGCGAGTTTCCAAACTCCCTCGTAACACTCTTCGTCCATTCCACCGATGGTTGAGGCAAAATCTAGGAAGCGGTCCAATCCCGCCAACAGTTTTGCTGCGGCATCAACCGTCCTTGAGTGCTCACAGGAAAACACGCTCCGAAGTTCTTGGATTTGTTCTGCAAGGATTTTCTGTTGATTGTCGTAGTCTGACGCGAGCCAGCTAATGTACGCAGCCATCACCCTGGAATAAGCCCCCGACTTTGCCATCTGTTGGGCCTGCGTCAAGGCACTCATTTTGGCCTCGTCACTTCCTTCAGCAATGTCACCAGGATTTACCTCCAGAGTCAGTATCCGGGATGTCAGTGAATGACCGCTGGGGCGGACTTCCCCTGTGCTAAGAATGAGGCACTTCGGCTGCTCAAGGTCTTGGGGTGTACCATCGCGGTAACACCGCCCTCGGCCTGCTGCATTCCCTTGGGATCTAAAGACGTCCTCAGCCGCGCGATTAGACCGTTCAATGTCGTATTGGGAACCTGTTGGAACAAAGTCATCGACAGGAAGGATGACGTTTCCAGCATGGGCAGACATCGCCCGAATGTAGTTTGGCGTTGATCCCCAATTGGCCGGAAGATGTCGAGAGTCAATACCTGCACCAAAGTGTTGGGCGGCTAGAGCCGCGTATTCCGTCTTAAAACTTCCAGTGGTTCCATAGAAGTGAATTGAGAAGTCAGCTACAGCAAGGGCGGAGTACCAGATCGCACAGTAGACCGGAACTGAAATCCGACTTGGGGCCAAATCCAGCAACTCCATGCTGGCTCGAATGTCTTTTTGAAGTTGATGGCCCGCACTTGGTGCCTCCAAGGCATATCGACGCAGCGACTTGGGTATACGCATTCTGATTCCCAGAGCGTCCTCTGCTTCCCGGGAAATCGTCCCCACGGCAATATCTAGCTTTAACTGATTACGCCGTTGAAAGTTACCTGAGGGACGGTTCTGTTCCACAGAATTGGCCCCTGGTGAAGTTTCCCCACCGATGACGCCTCCGGCATGCACAAAAAAGCGCAATCCATTGACTTGGTGCCAACCCAACTTGTCGATGCCGACTAGCTTCCGAATGTTTGGCGAAAGAATCTGGATTGCCGCCCGAACTTCATCCTTGGCTCCATTGCCGGGATAAATGATCGAGTCTGCTCCGAGTCTCGTAATAGGCCATGCCATCCGGTCGAATTCGTCTGCCGGAACTGTGATCAAAAGCTTTGTGCCTCTCACAGTAGCTTCGATATCGAGTTCACGTTGTTGTTCGTTGGACCTTGTGAACACCGTTTCCGAGAGAATCCTTGCCGAAAAATTTGTGATCGGGCGTTTCTTCGGTCCATCATCCGTGTGGATGATTTTGTAAATCCCGTTGTCGTCGGACTCGTATTTCGGTTCTACAGGATCATCGTGCCGATCTTGAAATGATGGGGGTTCGGCTTTGGCCAGCGAGTACAGCCCTGCTGGAGATCCTTGAGCCACGAGGTAGTCGTCGAGTCCAACTTTATCTGCTCCGTTGGCGGGCAGCGTTACGACATGTGGTTTCGCGCCCATTGACTCCAGGACGGCAAATAGGCCCGCTGCTGCCCTGGCTACATGGGTGTTTGTCGCAATGTCCGAATCAAAGACGATGTAAACAGGGCGTTGATCGAGTGGAATCGAACGCAAGAAGCCTTCTTGCTGTTTCCAGCCGTAGACCCCCATCAAGCCAATGCACGTCAGCCCGTGGGTTACGGCGGCATCAGCCTTTCGAATGCCTTCGGTGATGAAAAGCGGCTCCTTGTCTGTAAGCACTTTTTCGCGCACAGACGGCGGAACGTCGATTACCAGATTTGCCCCCGATGGCGTTTCGTACTTGACCACCTTCCCTCGCGATAACCGAGGATGATCAGGCCGAATCTGGTGAAGTGAAACTTGACCATTGATTGTCCAGATCGGAATCACCAGTGCGGGCACATTCCTTTGTGAACTTGAGAATCCCAGCTTCGCCAATTCCGTTTTGACGGTTTCGGAGTGGTAGCCTCGATCACGAATAATTTTCTCTGTGATCCCTGATGCCTCAATGAGTTTCCTGTGTTGTGGGAGAAGTGATTTCTGAGTTGGGGTAGTCATATTTTGAGCTTTCAAATTTGAATGAAGAAAACGGACGGGCACGCTGCCAATCCATGAGAAATCAGCCGGCTCGGAATTACCGATCCAGCCGCTGAAGAACTTGAGTCACCCTGGCCCGACTGACGCCAAAATAGCGGGCCACATCAGCACGGGTTTTGGCTAGCCCGGCGTCTAAAAGGCTCTGGTACAAGTGAGCCAGAGCAAGCGGATCACGCTTAACAGATTGAGCCGCAGAGGGTGGCGAAGAGAGCGCAACCAAGGTGATCCAGGGGGTGAGCTCGACGACTTGTCCTCGTCGTAACTTCCTGACGTGCCAGACACCTCGATCAATGAAGCAGCGGTTCTCCAAGAGGATGACTTGGGGAGTTTTCCCCAAACGGGACCAGCCGTCAGGCTCGGTCCCGTTTGCATTTCTCAATGGTCGGGCCAGCCAAACCGTGATCGAGCCTGAAACCGGTCAATTTTGGGTTTATGGAACGGGGCTGTGATTACTTCCTAATCAGCCGCAAGGCACTAGCCCCGGTTCGTGTCTTCCGAACCGGGGCTAGCGCCCTGCGGCTCATAGCAGCCTGTTTCACTTCGGGAAGGAAGTTATTGCGACCTCATTCCTATGTGCTGGTCAGTGAAACGACCGGTCGCCGATATATCGGCCAGACCGACGACTTGCCGCGCCGCTTGTTGGAATCACGTCGTCAAATATCACTTCTGCTTCCAGATTCGATTGAGTTCGGCGGCGGAGATTGGCAGTCGGTGCCCATGCCGGATTGTCAGCACGAAGGCAACCTCAGATTTCACGGTGTAGAGAATGCGGAACTTACCAAAGAGCATTTGCCGAACTTCGCACGGCGCATGACGGTTTTCTTCGGCGAAGGGCATACTGCCGGCCAGGAACGATAGCCGGAGAAGTTGTTTTTCTAGGCCACGCCGCCAACGAGCGGCATTCATGGGAGCGTCGGATTCGACTTCGATGTACTGGAAGATTTCTTCGATGTCGTTGGCCGCGCGCCGTGACAGTTCAACCTGAAAGGCCATGTTTGCGGTCGAACTCCTGGAAGAAGCGATCGAGCGAAACCGTTCGACCGGCTTGGACGTCGTCCCAACCCTCTCGGATCGCCTGCAACGACGCCTCGTAGTCCGCCTCAGTGCCGATGCCGAGCAATTCCCGGTAAAGCTCGGATCGCATCACGACGTAGCTTTGGCCGTCGGCATCGACCGTGGCACAGCCATTTTGGGCTTCGACCGTCTGTTGCAATTCGGGAGTCAGTTGAGTGCTCATGGTCAGATTCTATCACCAGTTCGCCGCAGAAAAACAGACGCGATTTGGTTCAACCGAAGCACTTCCTCGACCAGCATGCTTACGCTCGATCGCCATATCGTTCGGCCGTGGCGGAACGTCTCCGTCTCAAACGGGCCAGCCGTCAGGGGCTAGCGATACTCCAAGCTCACCTTGAGGGGGATCGCGCAGTGTCGTAAAAGACCCCCGGCTGCAACTCGTTACACGGAAGTAAACACACGATGCCGACCGCCTCAATCTCTTCCAGTCGCATATCGTTCTTGGATGCGGCACGCGATCAGAGTCCGGTGAAGGGCTTCACACACAACTTGTACAAGTACCCGGCTCGGTTTTCGCCCGTGTTTGCTCGTTCTGCCATTGAGCACTTCACTGTGCCGGGTGACACAATTCTTGATCCGTTCGTTGGCGGTGGGACCACGATGGTCGAGGCTCGTCTTGCGGGACGGCACGCATTCGGAAGCGATATCAGTTCTCTCGCAGTCTTCCTCTCGCGCACGAAAGCGATTCCACTTTCCAATGCGGACCTGCGGGTTGTGGGGAGTTGGTTTCAGTCCGTCCCCAATCAGCTCGACATCCACCGAGCCGTCGAAAACCTACGCACCGCTGAGTTTGAGGGCTACGGCCGCAACATGAGGTGGCGTCTGCGGAAATTGTGCGAACAGTTTGTTGCGTCGGTCAGTGATCTTCCGTCGCATCGTCATCAACGATCCGCGAGAAGCGTTCTGCTGAGATGCGGGCAATGGGCACTGGACTGCCGCAAACAAGTTCAATCGTGAAAGACACAACGCGTGAAGACCTTGAGCGCATTGACGGCTTCGGCCACCGTGTTGATGTCTTCATAGGACAGAAATACGATTTTGTCCCGCAACGGTGAGTGTTTTACCGCGAGTCGATCGGTGATCTTCTGCTTCTGTTTGTCGTCGGTGACGACGACAGCTTTTTGCACGAACGGTGCGACCATTTCCAGCCGCTCGATGGCGTCGGCGATGTTGCCGCCGAGTTGAACCTCGAAGGCGTATTGAACTTTCCCGCCAAAATGGATCACACGTGCCCAAAGGCAATCGAGTTGTCGGTTCTCCACAAGGCGCGGCACGCTGGTGGGACGCGCGTCGTTGACCGGAGCTCGTTTGATCGACATGAACTCAAAAAACTCGCCGATTGCTCGCAGCTTGTCTTCAATATCGTTGTGTGAAATTGACGCTTTCTCGACTTCGCTTGAGGCTCGTTCGGACTTGGTGCGAACAAGGTCATCCATCGCAGTCGTCGAAAGGTAGAAGCTGTCCGCGATTTTGCGAACGATGGAGAGTGAGCGAAGCCAATCAATTCGATGTGTGAATTGCATCCTCGCGTGCGATGCCTTCCAGTTCACTCCCGTTGCCTTCCGGATCCGTGAATCCCACTCCGAAAACAGTGCTCCGGCATCCAACGGTTGTCGTTCGGCGAGAATTTCGACGATCTCCTTGATCCCTGCGAATTGGTCTGCAAAGTGCGAGTACAGCGCGAGGGGTGAAGCGGATTCGAGGAGTGACTTTGCGATATCCGTAAGGCAGCATCGTCCACCCTCGGTCGCGACCAAGCCCGTCCCAAACAACAGCATCGTCATCACATTGCGAGCGTATGCGTCACTCAGTTTGTATTCGGAGATCAACCAATCAAGCAGGTCCGAGCGACTCCATTTGTTCGATTCAATCGCGCGCAGGACGCCAAGGTAAGTCGCGAATCCGTCGCCAATGCCGCCGATCATCGGCCAAAACGTCGTTTTCACAATGATGGTCCAGTCGTTCGAGCTCGCTGCGTTGCGTGATTTGATTTCGATTGAGTCAAGAACTGCGGAAGTTCAACTCGGTACCTCTGAAAGTGCATTCCAAGCGGTATCGATCCTTTGAACAAGCTCGCTGATCTTTTTGATCGTATGTCCCTGCCGGCCATTCTGCTTCACCGCTGCCCGTGCAACGCAAGTTGGTCGCCGAGATCGCGAGCGAGCGCAGCCGACCAACGCGTCTAGGTCGTTGCCACCGAAGTCGAGCCCCTGATCCTCGGCCAACCCCCGCACAAAAGCTGATCAGGCGAGCCGGCTCGCCGAACACAGGCCCCGCCGCTGAAGGATCGCAGTTCTCCAAGGTCTGTTGTTCCGACTTTCAGGTCGTCCGGTGACCGCGTTACATTGGTCGCATCGCTCCGCCAAACCAGCGTTTGGAGGTTTCAGTGATGAAAAAGAAACACAACTTCCAAATCATCATCGAACAAGATGAGGCGGGATACTTTGTCGCCGAATGCCCGGCCTTCAAAGCCTGTTACGCGCAGGGCGAGACGTACGAAGAAGTCATGGAAAACATCAAGGATGTCCTCTTGCTGTGTTTGGAGGATCTCAAATCCGCTGGCAAGCGCGTGCCGCGACAAGCCGAAATCATCGGCGTGCGCCATGTCGAGGTGACGGTGTGAGCCACGCCGATCTGCCGCACATCAAATCGCGAGAACTGATCCGCGCCTTGGAAAAATTGGGCTTCCAGCTTCTGCGGAAGTCCAAGGGAAGTCATTGGCAGTTCGAACATCTCGACGGCCGCCGCATGACAGTTCCCGTCCACAAGGGAAAAGACATCGGCCCAGGTCTGATGCGATAAATTCTGCGAGATATCGAAGTCGATGCCGAAGAGTTCCGAAAATGGTTGTGACATCCCAACGACATTGAGAGACCTTGGCTCGCCATGAAGATGACCAAGCGAATGATCGCTCAAGCTCGGCGGATGCAGGCAACTCGCTTGCAGTCGCCGAAGCGAACATCCGACGAAGCCTACGCGCAGTTGGACCGATTCCTGCGGGTGAGCGATACGGAGCCGAGTGGCGAGCGGTCGAGCAATGGTGCCAATAAGAAAGCTTGATTCTGCCCGCGCGAGTGAAGCCTGAACGAAAAGGCGGGCGATAGCATGATCTGACTCAAGTCGCGAATGGCCGTCTCTGGTGGAAATTCGCGAAGCCTTGGTCTTCCGGCTATGCCGTGAATTTGAGCGGCCCAAAAGCGACACTGCTTCCAGCCAGACCGCTGCAATACCTCGCCCGCTTGAAATTGCAGAACCGATACTTTGGCGATCGGCGGTACTCAGTCACGACTTGGCTGGGGTTTCTGGATTGCAAATTGCAAGTTTCAATTTGGTGCGTGAAACTGAACGCCGAACTGTGACCGCCTTGCCTTCCATTGGTCATTTGGGATCTGCAATCTCCTCAAGGAACTTTGAAATGTCTGCGCCTGACTTCCGCGAAAAGCTGCTCGCCTGCCTCGGTGGTGACTGGCCAAAGCCGGGGCCGCTCAATGTGCGGCATCGCGAGACGATTCAGAAGTCGGGCTATCGCATCGAGTCGGTCTTTTACGACGCCGAGCCGAATGATCCGATCCCGGCGCTCTTGTTGATCCCGGACGGAGTCACTGCCGACAAGCCGGCCCCGGCGGTCGCGGTCTGGCATCAACACGCAGGGAATTGGAGCAAAGGAAAATCCGAGCCGGCTGGCTTGATGGCCGATCCGATGCACCACACCGGCGCGGCGTTGGCTCGCGAAGGGTACGTTGTCTTGAGTCCCGACGCCTTGTGCTTTGAAGAGCGGCGTGACCCGACCGGCAAGTTGAAGGACGGCAACTTCGAGCGGTTTGAATTTCTGCGGTACGTCGTCGCTGGCAAGTGCATGGCTTGGAAAAACATTCTCGACATGCGGCGCGCGATCGACTTTCTCGTCAGCCGTCCGGAAGTGAAGGCCGATCGGATTGGCTGTTACGGGCACTCGATGGGTTCGACTCACACCTGGCTGGTCGGGCCGTGGGAGCCACGACTGAGTTGCCTCGTCGGCAACTGCTGCCTGCCGACCTATGCCGCAATCCATCGCGAGCACATGCTGCACTGCTTCCCGAATTTTGTCCCCGGCATCTTCGCTCACGGAGACACGCCCGACATCGCGGCGTTGATTGCTCCACGTCCGCTGTTGCTGAACTTTGGCGAGAAGGATTCGGGCAGCCCGATCGACTTTGTCCGCGAGGGAATCAAGTCGATTGCCAACGCCTACGCCTCGATACACGCCGAGAAAAACTTTGTGGCCTTCATCGAAGACGGAGTCGGGCACGTCCTCTCGGACGCGATGTGGCAGCGGACAAAAGAATGGTTTTCGAGACATCTGCGAGGCTAATCGGCCGCATTTGTCCGGGAATGGCAGGCTGGCGCAAGAGAAAGTTGACACTCCGGGGGGCAGGGTTAGAATCCCCCATCGACCGCTCACCCCACCTGCTCTTCCAGCGGGCGAACCGAGTGGACATCCACGAGACACGACAGTTCCCGCCACGGCTGTTGGGGATGTTCGCACTGAAGTTTGCCTGAAGCCATTCTTCCGCGATTCCCATCCGAGACGCGACTGCCTGTCGTGGATGACTCTGTTCGAGCGTCTGTGTCAACAGATTTGTGAGCCTTTGCCGGGAGATCATCATGTTGTTGGGAATTGGATTTACCCCGATGGGGATGCTGATCGTGGGTCTGGTGGCCTTGTTGATGTTTGGCAAGCGGCTGCCGGATGTCATGAAGTCGCTGGGAAGAAGCGTGACGGAATTCAAAAAAGGGATCAACGATACGACGTCCGAAGACGATCCTCCGGCGAAATCCTGATTCCCCGTTTCACTGTTCGAATCTGAAAACTGTTCAAATCGGAATTTCAGAGTGGGAGTTCATCATGTTCGGTTCACATCCAATAGAACTCATCATCGTCGGCGTCGTCGCGCTGCTGTTGTTCGGTAAGCGATTGCCGGAGGTGGCTCGCAGCCTGGGCAAGGGGATTACCGAGTTCAAAAAAGGGGTGCGCGGCATTGACGACGAAGTGGACACATCCAGTTCCTCCTCGTCGCGTCCCAGCAGCCGCCCCGCAGCGGAAGATCGGCCAGTCGAAACGACGGCCCCGAAGTTTGAGCCGCCCAGGTTTGAACCGAACGATACCAGTTCGTCAGCGAGTTGATTCGCCGACTGACAAGCACGACGCGCCAGCGAGTGGTGAGACTGAGATCACTCGCTGGCGCGTCGTGCTATTTCATGCCGAGCGTCTTCACCAGAAACGCCCACTGGTCGCTGACCTCTTCGATGATCTTGGAGGTCGGCTTGCCGGCTCCGTGGCCGGCGCGAGTCTCGATGCGGATCAGCGTCGGAGAGTCACCGGCCTGAGCGGCTTGCAGAGCTGCGGCGAACTTAAAGCTATGACCGGGGACAACTCGGTCATCGGTGTCTGCGGTCGTGACCATCGTGGCCGGGTACTTTTTGCCGAGTTTGAGATTCTGATACGGCGAGTACGCGACGATCGCTTTGAACTGTTCGGGGTCGTCCGCGCTGCCGTAGTCATCGACCCAGAAGCGTCCGGCGGTGAACTTGTGGAAACGGAGCATGTCCATCACACCGACCGCTGGCAGGCACGCG
>CAMDPK010000183.1 GCA_945904015.1 Candidatus Kuenenia stuttgartensis | reverse complement strand
ATTTGCCTGATGTGCCGACCGGTTCCGGCGCGCTGAATGACCTTTTGGTCCGAGTGCGAACCGGCCTGCGTTCTCAGTGAAGCCCGCGCCTTCGCGACTTACTCCCTTCGCGTTCAACGCGGCTGCCGATATGGTGATGACTGTTCGTCACTCAGTCGGCGGTCATTGATCGACGGGATCGACCGCCCCCATGAGATGTCCCACATTGACGTCATGATCGAAGGAATGCAGCGATGTTTTGCACCAGCAGTCGAAGGGCACACGGAAGTCTGTCGGTAATGGCCGGACTCGCCGCATTGTGGCTGGGAGCGTCCACTGTCAAAGCCGAGCAATTTGTTCTGTTCGATGCCACCTTCACGTTTACCAAGAAAGACGCGGATAACTCCAAGCCAAGTCCCTCGCATTATTACGTCCGCGATAAGCTGATGAATGCGGAGCGTCCCAAGGACTGGACGAACCCCGTCGACTACCGCAACGGAACGGCACACGTTCGCCTGGAAGTGCTGGAGAAGCCGCCGGGCAGCGAAGCCACCACATGGTCAGTGTGCTACATCCCCAACAAGGGCCAGAAGAATGGCTATGGCTGCTTCAACACGCCGGTCTATAAGGAAGCCGGGGTCTATGAGCAGGACATTCCCATGACGAAATTCTGGCAAAACGATTCGATCGTTTGGGACCAGGGGATCAAGGAAATGCACTTGGTAATCAAGGACAACAGCGGAGGGAGTGGCCACGCTCATAAGCGACAGGATCACGAAAAGTTCTTTCCCACCAAGGTCCGCATGACCGTGATCCAAGTGTCGGCGGGGTCGAAATACGACTCCAAGCTGGTGCCCAACCTTCCGCCGGCCAAGACCGAGAGTGTTCCACCCACGAAAAGCGAGAAGCTTAGCCAGCCCGCTGCGAAATCCGAAAAGTCAACGTGCTCGGTTTGTGGCACAGAGACACACGCAGCCGTCTCACCCGAACGATATTTCTCATTCACTGTCAGTTCGGCCAACAGGCCATAGCTGACCAACACGCGCCCCTGAATGAAGTTGTTGACGGCTTCGTCAATGTCGAGATGGCTCGGATCGCGATCATTGCAGCGGATGTAGGTTCGCCCCTGACCGACGAAGTGCCGGCCCACATCGTGCGAGTCACTGCTGCCGACAGGCGTCACGCTCAAACCGCGATTGAGCAATCCCATCCAGTCATGAAACAGTCGCAGCGGATCGGTTTGTGTGGTTCCCGAATTCAGGACTTCCATCGCATTGAACCGCAACGGTCAACCATCGAGGTTCTCGCCGACCAAGGCGTTGTGCTGTACCGGCCCCTCACGGCACAAAGGACTGTTTGGGTTGCGGGACGTGGCCGGACCAAACTCGCAAAGTGCCGTCGCTGCCGGAGGCGATCACGGATCGGCCGTCAGGCGTCGCGGCCACCGAGTGCTGATATCCCTTCGAGCCGGCAAAGGTCAGGATGTCATTGTCGCTAGTGGTCCGATGCAGGCGGACCGTTCCGTCTCCCGAGGCCGCGAGAATCTGTTCGCTGTCGCCGATGAACGCGACCGCGGTGATGTCGCGTTTGTACTCGCCGATCTGGTACGTCGTCCCTTTCATGGTCCGCAGGGGAAGTCCTTTTGCGACGTCCCACAGCTTGAGGACGTTGTCGGAACCGCCACTGATCAGCATCTTGCCGTCGGCTTTCCAACTCAGGCCGAGGACATGCCCGGAGTGACCGGCCATGCGGCGGATGGTCTCACCCGATTGAGCGTCAAAGATCTTGATGAGCCGATCTCCGGCGGCCGAGGCGAGCTGTTTGCCATCGGGTGAGAAGCGAACCGCGAAGACGGTCTCGGTGTGGGCCGCTGTGATTTCGCGAATCAGACGTCCGTCGGCGACGTTCCAGGTTTTGAGTTCGCCCGACCGCGAAGGCACACCACCGCCGGTCGCGAGCCATTGACCGTCGCGGCTGAAGTCCAATGTCAGCACTCGATCGACGAGCACTTCCGGCTGATTCAATCCGCCAATGACTCGCTCCAAACGCCACTGACTGGACGCATTCCACACCAACGCTCGGCGGTCGGCGGAGCCGGTGACCAGTTTGCCTTCCGAGGTAGCGCAGATCGCACGGACTGCGCTCTGATGGTCCGCATTTGACTCCGACCAACTACCAGCTTCCGTGTCGAAGAAATGAATCACGCCCGCTTCGCAACCAACTGCCAAACGACGGCTGTCGGCGGTGAACGCGAGCGAGCGGATCGTGAGTGATGCCGCTTTGGCCGCAGTCACTGCCGCCTCTTTGGCTGCTTCCTGCTGCTTCAACAACTCCTCGCGAGCCGCCACCGCGTTCTGGGCATCAGCCAATTCTTTGGCGGTTCGTTCGGCGATCGCCTTCGCTCGTTCGATCACGGTCCCGGCCACTGTCACCGCGGACTCGGCATCCGCGACGGCTTTCTCGGCAGGCTCAACCTTGCCGTTTTCCGTTTTGACTTTCTCCAGCGCCGCCTTTTTTTTCGTCGCGAGTCTTTTGCACCTTGACCAGTTCGTCCTCGGCTTTCTTTACATCTTCGGTTCTCACCATCGAGATACGAATCAGTCCCTCGTAACTCTTGAGGTCTTGCTGGGCGAGCGAGATGGCGGACTTCGTGAACGTGACCTCGGCATCCATCCGCGCGATCTTCGCGGCCAGGCGAGGATCATCCTTCAGTTGTGTGATTGGTTTCCCTTCGTCGCTCCAAAGTGTGACGACGTTCGCTCCGGCCGATGCGATGCGACGACGATCGGGACTGATCGCCAATGCGACGACCGGCCCGTCGTTCTTCAGTTCGCTGAGCTGCTTGCCCGTCTCTGCCTGCCAACGACGAACCAGACCATCCTGGCCGCCAGAGAGAAATTCATTCGCATCACCTGACAGTGCCGCCAATGTCGTGATCGCGCTGCCGTGTGCTTTGATCTCCTGAAGCGGCTTCACGGCGTCACTGGCTTCACGAATCGCTTTCGCTTCCCAAACACGAACGATTCCGTCTTCGCCACCAGTCACCAACCACTCGCCCTTGTTGACCAACGTCATGGCTTGAATCGGTGATGACGTTTCGATTGCCTTACCGATCGGCTCGCCGTTGGCGACGTTCCACACTCGCAGTGTCTTGTCGATGCCGCATGAAAACAGTGCGGTCGCGTCGGGCGAAAAGAGGATTCCCGTCACCGCCGCTTGATGCGCTGCGAAGGACTGCGTCGTTTTGCCGGTGCTGATTTCCCAGATGCGAATCCGACCGCTCTCGTCACCCGTTGTGGCCCAGCGGGCATCCGCGCTGACCGACACCGATTGAACCGCCGCGTCGTGCATCCATTCGGCGATGCGTGTCACTCGCGGCCGTCGCCACAACTTGACCTCGCGGAAACTGCCCGAAGCCAGCAAGTCACCTGTCGAATCAAAGGCCAAGCTGCGGACGAGATCTCGGTGCGCGACATCAGAATTAGATTCACCCACCGTCCCGTTTGATCCTGGATCAATCAACGTCGTCGTCAGCTTGCCCGTCGGCAGGTGGTAAACAGACAGCCGATTGCCGCGACTGCCCACTGCGAACTGGCCATCCGAAGTCACGGCGGTTGCCAGGGCCGGTTGGTATCCGGTGGGCAACGGCTGCCACCGGACTTCGCGAGTTGCGGAAACGCTGCCGGTGGCTCCTTGATCGATCCAGAGTTTGAGCAATCCCAATTGCGATGGAGTCAGCGGTTTCGCTCCGACGATGTTGTCGGGCGGAGGCATGATCGACTCTTGCTGATGCGCGGCGACTTTCAGCAGTAGACTGTCGGTGCTCTTGCCAGCGACCACCGCCGGACCCTGCTCGCCACCTTTCAAAATCGTCTGCGGCGATTCCAGAGCGAGGCCGCCGTTGGCTTTCTTTTCGTTGTGGCAGGCGACGCAGTTGGCTCGCAGGATCGGCGCGATCTCGGTGGCAAACTCCACCGGCTTGGAACGCAGCGGGACTTCGATGCTGATGGCATCCGCGCCGATGCACACGGTGCCGGCCAGCAGGATGCAATCGGCAGCGAATTTAAGGAGACAGCGAATAGGCACGGACGCAAGTTTCTTCAAATTCGCCGCCTCGTTAAATTCGCTGCCGACTTCTTCGCTGCCGCTGCATTCGCAAACGCTCACAGGATTTCTTCAATCGGTTCGCCGTAATTCACGATCGGGACGGGCCGGTTCGCCTCATTGAGATAGTTCTTCGTGTAGTCGATGCCCAGCAGGTGATACATGGTGGCGTAGACGTCTTGAATGCTGATGGGCCGCTCTTTCGGCAGCTCGCCGAGCGGATCGCTGGCACCGAGAATGATGCCGCGTTTGACACCACCGCCGACCAGGATCGTCGTATAGCAAGTCGGCCAGTGATCGCGGCCGGCTTTGGCGTTGATGCGCGGCGTGCGACCAAACTCGCCGCCGATGATGACCAGCGTGTGATTGAGCAGACCGCGCGTCTCCAGATCGTCGAGCAACGCGGAGACCGTGTGGTCATATCCCGGAATGTTGCGTCGATGAGCGGTGAAATTATCTTCGTGCGAGTCCCACGGCTTTTCGTAATCGGTGGCGACTGTGACGAACCGAGCACCCCGCTCGACCAATCTCCGCGCCAACAACATGGACTGGCCGGCATTGCTCTTGCGGCCATACCGCTCGCGAGTCGCAGCGTTTTCTTGGCTGAGATCGAATGCTTCTTGCACTTGCGGACTGGTGGCCAGTTCAAAAGCTTGGCGGCGGAACGTGTCCATCGCACCGATCGCACCGGAGGTATCCGCATCGCGCCGCAGCGTGTCGAACCGCTCCAACATCGCCCGGCGGTTCTCGGCCCGAGCGGGATTGACTCCGTCACTGGAACGCAGATTGCGCACTCGAAAACTGTCACTCGTTGGGTAGCCAAACGTTTCAAACGGATCGTGAGCGATGCCCAAGTAGGCCGACTTGCCGAAGCCGATTTCCTTTTGCACGGCGATGTAGCCGGGCAGGCCGGCTCGCCAGCCGAGTTCTTTCGACACGATGCTGCCCAAGCTGGGAGCCTGTTGTCCGGACGATTTGATATTCCGGATCGGCGCGTAGCCGGTCATCGCGATGTGCATCCCTTCGCCGTGGTCCATCATCGAGTGGTACACGGTTCGCAAGATGGCCAGCTTGTCGCACATCTGAGCCAGCTTCGGCATCAATTCGCAAACACGGTAGCCGGGGATGTTGCTGTCGATGCTGGAGAACTCGCCGCGATATTCCACCGGCGCGTCCGGCTTCATGTCCCACATGTCGATTTGACTAGGCCCACCTTTTTGCATGAGCACAATCACGCTGCGTTTTTCCGCGGCGGAAGAACCAGCGGCCTCGGTTTCGCTCCGCAACAAATTCGTCAGGACACCGCCGCCGAACGAGACCGCTCCGGCTTGCAGGAATCCTCGACGGGTGAGTTGAAGTGATGGAATCATGTTTGAGTTCTCATCTGGGAAAACGTGAGCGACGGAGGAGTAGTGCAAAAGCCCGCGAGCCACCGGGGCAAGCCCAGTGGGGTTGCTTGGTTGATGGCTAATGGTTGAACAGGAATTCTTTGGAATTCAGCAGCGTCCACAAGAGGTCTTCCAGCGCCGTTCGGCGATTCGGTGACTTTTCGCTTTCAATCTGTGTGATCGCGTCCTGAAGTTCGTCCGAGCGCGGTCGTCGCGAGAATGTTCGCAGAAACAAGTCTTCGACGACTTCGGCAGTCAGTTTGTCGGGCTTCGCCAATTCGTCGAGGACACCGTCTTTGGACGACAGCTTCCGCTGCAACTCGTCCGAGTTCAGCAGATACAAGACCTGCGAAAGATTCGGAGCCAGGCTCGTTTCGCATTCGCACGGCGTGGTCCGTTCGGAGCGGCCGAAGATTTCGAGAAAGTCGCTGCGAGCCTTTTCATTAGGGAGCAGGATCGCTTTCTTCACCTCCGGGTAATCCTCGAACTTCTGCGGCACGCCCGTGGCGCTGCTGATGGCGTCCAGCAAAACATGCGGCTGCAACCGACGCGAGTAGTACCGCGCGTAGTTGCGAGTGTCGGCACGGTTGTCGTCCGTCGGAGTGGAACTCAAGCCGTAGATTCGTGACTTCAGAATCGTCTTCATCAGATGCTTCAGGTCGAACTTGTGTGCGACGAAGTCCCGTGCGAGCGCGTCCAAGAGTTCCGGATTGCTGGGAGGATTGGTGGCCCGCATGTCGTCCACGGGATCGACGAGGCCGACTCCCAGGTAATGCCCCCACATGCGATTGCAAATCGCGCGGGCGAAGTACGGGTTGTCGGCGGCGGTCAGCCACTCGGCGAGTTTCAGACGCGGGTCTTCACCGGCCACGTAGGCGAATTGAGGACCGCCGAATACCTTGGGCGTGAGAAGCTGTTCGGTGCGCGGGTGCTTGATCTCGCCTTTCTCGTTGAGGCTCAGTTCATCGACGTTGCCGTAGGTAACTGACTTCAAGCGAGCGAAGAAGGCGGCGAACTGCCAGTAGTCGGTTTGACTGACCTTCTCGAACGGATGGTTGTGGCAATTGGCACACGAGACGCGCAGACCCAAGAAAGCCTGCGCGGTATCTTCGACGCGATTCTCATTCGTGATCGCCCAGCGATACCAATCCATCTGCGGATGATCGCCGCGCTTGCCCGTGACGGTGATGATCTCACGCACGAACTGGTCATAGGGCTTGTTCTCGACCAGCGATTGCCGGATCCACTTGGCAAACGCGATCGTGTTGTCCTTGCCATTGGAATCACCCACGCGGTTGCGGAGCAGGTCGCCGACGCGGTGTGCCCAAAGATCGAATTGCTCCTCGCGTTGCAGAACGCGGTCGATCAACGTGTCTCGTTTGTCGGGGGCACCATCCGCCACAAAGTCGCGTACTTCCTGCGGTGTGGGCAGCGTTCCCATCGCGTCGAGGAAGACTCGCCGCAGAAACTCTGCATCGCCTGCCTCGGCACTCGGAACAATGTGCAGCTTCCGCCACTTGGCCAGAACCAACTCGTCCACAAAATTCTTGGGCTTGAACGCGGCGTAGGCTGACTCTGGCTTCGCTTGTTCCACAAGCGACACGAATCGCGATGTCGCCACGCAGTTTTGATACCGCACCATGACCGACGTCTCGCCCGCTCGGCCGGTGGTCTGCACGAGTCCGTCGGGCGTCACCGTCAGGATGTCCGGATGCTGGCTGTCGAATCGAGCGACCTGCGTTACGTCGCGCGTCGAACCGTCGGAGTAATGCACAACGACACGCAACTGCTGTTGCGACTGTCCCTGCACGATGCGTTCGGCCGGAGTCACCTCCAGCTTCACATCATGTGGCTCGTCGTCTCGTCCTGACGGCATGCCTTGTTCGATCCAACGCCGTAGCAAGCGATACGACTCCGAATCGGGCGTCAATCGCACTCCCCCGCCATGCGGCATCGTGCCAGTCGCCTTGAGCAGCATCAGCGAATCATCCGGCGCGGCGGGAGAGACTCGCCGACCGAGCCCCTCATGCACGAGCGCCGCATAGTCAAAGTCGGGATCAAAACCGAACAGCGACAGCTTGAACCCATTCTGGCCGATCGCTTTGCCGTGACAGTTTCCGCTGTTGCAACCCAATTTGCTCAAGACGGGCACGATGTCGTTCGTAAAGCTCAGAGTCACCTTCGCCGGATCAACGGCCGAGGTAGCAACACTGACGGCCTCGTCAGCCGAAGTCTCCGCGACGAATCCGCCGACAAGCAACAACATTCCCAAGAGGCGAACGACAGAAGAATTCTTGGAGTCACGCATGAGAGTGAGCGCTTCCGTGACGACGAATAACCAGCGGTGAGAGGACAGGCGGGAAACAAGCAGGATCGGAATGCGAGGCACAGACACGTTGCAGCGGTGACACGACCGCTTCTGCCAGTGGTCATCACAATTCGGGCTAAGGGGATCTGGGTTCCAGGAGCAGACGGCCCCATTGATTCGGATACAGCCGGGCTTCTGTGGGAGCATCGTTGTTGGCGAGGGCTTCGGCACTGCTGCTATGCCACCAAGTGCAGGACGCGTTGGCACTCCCCGATCCGTCGGAGAAAATCACCTGCACATCGAACGGGATCGTCTTGCCTACGGCCGGGACGTACCCCAGCTCATTCCACGGAATGGCGATGTCGGCCACATAGCCGGTTTTGGATTGGGTGAAAATAATCTTGGTCGCGGACAAGGGGGCCACATAGTCGAACGTCTCAGTGGAGATCGGGGACTTGAACGTATAGGGTTTCTTCGCATCCGACTTCGGGCGATAGATGATTGCTCCCGATGCGTTGCCGACTCGCGCCACGACGACCCGCTGCTCGCCTCCCTCGTTCCCGGCTTTGCCGAACACCAAGGAAACGGCATCGCCTCCCTTGAACAGCATTTCCGGCACGCCGGCGCGGTTCTTGAGCGGAGTGGGATCCGAGACTTTGACCCGTGCGTAGAAGGTGGCGTCGTCCCACACCACTTGAAAGCTGGCCGGTGCCTCCCCTTCCGGTAACCCACCGAGACCGTAACTCTTAGCACCCGTCCAGCGGGTGGCAAGGTTCGCTGGTCCTCTGGTCTTCACAGCGACGGCCGTGGCGACAGACTTTTCGAGCGCGGTTTCCGTGACAAAAGTGGCGGTTCCCCAACCATCCGGGGTGAATCTCTGATCGGCGGGATCCTGCATGTCCTTCCCTTTGCCGGACCAGTAGGCGATGCCCGTTTTTTTCGTGGCCGGATCGACGGTGATGAACCCGACATCCATTTTGACGGAGATCGGCACCTTGGGCTCCGTGGCAGGCAGCACTCCGGCCAACGGGATGATCAGTTGGTAGCACGTCCCGTTTTGATACGGCATGGCGACGATTCCCGAATTGCGAGGTGCCCCTTTCCACTTGTCCGTGCTCGGCTGTTGGCCGGCGAGCGGTTCCCCCTCCCATTGAAAAACAACCTTTGGTCCCCAAACGCTGACCTCGGACATGACGAATCGAAAACAGGAAGGGGGGGCGACCTTCGTCAGCGCAACCGCGGCCTTCTTGACGGTCGAGGTGGACGGCGTCGCTTGCGGAGAAGACAAGAGCACGACCATCGTCTCCCCCGCCGCGAGAGGATTCTCCTTGGTGAAATCGCCATCAGCAGGCTGCAGTACACGAGGTTTTTCGCCGCGACTGACCAAGCTGTGGGCCAAAACGTAAAGGTTCTCTTTGTCGTACAACATGCGGACTTCGCCCGCCGGCTTGCCGTCGCGTTGGATGATGAGCGGAGCCACGTCCGTCACCCAGTTCAGCCCAGATTGCGGCAGGACTCCACCCAAATGGCCAGGCAGGGGAGTCGCTCCTTCGGGGAGGCGGCGGATCGAGTACTCGCCTTTGGCCGAACGATCGGCCACCTCGGGAGCGATGTGCGCGGCGGCCAGCGTGACGGGTTTGGGCGGTGACACACGGGCCGAGTCGAGTCCCTTGAGCTCGAACACGTTCGTGGCCTCGGAGGTCGAGATCGTCAGGTAACGGCGGCCGGTTTGCGGATGCTTGAAGACCGAGCCTGAGAAGTTTTCGATGCCGATCACGTCTGGGCCGACTGCCTTGGTATGCCAACCGTCCTCAAGCACGCGCTGAAGATAGAACCCATCCTGATGGACGACGTGGACGCAGCCTTCGACGTCGCTGAAGAAGGCGCAGCCGTCCAACGTGCCGATGCTGCGGAAGAGAAAGTACATCTCGCCCGGCGCTGCCGTCCGCCGCGCCTTTTGGCCGACGCGCCAGAGATACTTCCAATCGGGACCGTAACCGCGGATCGCTTCGCCGGAGGACCGTCCGGACCAGAAGCCCTGGCCCAGCGGGCCACCGGGATCAGTGGCGTGTGAGAAACCAATGAAGCCACCGTTGGGAAGCGCCAATGCCCCTTCGCATTCGTCGCGCCACGAAACGACCGGGTTGTGCGCCTTGAAAACTTGGATGTCTTCGCCACGGAAGACTGGCGTCCCCTTGGCCGTGAACTCCTTCGGCTTCCACGTATAGCCGTAGGTCGCGAGTGTGAAGTCGTCCATCATTCCGCCAAAGCCGAAATACTGCGGGCCGTGCTTCGCTTCGGGAAGAGGGACGAACTGAATCTCGCTGTCCTGCACGACGGAATCGTCGTTGAGATCACACCAAACGGTTGGGTCGCAGTTCCATCCGCGAGCCTTGAGGTTTCTCTTTTTTGCGAGTTCCCCCACGAGACCGTCTTCCTGCAACCGGGGGACGAAATACATCACCGGCCGCAAATGGTCCTTCTCGACGATCGACAGGCCGCTGCCGGTCCAAAGGTAGGTGCGGTTGTTGCGCGAGAGTACGCGGGCCGCCCCGGTCCCTAACTTCAGCCCCTTGGAATCCCCCTTCCATTTCACCAGCAAGCTCCGCGCGGGTTGCGACCACCCGGTCTTCGCGTAATCGATTCGGAACGACGTGTCCAACCACATGGTGGTGAAGACCTCGTTCGGATCATTGGGATTGATGGCGCATGTGGCTGCGTAGTTGACCGAACCGAAGCCGGAATAGAGCGGCTTCCCGTCGGGCGACATGACCCCGATCCGCTTGAATTGGTGTTCCACGAACCACACTGATCCATCCGGGTTGACCGCCAGCGCGCAGGGTTCAAAGAAGCTGTCAGGATCATACGCGGCTCCGACCGGGCCTCCCTTTTTCCCGAACGCGCCGAGTTGTCGGCCGTCCGCACTAAATTTTCGGACCTGGTGGACCGGAGCCATTTCGGTGACGTACAGCGTCCCATCGGTGGTGCGTGCCAGACCGAAGGGGGACTGAAAGTCCTTGAGCAGAGGTTTCCCCTGCCGTGTCTTCAGATCGAATTGCAGAATTCGCTTTTCGGACGCGGAGACGACGAGTAGGTTCCCCTTTCCGTCGAGCGCCAGTCCCGCCGGTTTCGAGACGGCGAGATTCTCGTCCGCCTTCAGTTTGATCTCTACTTTGCCGGCAGTGGAGACGACTTCGTAGACCTCCACTACGTCCCGCCACGGAAGGCTCACATAGAGACGACTCCCTCCCACCGCGAGACCCCAGACAAGGGGATCTCCCTTGGGTGGCGACTGGTGCGTGGCGAAGTTCCACGAATACTTTGTGAGTTCAGCAGGAATCGGCGTTTTGACCTCCCCCGGCGGGCCGGCCTGGATCTTCAGCGTCGCGATCTGTTGTCCCTTGTCTTTGTCGATGACGATCAGGCGAGTGCCATTGACGCCGTAGAGGAAGTTGCCGTCGGCCGCGAGGCAGGCGACTCCCTCGAACGGACCCAGAGTCATGCTCCAGATCCCTTTCGATCCGTCATGCGTCCGTTTGAGGATGCAACCCGGACCTTCGGTTGAGACCCAGCCCAGATAGGCCCCGGAAGGGTCCACCGCGACCGCCATATTCTGGCCGTGATTTCCACCCCAACCGCCGGTGCGATCCGCGGTCGGCCAGGGAGGCGTGCCCCCGTTACCCACGCTGGTCACGTAGTCCCACGTGATGCCGTCGTGAGTCACGACTCGGCTCTGATAGGTGCCGGGGTCAAGCAAGAAACCGAGATTGTCGCGGCCGTCCCACGCGACCTCATGCGTGCCGGCTTTCTGGCGGCTTCCCACCAGCAGTTCCCGCACGACCCAGCCATCGGGACGCGTGATGTTGAGCGTCACCAGGGAATCCTTGTCGAGCGTGTAGCTAATCTTCGCGCCAGGAACCGGGGCCTGTGCGTCTGCCGTCTCGATGAGCACTCCGTGGAGAACCAGAAACGCGACAAGGATCGAGAGGCCCGCATTGCGTCTCATGAGAAACCGCTCCTTCTGTGTTGGCGAATTGACCGGAGATCATGAGGCCGCGAGGCACAGACACGTTGCAGCGGTTCGCGCTGCCAAATACGAATTCCATTACGCCCCTTACGGTACGTCGGAAAGTCCCGTATCTCAATGCAAATGATACAGCTCGCAGATTTTGTGAGCAGCTTCCGGGTTCGGTAGCAGCGGCTCGCATCTCGACGCGTGAAGTGATCGTGACATCGCGTGGGTTAATGGGAAACCGGCTGGCGGCTCCGACGTCAATTGCGGATCACGCCCCATCGCGCCGGTGGAGGCAAAAACAGTGGGTTACTTGGCATCTCCCATCACACTCAGGTTCTTGAAGCGCAGGGACTGCGTCACCGGCACCATCTTGGTGAGGTTCAAGGATTGGCGATGCGTGATGACGTAGATCCCGGTGAGCTTCAATGGATAGTCGAGGCGGCCATCGCCTTTGCTTTCCCATTGCTTGGCGCCGGGGCCGGGTTCGATGTGGACGAACGGCGAATCGTTGGTGAGCGGGAAACTCATGAAGCACCAGTCATCGAAGTCGAGGGCGCTGTAGTTGCCCCAGTCACCACCGTCTAAGCCGCCGGAAGAGCGAAATCGTTCGCCTTGGGCGTCTTCGATCTCCCACATGATCCGACCCCAACTGCTATCGCCTTTGACCCATAGGCCGATGCTGTGCGGTCGCCCTGGGATAAGCGCTGTTCGCTTCAATTTCAGCGCGGTGTATTCGCCCACGACGGCAGGCAGCTCGCCTGATTTTTGCAGCGTGACTTCGAGACATGCGCCCTGTTCGGCATCGTTGTGCTGGCGCAGCGTGAACTTGCCGGGACGACGCAATCCGGTGGTCAATGGAGTGTCATCAGCCACAAGCTGCCAGTCGGCGACGTTGTCCATGCGGGCGACGATTTGCGTGCCGGGCGGCGGTTGCTGCTGCGGGAATCGACGCTTGCCCGCAGTGATGCTCTTCACCGCCACGGGACTGGTGAAGTAGCTCACCGCGGTGGATGCGGTGATTGTGAGGCGCTTGTCATGCGATGCCGTCTGCCGCTGCACGCCATAGAAATCGATCAGCGTGAGCGCTGCGTCGGTGGGCAATTCCACCTGCATCTCGCACTCGCCGCGCCCTGTCCACACGGCATAGATGTGCTCGCTGCCGCGTGTGAACTCCAGGGCATGGGCGCTCGACGATCCGGTGTCCAACTGCCGCGCGAGCGTCACGCTGTCGAGCACCTTCGTCAGCGTGGCGAGCGCGACATAGGCTCGTTTCGGGTAGTGCAACGGACTGCGCTGACACAGGCCGCAACCGCCCCACAGCGCGTCGTAGTAGGCGTTGTTCGTGTCTTCGATCACGGCGGGGGAGATCGTGGGAAAGCGATGCGCCAGACTGATCATCATATCGCGCGCATACCACTCGGCGTGCCGCTGTGGGCCGAGATCGCGCTCGGCACGATAGGTGAACTCGAAGCAGCCGGTCAGCGGAATGTCGTAGCCGAACCGACGCGCGGTCTCGCCCATCAGCCACATGCCGCCGCTGGTGAACGGATTGAGTTTCTCGGGCGCGAAGGATTGCCCGGTGGTCTCGCTGCCGAGGTAGTCGATCAACTCGCGCGGGAAGCCACGACGCAGCATCACGGCGATCATGCCGAGCGATCCGCCGGAATTTCCCGCGATGATCTTGAGCTGTGGAAACTTCGCACGCAGGAACTTCGCACCTCGCAGGCCCAGCTCGTAGAGTTCATCCTCGCGCTTCGCCTGCGCTTCATCCATCGCGACATACTTGTCTCCCCACAGCTCCGGCGGATACGTACGAGGATCGTAGCTCTCGTGAAACAGATCGACGTACTGGCAATGCGGGAATCGCCGCAACAACTCGGTGATCTCTTTCTCCGCGCGCGCCTCGGCGGCAGGCCAGTCTTTGAGATCCGCGAGTCGGAAGGCCCACCTGATTTGGTTCAGCGA
>CAMDPK010000182.1 GCA_945904015.1 Candidatus Kuenenia stuttgartensis | reverse complement strand
CGGGAGCAAGCGTCTTCACCAGTTGTTGTTCGGCCACGGTCAATACTCCGTGAAGGCGGACGACGAGCAGATCATCGATCAGATGTGTCTGAAGATTCTTTGGCCCCCGCCCCATGTATTCCTGCTCGAAGTGGGCAATCCCTTTGCAGATCGCAGCCTCAATTTCTCCCTGCGTTTTCATGGCGGACTCCAACTGTGATGTCACACGCGGGAGAGATGAGGATGAACGTTGCTCGGTGGAGACGACGAATCTGAATCCGCCATTCTTGCGGCGCAATTGGCGATAAATGCTATCAATCTCCGCAGAAGAACCCAAAACGTCTTCCCTTCTGAGCGGCCACTGTTACAGTGCATCACGTTGAAATTCGATGACATTCAGAACGCTTTTCGACGTTTCGGACGACTTCAATAAATCGCAATCCGGCTGAGGTCGGAGGGCGCGTTAACAAGTAAGCCGACGTGGCGGAACTCTTCCTGGGTTCCGCCACGTCGGCTTTTTGCGTTCCGGTCTCGGCACGTTTTCTTGCCAGGAGGCGCTGTGATGCATTGGGAACAGATCATTAGCAACTGGAAGGAATGGCGTCGCCAAGCCAAAGAGAAGTGGGTCGATCTGACGGACGACGACCTCGCGACAATCCGCGGGCAACGCGACCGGATGGTGATCCTCCTCCAGGAAAAGTGCGGCCTCGAAAAAGGACCGGCAGAGAGAGCGCTCAACGAGTTCGTGACGGGATTCGAAGCGCAGCCCGTCGAAGTCGAACAGTCGTAGCCGCTGCGAGACCGCTCAATCGAGTCTCGTGATGAGTGCGGCAACAGAAAAGGAAGCTCGGATGATGAATAGCTCGAAGGTCAGCAAAGCCAAGGTCGGTGACTATGTGCGGATTGAGTATTCCGGTTCATTCAAGGATGAGAAAGCCGGCCTGCAGCGTCTTGTGCGGGAAGTCTTCGAGTTCACCGTGGGGAGCCACGAAGTGATGCCAGGCATCAGCAAGGGCGTGATTGGGATGGCCGAGGGTGAACGGAAGCAATTGACGCTTCAACCTCCGGACGCGTACGGAGAATTTCGTCCCAATCTGATTCAAGAAATCTCTCGACAGCGACTTCCCTCAGACGTCGTCCTGAAGATCGGAAAACGACTGACGACCATCGGCGTGAAGTCGGGTCGGCGACGAAAAGTCAGAATTGTGGAACTCACGCCGACCACAGTGGTCGTGGACGGCAACCATCCCCTCGCCGGAAAGACCGTGGAGGTCGAGTTTCAGCTACTCGTGCATAATTTGCCAAGAATTCAGACGTGACGGAATCGCGTCCTGAGACATTTCGCTGGCACCGCCGCACGTTCCACAAATCGAACAGAATCGAAGGACAACGATCATGAGGGTCAGAGAAAAACCAATTGATACTCGTCATTTTTGGCATCGCAGATCGCTTCTGGGTGAGAATATCAGCAACGGGAATTGGATCATCGCTGGCATCCTGCTGCTCTCCGGCGGCGGCGCTCTCCAACAAGGATGGATCATTGCTGCCGTCGCTTTGGGAGTCGCCGGCTTGCTGAGCATCGTCTGGAACGAAGGCGTCGCCAAAACGACGACCATCATCGGAAGCTGGATCGTTGCTGGAGCAGCCTCGGCGTGGCTGCTGGGTATGGCGACCAACGCGATGTTCGGTACGCCCGCTGCTGGTCACGCCGCGGGTCTCGTCATCGCAATCGCCGGAATTGTCTTGACGATTGATTGATCACCGACGGCGCAATGCCTGGCCGGGACGTGCTCCAGTGTGGCGATCGTGATCGAGCACCACTTGTCCGTTGACGACGACGTACTCGATTCCCACGTTGTCTTGAAACGGTTCGGTGTAGGTCGCTTTGTCGAGGACGCGGTCGGGATCAAAGATCGCGATGTCGGCAAACGCTCCGGCTTGCAGTCGGCCGCGATCGCGCAGGCCGAGCTTCGCCGCATTGAGCGACGTCATTTTGCGGACGGCGTCTTCGAGCGTCAGCAGTTTCAACTCGCGGACGTAAACGCCAAGGACGCGAGGAAACGTGCCGAAGTTGCGCGGATGCGGATTGCCTCGCCGCAACGGGCCGGTCGTCGCGAACGCCGAGCCGTCCGAACCGACCGAGCACCACGGCTGCTTGAGTGCGAAGTTCATGTCCTCTTCGGTGTGATGCGCGTAAACCGTGCCGACCGTACCTCGCTCTTCGATCAGGATGTCGAATAGCACGTCGAGCGGATCGGGCTTCGGATTCCGACCCTCGCTGCGTTGAGCAATCACCCGGTCCATCGTCAGTCCGCGATACCGATTGTTCGCGCTGACGAGCATCCGGCTCCAATCGCGGCCGACGGCGGTGTAGTGGTTGTACCAGCCATCAATCTCCCGATCAGCGTCGCGTTTGATCTTGGCTCGCTCAGCCGGGTCTTTCAGCCGCTCGATCAGTTTTTGTGGACCTCCTTCGTGAGCCCACGGCGGAACGATGCTGGCGAGATCGTTGTTGCCGCGCGTGTACGGGTACACGTTCGCCTGCACGTTGACTCCGCGCTTGCGTGCTTCCTCAATCAGCGCCACTACCTCCGACATCCGGTTCCAGTATTTCTGGTCGGCAATTTTGAGATGGATGATGTCCACCGGCACGCCAGTTCGTTCACCAATCGCGATCGCTTCCTTCACCGAGTCGAAAACTCCCTGGCCTTCATTCCGAATGTGCGACGAGTACAACCCGCCGTGCTCGCGCACGACTCGACAGAGTTCGACCACATCGTCGGTCGTTGCCAGCGAACCGGGCGGCATCATCAACATGCTCGACAGGCCGAACGCGCCGTCTTGCATCGCCTGGGCGATGAGCTTCTTCATCTCGGCGAGTTCGTCGGGGGTCGGACGTCGATGCGACCGCCCCATGACACACTCCCAAACTTGGCCGAGACCGACGTACGACGCGACATTGATCGAAACCCCCGCGCGGTCGATCGCATCGAAGTAATCTCCCATCGTCCGCAGCGAGACAGTCTCGCCTTTGATCGTCACGTTTCGCGGCGACAACTGATTCACAAACGGCCCGGCCGATCCACCTTCGCCGAGCACATCGGTCGTCACTCCTTGCCGAATCTTGCTCTGTGCATCGCCGTCCTCGAACAGCACGAAGTCGGAGTGCGAGTGCATGTCGATGAAGCCCGGAGCGACAACCAGACCCTTCGCGTCGATCTCACGCTTGGCGATCGCCCTGGGAATGCGTCCGACGGCAACGACGCGATCGCCACGCACCGCCACATCGCCGTGAAACCACGGATTGCCCGAACCATCGACGACTCGGCCGCCACGAATAATCAGATCGAAGGGTTCCGCAGGTGAGTCGGCTCCCAAGGCCAGCAGGCACAGCAGCAGAACGAGACGTCGCATGAGCATCACTCCAGCCGGAAACGCTCGGCTCAAAAGGGAAAATCGGAATCGTGCGGTCCCTCACCCGAAGGATCAGGATGCTCGGCGGCGTACCGGCGATCGAACTCGGCTTGGCACGCTTCGCAATCGTCAGACATCGAATAATGCCGGACGAAGCCGATCGCGTTCAAATTGGGATGCGCGAATTCCTGCTTCAGAATGTCATCGACCAGATATTGATAGGCCGCTCGCGGCGTGGCGTGTTCGCACATGTCGAGCGCGATGCCGTGCAGAGCCAACCGGCCGAGCACGACGTTGAGCGAGATACGCACCTGCTCGTCGTCCAACCGATCGGCCGGAGCCAGTTTCAGCGGCGGATCGAACAGCGTGCAGATCGGCACGTCTTTCGTCCCGTCGAAGATTTCGTCCCACTGCGCCCACAGCTTCAGCGTCTCTTCATCGACTTCGGGTCGCCAATCGGCGACGGGCGATGAAGCTCCGATCGCCGATTCCAATTCGGCGGGGAACAGGCCATACGGGTCGTCGTCGTCGCTGTCTTCGAGGTCGCGCGAGACATCGTAGGCATGCGCATTGCCGTCTTCGTCGATCTCGATGGCGGTGATCTGCGGTCCAGAGATCGTCGAATCGGAATCGCCGTCCTCGAAAGGATCATCAGCGACGTCGTCGATCTCATTCGATGACTCTGCGTCGGGTTGATCGTCCAAGAACTCGATGATCGGGTCCACGAGCTCCAGCACGACGCGACCGTTCTGGCTGTACCATTCGAGATACAGGCATCGCTTCCATTCCGTCGGCGGTTGCTCGCCAAGTTTGCTGCGGCGCAAGAACTCTTCCATCGAACAATCAAACGCGCGGACCTTCCGAGCGGCGGTCATCGTGCCCGGCGAGCCGACCTGCATCCACGCGAAATGCTGCTCGTCGAGTTCCGCTTCGCTGGTGGACCGCGTTTCCAGCATCGGCGACTCGCGTGTCTCAAACCGAAAGCTTCGTCCCGCCAAATCGGGATCGCAGTTGCCAGTCAATTGCAGCGACACGGGCCGCTCGCAATCCCGCAGGCCCAACACGCCATGCACGGAGTTCTTGCTCGTGTTGTAGATCTCGCCGCACACCACGATGTCGCTCAATCTCCAAGCCATGTGATGCCTTTGATCTCGAACTGTGGTGAAGTGGAGTTTAATGATCGGCAGAGCCAACGTAGCCATCATCGCTCCGCGTGATGAGCCGAATCGCCAACTCACGTCGGTGAAGCGTTCGGCTCGTCACGCGGAGCGATGACGGCTACGTTGCTGGCTACGGCTTCTCAACTGTCACGAAGACCGGCTCCGCCGCGAACGTCGTTTTCACGACGAAGTTCAATGAGATGTTGGCCGTCAGTCCAATGAGCTGCCGTTCGATTGGCTCCGCAGTCTTGGCGGCCGTCAGCGTGATTGTGCCCTGAGTCGCCCCGTTCGAGAGCAGCGTTTTGCTCTTGTTGCCATCGACCGTCACCCCAGGAGGCAGCGTGTCCGCGAAGAGCGCGAGATGCGTCATCGTCACGTCGAGCGAGATGTTGGCTTTGAAATCGGGAGCACGGTCGATCGTGACGTCGATCGTCTTCGACTCGCCCGGTTTGAGCGAGATGGCGGTGGTGCTCAGCTTGATGCCGCGGATGTCGTGCGGCGGGATCACCGCGAGGACGTGTTGATCGACCGGCCAATGATTGCGGCCTCCGCCGGGGTTGTACGTTTCCTGGTACGGCACGGCGGTCGCCGCGAGTTCAATCATCTGGCCGTCGGCTTGAGCGTGAACTGCGGTGCCTCGAATGACAAGCGGCGCGACTGCTCGGCCCGCTTCGGGCGTCGCCTTGAAGACGACGCAGCCATCAACGCTCTTGTCTGGCAGAATGCGTCCGCACTCGGCAGTGATCCCAGCGGGGAGTCCGTCCACATGCAACTGCACCGCGCCGGTGAAACCGTTCTTCCGCTCAACCTTCACCCACATGACGCCGTTGACTCCTGGCGAGAGATTCGTCTTGTCGGTGTCGGCATAGAGATTGAAGTACGGCCGAGCCGGAATGACCTCGATGGCATACACGAAGTTCTCGCCGCCGCGCAGGTGCATGTCCCGAATCTCGACGACGTACTTGCCGTCGGCCGGAGCGGTCCAAGTTTCGATCCAAGAATCCTGCGAGCCGCGTTTGCCCAGCCGCAGGTCATCGTTCTCGGCAAGCGTCGCCCCTTTGTCGTTGACGATGCGAATTGTCGAATCGAGTTCCGATTGCAGCCGCCGCGCTTTGACCTCGAACGAGAGCTTGTCGTCCTTCTTCGCCTCGAAGACGAAGCAATCGACATCGCCGGGAGCTTCAATGCGGCCATTGACGACGCAAGGGATTGAGATTTGAGATTTGAGATTTGAGATTTCAGATTTCGGATCACCGAGGGATTTCGCCGCATCGTTGTTGTCGTCGGCCGACTCCATGACGATCGGCAACGCCGTGACGTAGGTCGCGACCGGATTGCTCGGCCGATCGGCGAACGGCAAACGCAGCCGATTGATCCCGTGGGGCACGTTTTCAACGAGCCCGGCCGGCAGGGTCAGTTCCAGGGCAGGTTGAAAACCTGCCCCACTCGCCGCAAGCTGCGACCCGATGGCCGTGAGCTTGGTCTCTTTGCCCGCCGCGATTGCCAACGGGAACACCGAACGCACGAACGGACGTGAGTGAATCTCGACGGCGTACTCCCAATACTGATTGCCGTTGTAGCGCACGTCGCGCATCTCCAGCAGGTACTCGCCAGCCTGCTCGAAGCGATGGCACAGGAACGGATCGCCGTGAAACACGTTGTCCGCCGCCGCGATCGTCGAACCCTGAGCGTTGCGGATCGTCAGGATCGGGTCGCTGTGCGCTTGCAGGTCATGAATCCGATCCTGCAACCGCTGCGAGCGCACATGGAACACGAACGACTGCCCGGCCTCGGCCTTGAACTTGAAGAAATCCACGTCCTCGGCCTTCTCGATGCAGCCGCAAACAGTCGCAGGCAGCGTGATGACTTGAGCCTCGGCCACCGAGTCGTTCTTGGCCTGCTCCACGACGACCGGGTCTTCGACGACGACCAACTGCGCGACCGTGCTGACTCCCTGAGCCGTGACAACTCGCAAGTCGCGCACTCCCGGCAGCGCATCCGCCGCGACGGAGATCTTGATTTTCAACGCGACCACGTTCGGCGACTTGTCATCCTTCTTCACGTCCGGCGGTACGACCTCGCCCAGCACGCCACCGCCAGTCACCAGCACACTCTCCGCCGAGTGCATCGAGTACCGCGAGTTGACCGTGATCTCGCTGGTTGTCCCGACTTGCACGGCCACTGGCTTGAGGCTCATCAGCATTGGAAACGCAGTTTGAGCGAAAGCAGTTTGAGCACATGCGGCAATCAAACTGACAGCCAATATGAGTCTTCGCATGGTTGCGGTTCCTTCACGAAGCAGGAGTACGCGGATCATCTCACGAACAAAAACTGCTTGCTGTTGATGAGTGCCCAGAGCAGGTCTTCGTAGCATTCTTTCGGTGAGCCGGCTTGTTCGAGGAATTTTTGGCTGGCGGCGAGTTCGGCGTCGGTCGGTTGGCGGCAGAGCGCGGCGAGGTACAGCTCGCGGACGATTTCTTCGTGCGGCTTCGGCTTGCCATCAGCAGATTTGAACGCGAGCAGCGTCGCGATGCGGCCTTTGGCGTCGGCGAGTTTGTTGGCGATGATGTCGCCGTTGAGCGTGTGCAGGGCTTGAGCGAGGTTCTCATCCGGCGAGCGTTCGCATTCGCAAACGCTCGCGCGCTTCGGTTTCGCGAAGACGTTGAGGAAGAAGTCGGGGTACTCGGCATCGGGGAGTTCGATCGCCTTCGTGCCGAGCGGCAGGTTCTTGAATTTCGTTTGCGTGCCGGCGGCGCGGTCGATCGCGTCCAGCAGCGATTCGGCGGAGAGGCGTTTGACTCGGTAGTAGGCGTAGAAGCGGCGGTCGCTGGCGTTCGTCGCAGTCGGCTGCGAATCGAGCTGGTACAGCCGCGAGTTCATGATCGTCCGCGTCAACTGCTTGAGATTGAAGCCGGAGTCGGCGAAGTGTTTCGCGAGGGCGTCCATCAGCGGCGGGTTCGTGGGCGGGTTCGTCGAGCGCATGTCATCGACGGGATCGACGAGGCCGCGGCCCATCAAGTAGGCCATGTAGCGGTTCACGATCGAGCGGGCGAACATGCCGTTGTTCTTCGAGGTCATCCAATCGGCGAGCGCGATGCGGCGGTCGAGCGGGTGATCGACCGATTCTCCTTCGAGCGGCGTCGGCTTCAAAACCTTGCCGGTTTTCGGATGACTCACCTCGCCCGTGTTGCGGACGATGACGACCGACTCGCCGCCGAATGCTCCGAACTCTTCGCTCCCCTTGTTGCTGACGCGGGCGAAGAACGCGGCGAAGCCGTAGTAGTCCCCTTGGCCGTATTTCTCGAACGGGTGATGGTGGCACTTGGCACATTCCATCCGCACGCCGAGGAACAATTGCACGGTCGCTTCGGTCGCCTCGGTCGGGTTGTTGTTGACGCCGAAATAATTCGCCGGGCCGTTGCTGAAGACCGATCCCTTCGCCGTCACCAATTCGCGGACCATACGGTCGTAGGACCAGTTCTCGCGGAAAACGGTTCGCAGCCAGTTGTGCATCGCCCACATGCCTTGCTCGGCACGGCCGGAGGTGTTTCGCAGAAGGTCGGACCACTTCAACGTCCACCACGCCGAGTACGAATCGTTGTAGATATCGAGCTTCGGATCACCGGTCAGCCCCAGCAGCCGGTCGATGAGTTTTGTTCGCTTGTTGGCATCGGTGTCGGCGATGAACGCGGTCGTCTCTTCGACTGTCGGCACTTGGCCGATCGCGTCGAGGAACGCTCGGCGGATAAACGTCGCGTCGTCGCACAACGGCGACGGGTCGATGCCGAGCTCCTTGAACTTCGCCGAGGCCAGTTCGTCGATGAAGTTGTTGTTCGTCCAGCCGGTGAGTTCGATGGATTCGCGATACGGGATGACGAACAGCGAAATCTCCGCTTGGCCCTCAAAGCGAACCATCACCGGAGCTTGTCCCTGGCCGGTGACCGTCACCAGCCCATCGCCGTTGACGACCAACATGCCGTCGTCCATCGAGTCGTACTTCGCCCACGCGGTGACGTCGCGCGTCGAGCCGTCCGAATACGTCGCGTCAACTCGCAACTGCTGTTTCAGCCCGACGCCACCGAGTCGCTTCGGCGGGAACACACTGACCTTCGTGACTTCTGGAGCCTTCGCATCGGGCCTCGGTGCTCCGCTGGCGATCCACGCCTTGAGCAATTCGTAATCGACCGAGTTCGCCGCGATCCGCTTGCCGCCGCCGTGAGGCACCTGCATCGTCGGCTTCTTGAGAAACAAACTCTCGCCCGGCTCGACGAAGCTCAACCGCCGCTGAGCACGATCGCGCACGATCGCCTCGCGGTCCTGATCGAGTTCGCTGCCGAACACCGAGAGCTTGAACCCGCCCTGTCCGTACTGAGCCGCATGACACGCTCCCATGCTGCACCCAGCCTTGTTGAGAATCGGCGTGACATGCTCGAGATACCCGACGATCGCGACCGGCTCGACCTTCTCGACCGTGACCGCGATTTCTTTCGACACATCGCCGACCTTCACGCTGACTTTCGCCGAGCCGTTTGCCTTCGCCAGCAACTGTCCGCGAGAGTCCACCGCCACGACATTCGGATCGCTCGTTTGAAACGCCGCGCCGGGAGTCAGATCGTCCGACCGCTCGCCGATCTGTCCGCCCACATCCGCTCGCGTCACGACCAACTGCGTCCGAGCAAAATTGCCGGAAAGCTTGACCTCCGCCGGAGCGACGACGAAACCGGATGGACCGTCTGCCCTCACCGTTTGACCAACGAGCAAGACGCTGCTGACAACTACAAATGCCACAAGCCAATGTCGGGACATGAAAAACCTCCTGAGACCCCGGTCGGAGGGATCGTCAGTCCGGTGGGTGGGTTCGCCCGTGAACAGTTCTGGTGGGACGATTTCGGCGGGGGAAACGGTATCAGAATCACGCTATCGGCGAGATCGGCCGATAGCATAATTTGTCCGCCCGGCATAAGCACCTGTTGATTTCAGATTCCCGGCCGGTCATAGTGTCAGCCCTCCAAACGGTTCGTCGTCCTGCCCTCGGCGGTCGATCCCACCTCACCGATCCCGCCCACGGAGATCACACGATGCTGAGTTTTCTCACCGGCACCACCCGCGATTGTGAACGCGTTTCACGACGCAGCTTTTTGCAAGTCGGTTCGCTGGCAGGTTTGGGAGTCTCGCTGCCAATGGCGTTGGCCGCGAAGCAAGCATCCGCCAAGAGTGCCAGTTCGTCCGGCAGCGACGTGAACTGCATTCTGATTTGGACTCAGGGTGGAACGAGCCATCACGACACATTCGATCCAAAGCCCGATGCCCCGGTGAATGTCAAAGGCGAGTACAGCGTCATCGACACGGCCATTCCCGGCGTGCAGTTCACCGAAATCCTGCCGAACATGGCTCGCGAGTTGAAGCGCTACGGGTTGCTGCGAGGTTGGAATCCGCTCAACGGCAGTCACGGCACGGCGGACCAATGGGTCATGTCTGGCCGAAAATTTAATCCGGCGATGACGTACCCGACATATGGCTCGGTCATCAGCTACCACCACGGATTCAAGTCGGTGTTGCCGCCGTTCGTGCAACTCGGCACGAGTGTCGATCGACGCTTCGGTGGCGGCACGGCAGGCATCCTGGGGATCGCTCACAACCCGTTTGAAATGGGTTCCGACCCCAGCCAAGAGAATTTCACGGTGCGCGATATCACGCCGCCACAAGGCATCACGATGGCGCGAGTCGATCGCCGCCGCGAAATGCTCGCGACGGTCGATGCGTTGCAGAAGAAGGCCGACGTTCAGCCGGAACGCTTCGCCGCGCTCGACGAGCACTTCAAGACCGCACTCAACATGATCACCGCGCCAGAAACCAAAAAGGCGTTCGACATGCAGGCCGAAGACCCGAAGCTGCGAGACCGCTACGGCCGCAACAAATTCGGTCAAAGCTGCTTGCTGGCTCGGCGGTTGGTCCAATCGGGCGTTCGCTTCGTGACCGTGACCGACGGCGGCTGGGACACTCACGCGGACAACTTCAAAACCTTGAAAGACCGCCGCATCCCGCCGCTCGATCAAGCTCTGCCGGCATTGCTGGCGGACCTGGAAGAACAAGGGTTGCTCGCTAAGACATTGGTTTGCTGGCTGACCGACTTCGGCCGCACGCCGAAGATCAACAGCGCCAGCGGACGCGATCACTGGTCGAACACCGGCTTCGCGATCATGGCCGGAGCGGGCGTCCCCGGCGGCACCGTGCTCGGTGCAACAGATGCTGACGGCGGAACGGTTGCGAAGGGGCAATACCTCAGTGAAGACATCGCCGCGACAGTTTACTCGAAGCTCGGCCTGCCGCTGGATCTGGTCGTGCAGAGTCCCGACGGCCGCCCAGTAAAGTTGTTGGAAGGCCATCCAATCAAGGAATGGATGTAGCCCGGAGCGAGACGGCTCGGATTCAATCAAGGTTGATGCTTGCCTTGGCTCGCATCAAGTCTTCCAGGGTCGGTACAGGGATCAGTCCACCGACCGCGCGGCGGCAGAAGTGATCGAGCAACACTTCGGTCTCAGTTCGCTCGGCGGTCAATTCTTCCGACTGCTGTTGTCCGTCAGCGATCCATTCGACGGTCGTTGGACCAAGCAACCGTGCCTGACCTCGCTCACAGTGCAGGCGAACCTCGTCGAGCGTCGGCCGATCGGCAACGGGCGCGGTTGGGCAGAGCGACAGTTCCGCGACACGGGTGTCCTGCGGAGAACTGCTGAGGGCAAGTGGCGGAAAATCCAATCGCAAGCCTTGGCCATCGCCTCGGCGAGTGATCTGTTGCGGCACCGCTCGGAAGAGGTAGTGGCACCAGTCAGACCACTCCAGCAGCGGGTCTTGTGGTGGCGGAGTTTGTCCGCCGAAGTCCGACTCGGTCGCGAACGGCACTGCTTGCAAACTCGCTGGTGCGATCGCGATCTCGGCACGCAACGGTCGGCCGAGTTGAGTGGCCATGAGTTCTTGCAGGCGGTTGCTCGCCGGAGTGCAACGTCGCGGGAACGCCGGCATGATCGTCACTCCGTGCGAGACGGCTTGGTCGTGCCATTGCTGTAGCTCGGACAACTCAGCATCCACTCGTGCGGCCAAGAGGATCGGTTTGCGGCGATCGCTCAGCAGACGCAAGATCGCCGGGCCTTGCCAGCCGGCATCCAGCAGCAACAACGCATGGACGTTCGCCCGATCCGCAATTGCTGCGACACCACCGACAACGCGAGCGTTCGTCTCGCGTGCGGCCTGCTCCGCGCGGCTGACGACGTTGTCGTACACGGCCACGACGTGCAGCTTCGAGGACAGCTTCGTCAACGCAGGCCGAAATCGGCTCTCCCAAAACGGCCCAAGGCCGATGAGTCCCAGGTTGACGGGCGCGGACGCCATGCGAAGCGATCTCAAGAGGTGCGTGTCGAAAGGTCGTCAGAGTTTAGAAGAGGGCGTGAAGACGTGACAGAGTGACGGCCACGAGGAATCCCTCCGCGTTCCCACAACTTCACGGCAATCTCATCACCGGACCTACCCAGCCCGGCGAGCATCCGTTACCGTGACCCTCTTCGCGCGACCGCATGCGATGGTGCGAATTTCGGACCTTCACATCCGACTTTGCCTGAGGAGACAGGGGAGCCGTCTGTGTCATTGTCATCGAGTTTGGAAAGCAAGTTTCGCGGAGATATCCGCTATCGAGGGCAGGCGTACGTCAAGGCGGAGCGGGTCGCGATCACGCGAGTCACCGCCGACGAGTTGTTCGGGGTGGTCGAGGACGGAACCGAGTTCCAGACGCAACTCACTCGCCGCGACGACGCGATGCTGATGACCTGTTCGTGCGCGAACGGGCATGGAAATCCGCACGAAGTCCGCTGCAAGCACGTCTGGGCCACGATCTTGCAAGCCGAGCAGACGGGCTACATCAACGACGCGTCGAAGCCGAATTACTTCCCGCCGTTCACCACCGAGGAAGAGCCGCTCGAATGGGACTCCGACGAGGATGATTGGGACGAAGTTGCCTCCGGCGATGCGGTGCGCCCCGTTACCCTCAATCGCCGCAAGTTGAAACCGGCCGCCGTCGTCGTAGAGCCGCGTGTCCGTGAGTGGGAAACTCAGCTCAATCTCCTGCGGAACACGATGGACGCGGGCGAGGCGGCTCCGTCGGCGGAACTGCGTGAGACGGAGATCTTCTATGAGATCGACGTCAAACAAAGCCAACTCGAAAAGCAACTCGTCATCGGCTTGGTGCAGCGGCAGCGACGAAACAACGGAAGTTGGGGCAAACTGAAGCCGCTCCGAGTTCGGGCGAATCGCTTTGACGATGTCACGCTGGAAGAGGACCGCCACATTCTGGCAACGCTGTTGGGTGGCGTTGCCGAACGCTCGAACTGGTACGCGCAGCAAAGCGAACTGCAAGCGGCGGCGAATCGCTTTCGAGTTCCATTCGATCTGGCCGAACTTCTGATGCCGGAAATCTGTGCGACCGGACGACTGCGGTTCCAAGAAGATGACGAAGACCAACTCTCGTCTCGCGCGATCATCTGGGATGTCGAGCCGTCTTGGGAGATGGCGGTCAGCGTGGTCTTCGACGAAACGAATCAGCTTTGGCAACTGCAAGGCCGTTGGGAACGCTCCGATGAAACACTGCCGATGCGCGCCGCCGAGTTGGTCGTGCCTGGCGGCTTCGTGTTGATGCCGTTGCATGCCACACCCGCAGTTCCGGCAATGGGCGAATTCGATCGCGAGGATGCCGGCACGGAAGACGAATCGCTGATGGAATCGTCCTCCGAAAACGTGCTCAAGCTGTCCGACCTGAGCGAGACAAAAGCTGCTGCCGCCGCAAATGCAGAGCAGGCCGCTGACGAAGCCGCGCAGCCTGAAATTGTGGTCACGCATCGACTCTGTCGTTGGAGCGACTCCGGACAGATCGAGTGGGCAGAGTTGTTGCGGCGCGATCCGCCTCTGACGGTCGCGGATGGCGAAGAGGAGGAGCTGGTCGATCGACTGCTCGACATGCCGAACGCTCCGAAACTGGACTTGCCGGAGAACCTCAAGCTCGAAGAGGTCCGCGTTGTTCCGGTGCCGGCGATTCTGATTCACACGCCGCGCGGCCCGCGCTGGCAACAGGAGCGGCTGAAGGGCGAGGTCCAGTTCGATTACTCCGGCACAATGGTTCGCGCCAGTAGCCCGCAGGGAGCGATCGTCGAACGGCAAGCAGGACGTTGCCTGATTCGCAATCGGCAACTGGAAGAGATCGCCTGGACGCAACTGGTGGGCGCGGGATTCAAACGCTTGATCGACAAGCGGCGCGGTGCGCACGACGTCGAGATTCTGGCTCGCGAACTGGGTCCGGCCGTTCGCAACCTGATGCCGAAGGGCTGGGGTGTCAAAGCCGATGGCCGGCAAGTCTGGCAAGCGGGGCAGCTCAAGTTCCGCGTTCAATCGAACATCGACTGGTTCGAACTGCACGGCGAGGCAGACTTCGGTGGTCGCCGAGTCACGTTCCCGGAATTGCTCGCGGCGCTCGCACGCGGCGACAGCACCGTGCGGCTCGACGACGGTTCGCTTGGCATCATCCCGGAAGAATGGCTCCAGCAGTACGGCTTGCTCGCGGGACTCGGCACGGTCGAAGGGGAGCACCTGCGATTCGAAACACATCAGGTCGGCTTGCTCGACGCGCTGCTCGCGACACAGCCGCTGGTGGACTTCGACACGAAGTTCACGGAGCTTCGCGACAAGTTGAAAAACTTTGCCGGTGTGACGTCCGCCAATGAACCGGCCAACTTCAAAGGCGAACTGCGCGGTTATCAACGCGACGGTGTCGGCTGGCTTGAGTTCTTGC
>CAMDPK010000181.1 GCA_945904015.1 Candidatus Kuenenia stuttgartensis | reverse complement strand
TTCAGCAGCAACGCTTGAGTGATGGTGTCGATGATGCTTTGCGAATCTTCCGGGAACGGGACGTTGATGCCCGTCGATTTCTTGATCTCGCGAACCTTGCGCAGCAGAACGTCCAGCACAATGCCGTCGATGGGATTGTCGGCTCCATAAAGCAGACAGGCTTTGACGACTTTCGCGACCTGACCGAAACGGTCCACGCGGCCCTCGCGTTGCTCCAGACGGTTCGGGTTCCACGGCAGGTCGTAATGCAAGACTCCTGTGAATTGGTTTTGAAGATTGATGCCTTCGCTCAAACAGTCGGTGGCGATCAGCACTCGCGACGGTGACTTGCCCATTTCTTCGATGCGCTGCTTGCGAAGATCATCGGGCAGTTCGCTGGTGATGACCTGCAGGTCCAGTTTGGGGAATTTCTTCTTGAGTGCGGGGGCGAGCTTCTCGCCGACATAGTTCGCCGTGGCGATGTAGCGGCAGAAGACGACAGGGTTGAATCCGTGTGAGAGCCAGTCCTCAAGAATCGCCTCGGCGGACGCCACCTTCTGATCGTCTTTAAGATTCGCCAGTTTCCCCAACTGCTCGGCGAAACTGCGAAGCTGTTCCTTTTGATTACGCGACCAATCATTTCGCTCGATGACTGGCGTGGGGGTGTTGTCGCCCTCAAAGCCGAATTCGGAATCTCGAACCGGATTGTTTTCCGCGTCGGTCGTGCCGGTCGGCTCATCGGCGGCTTCATCGACGGCCACGGAAGCCAAACCATCCAGCCGCGTGTTGAGCATCTCGACGCCAGCGGCGGGACTCGACATGACGCCACGCAACAACGCCAATGCGGTCCAATACTGAACTCGCTTTTGTCCGCCGCTCGCGGGATTGGGAACGATCAGCTTCCGAGCAAAGTCGAGCAACTCGACAAAGAAGCGACCGTAACCCTTGGAAAGATCGTAGGGCCACTCGAACGCTTCACGCTTCGGGAACGGCGTGTCCTCTCCCATCCATTGCTCAACGTCGGCTCGCTTGCGCTGCACGAAGAAGCGGGCGAGTTCACGGCGTTGGGGCTGGCTGGACTCCGGCAGGTCGAGGGTCTCGAAGTCCGGGCGCAACATTCCGAGCAACGAATGAAACTCTTCCGGCTTGCCGCTGTGCGGTGTCGCGGTGAGCAGAATGAGTTGCTGGTTCGGCTTCTTGGCGATGCGGCTGACCAAGTGGTAACGCTGCTGCTGGCTGGCGGACGCTCCCGCCGGCCGAGCGCAGGAATGGGCCTCGTCAACGATCACCAACTCCGGGCATTGCTCGATGAAGACATCGCGGCGAGTGTCCGACTTGATGAAGTCGATGCTGATGACTTGGAACGGGTAGTAATCGTAAACGCTGGTGTCGCCTTGAATCTGTCGGTCGAGCCGGGCCTGGGTGTTGGAGCGGATGATGACCGCCTCCAAGTCGAGCTTGTCCCGAATCTCGGCTTGCCATTGCTCGCACAAGTGCGGCAAGCACACGACGGCGAAGCGTTTGATTTTCCGTCGCTCCAGCAGTTCTTTGACAATCAGCAGCGCCTCGACGGTCTTGCCAACGCCCACGTCATCCGCGATCAGCAAACGGATCGACTCCAACCGCAACGCCATGATGAGCGGCACCATCTGATAGGAACGCGGGCGAAACGACAGCTTGGCCAACGATCGGAATGGTCCCGCCCCATTTCGGAAGGCGAGTCGAGCGGAGTCATACAGCAGTCGTGCCGTGCTGATGTCGCCAAGGTCGTCTTTGGTTGGCTCGTCAAAATGAGCGTCGGTCGGTTCGTCGGACTCAACACCCAGCGGCCGAAAGATGCCTGCGATCTCTTCGTCCGAACCACCCAGCGGTTTGACGACCAAGAGTTCCGGGTCGTCCGAAGGGAGCACGATCCAATCTCGCCCCCGTAGAGTGACGAGCTTTCCGGGTTGCAGAGAAACGGTCATCGCACTTTCCTGAAGATGTCGGGCCTCGCCGCGATTTTTTCGGCGAGGATGTCCTTGTAGTAATAGACCCAAACTTCGTCGCCCTGGGCGATGATGGCTTGCCGCTTCAACTCGTCATCCGCTTTGACGGCTGCTTCGTCGTGAGGCGTGCCGTCGCAGAACACCCAAATGCGTGCCTCGTAGTAGAAATCAGGCTGGACGAACAATCCATCGACTCGCTTCTGAGCCGCGTCCGGCAATCGGAAGCCGTGCTGATAAAGATGGTCGAGGAATTTCCGCTCGGTCGAGGATGTGGGGTCGATGCCACGCAAGAGCGCCTGGTAATGATCGTCGTAGCTCTTGAAGCTCATGTTGGCTTGAATCTCGATGTCGCAAATCAACAGCTTTTGCAACGCATCCTGAATCAAGTGCCGGTCGATGATCTTGTGGTCGCGTTGGTTGTAGTAGCTCAGCAAATCGTCGTAGGACGCCGGGCCTTTGTATTCGGCGTCGTCGAAATGACAGAGTGCGATCGCTTGCTCGACAACTTTGTGGAAGACGTTTACGTCCTCCACGAACTGAGACAGGATGCCGAGACTGCCCTCAGCGGCTTCGTACAGCAGAATGTTGGGAGACTCCGGATCGCCAACGGTCACGACACCGATCTCATTGGGTTCCACTTGAAAGATGCCTTCAATGGCTCGCTTCAGCGCGTGCTGAAGCGTCACGACACCTTCCTTCTTGAGACCAAGCGGTTGAATCGGCTCGATGTAAAGCGCGTCGGCGAGGTTCGACGTCCAGAGCTTCACCAATCGGAACTCTTCTTTGATGTGGCTGTCCGCTCCTGGTATCGAACTCCGCCAGTCACCGGACACCAAACCAATCGGGAAGCCGGCCTGTCGCTGTGACCGCCATTGCGAATTGACGTGGACGAGTCGGGCTGCCGGGATGTACCGAAGATTGAGCAAGTCGTTCTCGCTGGAACGAGCAACGGCCTTGCGGACTCGGTCGGTGTGTCCGCCATCAATGGAGAAGTAGGTCTTGATCTCGTAACCACGCGAGACTCGTTCTTCTTCCTCGCACGAGATGCGATCAATTTCCTCGGCCCTGGATTCGGCCATCTCCATGAGGTCGTGAAGGTGTTCCTTGTTGGCGTTGTCACCGAGACTGAGACCCGTGAATGGGCAAATCTCCAAGTCCTTTTGATCGTCGGTCAGGAAGTATCCGGCTTTCGTGCTGACCTTAGCCTCGGTCAGCGATGACTCGGCATCCTGCACCACGAGTTGGCAAACGCGAAACTTGCGGCCGTTGTGATAGATGATGTTCTGCGGACCAAATTCACGCAGTGCAATTGAACGGGGCCGCGAGATGAATTCTCCCGACGAATCAGTCGTCGGCAGGAAGACTCGCAACGGTAGTCGCGTGAAGTTGTAGCCGGGCAGGAAACCTTCCGATGCGAAGTAGCGATACGGGTAGAACTCGGACAGCTCTGTCGAACGTCCTGACAAATCGTTTCGCAGCAAGTCCAACTGCCGAGTGGCCTGGTCTTGGTTGCGTTTGTGCTTGCGGTATTCGTCGCTGCCAAGACTCAGCGTGCCACTTTCAATCTTCTGCGTGGCTCGCGTGAGGATCGTTCTTGCGGAACGGTACAACCGCCGCCAGCGATCCAGTGCCTTGTCGAGATGGTCCGCAACATGCGACAGGTTTTGCTCGATCCATTGATCGGAGTACCACGTCCCCGCTTTCGATTCGAGTTCTCCCTCGAAGTCACGAATTGCTCGCTTGAACGTCGCTTTCAATTCGTCGAACGTGGCGCGGGGGATGTCCAATCCGGAGCGTGCCTCGGACGTGAGCGACAACTTGTCGTTGTCATCAACAACGAGACGCATGATCGACGGCTTGCCGGTACCCACATCGTCCAGGCCGGGCAGACCGATCTCTGAAATCACGAGCGCGTTGAGATGCGATGTCAGCAATTCACGATTGCAAAGGTCGAGCCGCGGTGCCATCACAGAACCGGCCACCAGAGCTTCTTGCTCTTTGAAGTAATGACGATCGTGCGGCGCGTAGGTGGAACAATACGTGAAGACCAACGCGGCTTGTCCGCTTCGTCCCGCTCGCCCTGAGCGCTGCGCGTAGTTCGACGGATTTGGCGGAGCGTTGCGCATGTGAACAACGCTCAAGTTTTTGATGTCGATTCCCAATTCCATCGTGGGTGAGCAGAACAGGGCGCTGATCTTGCCTTCGCGGAACTCGTCTTCGCGTTGAATGCGGACTTCTGTTCCAAGCTGCCCGGTGTGGTCCTCGCCTCGCAACCGCTTCATCTTGGCGAAGTCCCGCTGATACAGCGTGCGGAAGAATTCGTTGGGCTGGGGAGCCTGATCTTTGTAGGAACGCTGCTTGATGACATCGGCTTTGACCGTTTCGCCATCGCCGACTCGCCAAATGATCTTCTCCAGCCGCAGACGGTAGATCGGGACTTCCTCGTTCTTTTCGTTTCTGGCTTTTTGAGATTTGAGGTAGTCCGCCTCTTCCAGCAGAGCCATCAATTTCAAAATGAAGTCGCGGTAATGGTCGCCCTTCAAATCAATGTCCAGCTCGCGCTGTCGAACGTAATGCTTGATGAATTTGCCAAGGCCGCTGGCTGGCCCCATGCTCTTTGTCGAGATTCTCGTGGACTTTGGCAGCGTGTCGAATCGGACGAAGAATGGTTCGCGGAGTTCTTCATTGCGGTCGAGAGTCCACGGCGAACGCAGCATTTCGCGGAACTGCTTTTCGTTCTCCTTGATCTTGGACTGTGTGAGATAGTTCTCGCTGTGAATGGCGTATTCGAGCCGGAAGAAATCCAGAATGGTGCCGATGAAGTCCTTACGGTCAGCATGACTCAATACGCCGAGAAGTGGGACGCTGGCCCAAAACTCGTCGGCAGCCGCGATCTCATCGAGGTCCAAATACTCGACGGACAGCAAGCCGCACTGCTCTAGGTTGGGCAGGACGATTCGCCAGCTTCGTCTCAGGTCAGCAATCGCACGGTAGGTCAAGAACTCCTGAAGGCACTGCTCGTACTTGCGTCGGATCGGCGCGAGGCTCGTGTCCTCATTGCGATTGGCGAAATCCAGAAACGGCAATCCAAGTGCGTTGCGAACCGCCTCCCCGATCGTTGCATAAGTCAACGTGCCAGACGGAGCGAGTGAAAGTGCTTTGTGAATTCCGGCCCGCAGTCGCACGACCTGCACGAAATCGTTGAAGTGCCCGGCTTGAAGCGCGGCATCCTGGCGATTGTCGGTGAAGCTGAGAAGCTTCTGGTCCTGCTGCTGAAAACCGGCATCGTCGAGTTGATTGAGAATCGAGAAGGCGGTGATCGTGGTTGAAGTGCTGCGGCCTTCGCTGCCGAGTTTTGTGAGCTTCGTCCCTTCATTCGTTTTGAAGTCGTAAAATACGCCGCCCGTGGGATCGAACAGCAAGGGGGCTTTCATGAACCAGCCCCACCAACCTTGCGGAAAAGGGATCCTCTCCGAACAGCCTCCGAACTCGTCGAAATACAACTTGATGGGGAAGAAGGCTTTCTTCCTCGAATCCGGCACTGGCCCCTGCTTGGTCATTCGCCACCAAGATTCCGGAAGACTTTCACAGTCATCCGAGGGAGTCCAAACGTCTTCCCCGACGATCAAGTAACCATCGTTGGTTTCTGTGTCCTCATCCTCGTCGGAACTTTCGCGAAACTCGCGTGGCTCAAGATGGTTTCCGATACGCGAAACGCAAATAAATGCGTGGCCGCCTGACCGACTGAAGACATTCGGGAAGATCGGTTTCTTGTTGTCTTGATTCGGCTGGAAGACCCCCGGTTGCAGCGTGATGAATCGCTGTTCGTCTTGATCGAGCGTTGTGTAGACCGAGCCTGTTTGCGAAATGAACTGGTGCAATTTGAACGGCAAGATGGTGTAGCGTTGGCCGGTGGCTTGCAGCCGTTGATTCGCAGAACTGATCCATTGCAAGAGCGTCACCAGAAAGTCATGGCACAATTCTTCGAGCTGATTGGATGCGTCCGCAAGCTCCGCGACGATCTCGCTGATCCGACGCGGCTTGCCACGCACAAGCTCTGACTCTCGTGTTTCCAGAGCGATTTGATTCTCTAGCCAAATCGCGACGGGATGCGTCTTGAGTTTCTCAACATCGTCGTCCGGATTGACCCCAGCGGCGACAGCCGCCGAGAGCTGCGTCGCTGAGGGAAGCTGGTTGTTGAATGCGAGTGAACGGTCCAGCCTTTCGGGGACAACCTGATCAGGCCCAAATGGCTTTCCGAAGATCTTGGTTGCGACCTTGGCAACTTCCACTCGCTGTTCAGCGAGTGTGCCCACCGAAACCATCGTGGCCGAAGTCCCGATGCACGTCACCGGATGCGAGCAGCGGGCGCGGATTCGTCGCACAAGCAACGCGACATCCGCACCTTGCCGACCACGATAAGTGTGGAGTTCATCGAAGACGAGAAACCGCAGATTCTGAAAGATGCCGTCTCGAATCGACCGCTCGCGGACACGGGTGAGCAGCAATTCCAGCATCATGTAGTTGGTCAAGAGAATCTGAGGCGGCTTCTCACGCATTTTTTCGCGGGCCTCTTCCTTCTCTTGGCCCGTGTACTGACCGAATGAGATTGGGAATTGCTTGCCCGTGGACTTCTCGTAGTTCTCCTTGTAGCGCGTGAACTCGTCGAACTGCGAATTGATGAGGGCGTTCATCGGATAGACGACGACCGCAGTCACACCTTGCTCGCCTGGATGGGAAAGCAAGTGATGAAAAATCGAACCGATGTAGGTCAGCGACTTTCCCGATCCGGTTCCCGAAGTGACGATGAAGTCCTTGCCGGATGTGCCCAGCTTGATGGCCTCAACTTGGTGTCGGTAAAGCGTGAACCCTTTGAAGATGTCACGAATGTCGGGATGCAGAACTCCTTGATCCGTGAGTTCGTTCAGGCTGCCGAACTTCTGAAAGGACGGATTGAGCTGAAGCAGCGGCTCTGGCCACAGCTTGCCTTGATTCAATTCGTCTTCGACGATTTTACGGATTGCTGGATCGGCAATCCGTAAGAAGCTCCCGATGTACGTCGCATAATCGGAGACGATCTTGGAATGTGTTTGGAAGACGTTCATGGCCGTGGATCACCGCGAAATGACGAACTACCGTTGAAAGCACTCAACGTCGCGCGTTGCGATTTTCGCCCAGCGTATCACCAGCCCCCCCGTTGGGTAACTCAACGGAATCGCGAGTGGTGTCGGACGAATGGCCGAATCAGAAAGAACCCCAAGCCACATTTGGCCTGGGGGTTCGACCGAGAGAGTCAGCAACTCAGAAGCGATTGCCAGCAGCACCCTCGGATTCGATGATCTCGGCATCCTCTTGGCCGGGGACGGACGTCTCGTAGCAGTATTCGAGTGCCTTTTGCAGCGAGAAGATCAGGCTGGGCAAATCCGATTGCTGGTACGACGCGGCATCTTTCCATTGGCCGCTCTTGGAATCGAAGTAGCGACGCGGATTGAGGGTAATGGAACGAAAAGTCCTGATTTGTCCGTCGTCGGACTCCGTTTCATTCAACCAGATTGCGACTCCGATCCCGCTTGCGAATGGACCGATCTTTTTCTCCGGCGGCTTTTGGGGCCGTGCCTTCGTGTCTTGGGCCATGACATCACTCCTGACTGTGAAAGAACGCTGGACTCTCTGAGCGAGAGGCATCAAGCAAAATGCCTGATGCAAATGTGACATTGCCAGAGAAATTGAACCTGCGCAAGGGCATCGACGCTACGAAACCCGTCTTGTGACGAGCTGGGCGTGGAACAGGTATCACGCGCAGAAGCGGCGGTTCTTGTTTATGATGCCGAAAGAATTTGCGAGCCGCCAATCAGAACCATTTGTCCATTTTGTATTACCTCTGGATGATCGGATTGTCTGGCGTTCGATTGTTCAAATCCGGGTAAAAATGAAGTGAGGGGTGTCATGTCGAAAAAGAAACCCGCTCGCGGAAGCAAACCGAAGTCAGATCAAAACACTGACGCCATCACCGACGAAAAGCTTTTGGGTTATTTCACAGCGGCCTATGTGCTCGATGCGGTGGGCTTACTTGAACCAACAAAGAAGAAGCGGCTAGATTCACTGGCGTTTCCAAATTGCCCGCGTTGGGACGAATGCGTCGAAGGCACTTTTCGCATTTCGCGAACTTTCGTAAGAAGCGTTTACGGACTTTGCACGGAACATCGCTCGCCGCCAGAAGCGGTGTCCTTCATCCTCCGTGGCTTGGGTTGCCCCGAGTATCAGCAACGCCTTGAGGAAGTGCTTGGTTTGTAGGAACGCAACAGCAAGTCTTCGCATCAAAAAGATGAAGCTGATTTGCCTGGCGCGGCGGATTGACTTCCCGGTCATTAGCCTCAGTGTGATGCAACTGCACCGGAGAGTCATCAATTGCGGGTGATAGAGACGGCGTCACAGCGATCTGCTGCACTGGCTCCGGGCAATTGCCGAGCGTCAATTCCGAGATAAAGCCAGTGAGGTTGAACCCGGTGCGGTACACAAGCCGTTGCTCAAGCAAACGACGTCGTACAGAGTCGCTGTGGATCAATTGGTGAAAGGCGAAAACGAGCGGCTCTTCAGAAGAGCCGAAGCTGGTTTGTGTGACGCAATAGTTCAATCTTCGCCACATTCCTCGGCCGAGCATTTCAAGCGATTCAAGAACGAATCCGCGAGGTCATGCCAATCCACGTTGCTGAGCGCGGAATCCAGAAGATCAGAGAACGGCGACACCTCTTCCTCCGCGAGCGGGTTGTATTCGCAGACGAGCCGCTGCAATTGATCGGCAAGTAGCAGCGTTCGTGTTTGGGATTCGGTCTGGATTCCGGATGTCACTGACTCACAATGTGCCGCACGCTCGCAGCACTGCTTGGCAAGATGGAGGCATTCGTCCGCGAATTGACGATCGTCGTTGAGAAAGGCCGCCACGCACGACGTCACATAATTCGTCCATTCCCGCGAGCCATCTTCCGTCTGTTCGCGAGCCAGCGTCGGAGATGATTCGATAGGCACTGCCAAAGCCGGTGAAGGCGAGGACGAAGCTGCGATTGACGGTGACAAGTTTGGCTCACAGGGCGTCGTCGCGGAGTTGGTTTCCGTTGTCGGCGAAATGACCTCCGATTCGATAGGAGCCGGCGGTTGTGAACCAGCGGCGATGCTGTCAGCAGCGGCCGTCGAGCTTTCCGTGCGCGGTCGTCCAATCAGTTGGATTGCGAGTTTTTGAGCTTGCTCGGTGAGCCGCACGATGGCGTCATCTCCGTCGCCGATGGTCTCGACAATCTCGTCCGCTGCTACCTGCAAACGCTCGCGGCCGAACTTTTCGACCAGCGGTTTAGCTTTATCCCGCATTTCCTTGAGCGGCATCCCTTCGTGGCCAAGCAGTCGCACCAGAGCGACCATCTGGTCGTCGTAGATGATCCGGCACCAGAGCGGCTTTTTCTTGGTGCGTTTCCGTTTGCCCGTACTCGCTGCCGCGAGATCAGCCGAAGGCAGGTCGTGTTGCTCATTCATTGGTCGTCAGCATGTCAACAGAAATGTTTTCGCGCAAGCGGCTCAGAAAAGTTGAAGCTGATTTGTGCGGCGCGGCATGATGGCTTCGCAGCCTTCAACTTCAACGTGACTCGACTCGTCTCGCGGCGGCGCTATCGTTGTTTCAAGCGTCGGTAGGGACGCCTGCACCGCAATCTTCTGGACCGGCTCAGGGCAATCGCCGAGCGGCAATTCCGAGATGAAGCCCGTCTGGTCAAAGCCCGTGCGATAGACAAGCCGTCGCTCATTGGCGAGTGTGTTGCCCCAAATGACGTAGCCGTACAAATTCCGCAGAGCGAGATTGATGGTCGTCATGCGGACGCAGCGCAGGTCAATGTCTTGGCCGTAAAATTCCCAATGTGGCTGAAGCTTTGCGGCGGCGAGCAGCAGCCGGCCGGAGCCGCAGCACGAATCGAATAAATTGCGACGTTCGTGTGTACCGGCTTCGTTGGAATCTTCCACGGTCATGCGTGCCATTAGTTCGCAAACACTCTCCGGCGTCATGAATTGACCGTTTTCTCCGTGGGTGATCGCTCCTTGGAAAAGATCGCCGAGCACATCGCTGCGAGTCTGTTCCATCGCCTCCACCATTTCGCCAAACATCCGAGCCAGAAGGTCACAGCCTCGCCGGCCCTTCTCGCCGCGCGCGTGCCGCTTCACCGCTTCCAGGTATTGGTCCTCCATCCGCCCGCCAGAAAGAGAACTCACTACCATTTGCAAAAAGTCCTCGAACACGCGCCCGCGGCTGAGGCCACTTCGGTCTGCCGCCTCGTCGAGCGTCTTCAGCAGTGTCGCCGATTCGGGATGAAAGAAATGCTCCGTCGCCATGCGGGGATCAGGGAATAAATCAAAAGAGACTCCGTGTCTCGGAAGGCTTCGCCGAAGCATGTGACGATGATGGCTGTGAAGACGGCAGAGCGGTCGATTCCTGACCGGCGTTCGGCGTCACGGAGGATGCCTTGATCGCGGCGAAAACCTTGGGCCAGGCATCGTCCAGCGCGGACAGAAGGAGATTGACCTGCTCCTGCCCGACGACCGAGACGGCTTCCGCAATCTGAGATACGAGCTCGTCGAACACGTCGGGCGCGAGTTCCGACGAGTTGGATGACGCGACGGTGGACGTGAGGACTTCAAGCAACTCATTCGCATCCGGCTCAAGCGGGTCGCGAGCCATGCGGACGATCTGCGGATGCTCACCGTGATGGTCGGGGATGCCGTTCTGTGTCACCCATTGCAAGTCCTCGCGAGTCTCATCGAGAACATCTCGCACGACTCGGACTTCATCGGCGAGCCTGCTCACGGCATCGGCCAGCCGATCCTGCCATTGCGATCGCTGTGACTCAGGGGCCGATGCACTAGCGGACTTCTTCATACGGTAAGAGAAGGAACGCAGCGTGCCGCAAAATTTCCATTCCGTCAAATCCTGTGGCGACGTCGGCGGGCGATCTTTTCATGCCACAAAGAAACCCCGAACGTCCTGTTCGGGGCCGTTGAGCGTCAGACGCTCTTTCGCTTCGCACGCTTCCGGGCTTGGCGGACATCGGCCAGCACGAGGTGGCAAACGAAGTAGGCAACCGCGTGATGCCACCGCGTGCCGAGTTCGCGATCACCGATCGTGAGCGGCGGGAAGCCTCTTCGTTGCAGCCAGTCCAAGAGAGCGTTCGCCAGTTCTTCGGCTCGAATCCAGTCGCGTTGTGAACGTGCTTCTAAGAGGTCGTTCCAAGTGACTTGCGGGTCCATGCCCTTCTCCTTTGCTTGCGGTCAAAGAGCGGTGTGCTCGATTCGTCTAACTCAACGCGAGTCAGACGGAGCGACCGTAGCGCAGGGACGAGACCAGCGCAAGCAGCGGCATTCGGGGCGTTTCACGCTCGCCACTGGCCGGCGATCTCGGACTGGATCTTCTCGAACGGTTGAGCGTGTTGCCGGCGAGAGCGTTCGGTGACGATCGCGAAACGATCTTCGGTGATCGGTGGCGGGGGAAGTGTCTGCATAGAAAACGGGTTGCTGGGCATCCCGTCGATCAGCAGTCGGGCGTAAGCGGTGTACCGGGGAAGATTGGTCAGGTCTTGGGAATGAAGTTGGCCGGGGTGTTTGCTGAGTTGCTCGGCGAGAACTTCCGCGTCGTCTGTGCCGACTTGAAAGGCGACGATCGAACCGACGTTGCCGAAGACGGCATCGGCGGTCGCATCATCCAGTTGCTTCAGATACTGATGGGCGATGGTCAGGCTCAGGCGATACTTGCGGGCCTCGCTCAAGATCGAAGCGAACGAGCTGGTCGTGAAGTTTTGGAACTCGTCGATGTAGAGATAGAAATCACGACGCTCTTCTTCGGGGACATCGGCCCGCGTCATGGCCGCCTGCTGGATGGTCGTGACGAGAAACGCGCCCAGCAGCGTGGCGTTGTCTTCGCCGACGCGGCCTTTGCTCAGGTTGACGATCAGCACTTTGCCCTGGTCCATGATCTCGCGCAGGTTCAGCGATCGGCCGGGCTGGCTGACGATCGCTCGCATCGTGCGGTTGGTGAGGAACGGCCGAATCTTGTTTTGGATCGCGGCGACAGCCTCGGTGCGATATCGGTCGTCCCAATTGGCGAACTCGTGCATCCAGAAGCTGCGGACTACGTCATCTCGAATCTTCGGGACAATGAGTTCGCGATAGTTTCGCTCGGCGAGCAGTCGCATCAGCTCCAGCATCGTGCCGCCTTGTTCGACGGTCGCGAACACAGCATTGCGCAGCGTGTCCTCCAGCCGTGGTCCCCAAGAATCGTGGAGCTTCTTGAATGCGGACACGATGCCTGACGTGACTTGGTCGATCAGAGCCGGATCACGGCACGCCAGCGGATTGAACGCCACGGCGAAGTCTCGATCCCCAGCGTCAAACAGGATCACGTCGTTGGTCCGCTGCGTCGGCATCATGCGAATGATGCTGGTCGCGAGGTCGCCGTGTGGGTCAACGAGACAGACGCCATGCCCCGCTGCCAGGTCAGCATGAATCTGGTTCAGCAGCAGCGTCGTCTTGCCCATGCCGGTCTTGCCGACGACATAAAGGTGTCGGCGACGATCTTCCTCCGCGATGCCGATGATGCGGCGGTCCTCCCGGAAGTGAATGCGGCCGACGATGACCGCCCCGTCCTCTTCTCCTGAGTAGAACCTTCCCGGTCCTTCGAGTTCTCCGAACTCGGTCGTCTGCAACTGTTCGGCGAGAACAGTCGCCGTCGGCGGATGCCACAGTGTCGCGAGTTCTTCATGGGACAGCAGAAAGCCACGACCTTGCAGCGGATGACAGCGGCCATGTTGCAGCGGACCAAGCCGAAAGGTCGCGAGTCGCGATCTCGTAAAGGCTCCGAAAGCACCAGCCAGCGAATGCAAACGGTCTCGGACTCGGTCGGCTCCGCCACGTCGCACAATGACACTCAAGCGGATGTGTGTCTCGAACAAATGCCCGCCCAACTTGTCGCTCGCGGCTTGCAGGTCGGCTTCTCGTTCGTGAGTGCGGCCGGTCGATGTCATGAGCGTGTTGCTGGTGAAGTGGCCGACTGACCGTGCTGCCAAGAGGCCCACGATCCAAGCGAGCGGCCACGTCGTAGGGCGAGTGATGTGCCGTGCAAAGAATCCGGCCAGCTTGGGATGATGGTGGAAGAAGGGACGGTCGAGTCGATGCACGGCTTTGATCGCGGCATGGCCTCGCCGATGACTGGCCGGTCGCACGATGATTTCGACTTGGCAGCGGGTCGCTGCGTCGGACTTGATCGCTCGCAAGATGCCATTGATCGGGTCGGCGAAATTGCGATTGAGCTGATCTTCAAACTGCCCGTGCCGCAGAATCGGAAACAGTTCGGGCACGAGCGAGAGTTCTGACGACCAAGTCTCATCGTCTTCGGAGTCCGTCGGCGCTTCCGCTGGTTCCGGCGTCGTGAGCGAACACTGCGGATAGTTCGCCGTGATCGGTTCGCAGACAAGTTGCGAGAGTTCGTCAGGACATTCAAAGAAAAGACCGACTCGCTGCCACGAAGCTCTGTATCCCAAGACGATGGGCCGTCGCAGGTGATTCGCCTGATGAATTGCCGCGAGAGCCTTCTCCATATAACGTGGGCCGCGTTCGTTCGTCGCCGGTGTGGAAATTAGCTTCAACACACTGACGCATACTACTTCTAGTCGTGCTTGGGCTGGCTTGACTTAAAAGCCGAATCACCGAGTATTCGTAGTTGCATCAGTGGTCGGCTTCGCAGCTTTCCGGAACGGCAACGAGCTTGCTGAGCGAACAATCCAACGCTGCATGTCAGCAAAATCGGTTTCCGTTGCTTTCTGGTGCTTCTACTTGGTGGTAGGTTCGGAAAGGCCGCGACTTTTCGTCCTGACCTTGGGCGAACACGGATTTTCGATGACCACCGAACAACTCCGCTGATACGGCCGATGCCACCAGAACAATCACTACGGCAGCCACCATTGTCGCCTGAAGTTTGGCCTTGCACTTTAAGTTGGGTTTCACCCCCTGATAGAATCCAAACCTGGAAAGTGCCTCCCTTCTTCGAGCAAACCGATGGCATCCAAATCGTCGGCGAATGAGGCGAGTCGCTATTCGCCCTCCAGACAGTACCAGTGTCTGGAGGGTCTTTTTTTGCTTCTCAACTTCGCGCGTCGATACGAATCGAACAATGCCTCTCTCTTCATGTTCATGCCGTGCAACGAAAAGCATTACGGTTTCGTGACTTGATTTTCCATTCAAAGAAAGCGACGACCTCACATGTTCGCGGAACGACGTCGCCGCCATTGAGAGTATCATGTGTGTGCTGTTCGGAGGGCGAACAGTGATCTCGGTGAGTTCAGTGCTGAGTGCATTCGGATCGATTTGACAATGATCGCCGCGAATCTCCGCCGGTGCGTGCGGCTTCGGATCGAACATGTCGAGGTGGCTCGGCCCGCCGGGCAGAGACATCGAGATGATGCTCGCTGCCCGCCAAGTTGCTGATGTTGGGCGTGCGGCCGTAACGATCGCCACACCTCGGCT
>CAMDPK010000180.1 GCA_945904015.1 Candidatus Kuenenia stuttgartensis | reverse complement strand
TCAGCAGCCCAGTTCGGGAAGAGCGGGAGACGGGGATCGAACCCGCGACAACCACGTTGGCAACGTGGTGCTCTACCACTGAGCTACTCCCGCAAGTTATGAGGGCGAACGATATAGCGGTCGGCGTCCCGACGGGTCAAGGCACGCCGTCCAAAATGACGACACCACCAGCATACGGTTGATGCTCACCACCGATGAGGCGTTCTCGGTTGCTCATTCGGACTTCACGCCCAGCAGCGATTCCAGTTCTCGACGGACGTCACGCAGTTGGATCGACTGCACCAAGACTCGGGTCGAACCGGCGTCCTCCAGCATGTTTTTCCAGCCTTGTTGGCTTTGAGACAACACGACCACCATTGCTGTGCTGGACGACTTCTTCCAACGCACCAAATCTTGCAGTCCGGCGGACAAGCCTTCTGAAACCGAGTCCGCCATCAACAACACAGCGTCGGTGGGACCGCTTCTAAGTCGAGTCATCCCGCGCTGCAGATCAGTCATCATCAGGACTCGGAAGCCGAGCTTCGTCAAATAGTCTCGCAACAAATCCTGATGCTTGGGTCGAGTTTCGATGCAGAGGACCGTCTTCGGACCGTTGGCGTTTTCGCCGCGCGGAGTGCTCCCCAATTCCTTAAACGCTTTGCGCGTGGCGTGGACGACTTCGGTGGCGGACTGGAATCGTTCGTTCGGATTGACCCGCATCAAATGGTCGATAATTTCGCCGAGCGCGGCGGGAACCTGCGGAGCGATTGACCGAACCTGCCGGACATTCGTGTAGCGGCTGAGCTGTTTGCGTTCGCTCCGATCCTTTGTCGCAGGGTACGGGGGTGAGCCGGTGAGCAATTCGTAGACGACAGCCCCCAGGAAGTATAAGTCGCTGCGCGGATCATCGTCTGGAGCACTGGTTCCTTTTTCGAGCGTCGCGTATTCCAGCGCTCGCAGGTTTCCCTCTTCGGTGCCGCTCTCGGTCGAACTGAGGCTCGCCAAGCCGAAGTCCACCAATTTGGCGACTCGATCGCTGCTCATCAGCACGTTGGTCAGCTTGAAGTCGCGATGTGTCATTCCCTTTGAGAGGGCGTATTCCAGCCCCTCGGCCATCTCAAGCAGGCACTGGGCGGATTCGATCGGCGAGCACAGGCCACGAATCTTCAGAAATTCGCGGAGGTTGCCCCCTTCGACGAATTCCATGGTCAGGAAGTGCTCGCCACGATCTTCGCCGACGTCGTAAATTGGCACGATGTTTTTGTGACGCAAACGCTGGCAAATCTCCGCCTCGCGGTGGAACTGTTTGACGTAATTCGGATCGGACGCCCACCGCTGCCGCAGCACTTTCAGACCGATCATCTTGCCGTCGTCCAATGAGCAGGCTCGAAACACGCGGGCGAAACTCCCCGAAGCATTGCGGTACAGCAGCTTGTACCGGCCGAGGATCAGGCCGTCGGTCTCCCCTTTGTGGAGCTTGCTCAACTGGTAGGTGGTCAGTGCTCCTTGGCGTTCTAGGAGGTCCAGCAGCGGGCCGGGTTGCCGCGAGACGCTCGCGGCTTCTTCCACCGCGGTTGCCAGTTGAGCGGGCGAGACCAATTCCAACTCGACCAAAACGCGACGCAACTCATCGAGGGTCTGAAAGGACATCAGCCGACCGTGGACGTTGCGAGCGTTGGAAGATCCCACTCGCTCAAGGACTAGGGAGGCAATCACAGGGGGCACGGCATGATCTTCCGACTCAGTCGCCGCGGGGGAAAGATGCTAGGCCCGTCCGAAAGTAGACGCAAGCAGCCATCTCACCGGCGATCCAAGTTCTGAGGAACTCCACGAGCAAACGCTCGACCGTGGGAATTACTCGCCAGACCGTGGTCCGTGACTGCGGGAATCCGCCAGTGAACGTCTAGTCGTCAGCTTCCGCGCCACACCAAGTGTCACGCATTTCCGTACCGCAACGCTCCGGCAGCGACGGTGGCTCGGATGTGGATTTCGTCGTCCGAACCGCGCCAGTCGAACAGAACGAGATCTGCTCGTGAGCCGCGAGCCAGACGGTGTTCTTCGATCTTCAAAGCCCGCGCGGTGTTTCGGCTGGCCATGTTCCAAGCGTCGTGCAGCGAGAGGCCGGCGGCTCGAATGGCGTGGGCGACACAGGCGTCGGTCAATTGAGCCGATCCCGCCAGATACTGCGGGTTCGCAGCCACGACGATTTTGCCTTCCGGCAGGATTTCGACTTCGCCCGATTCGATCTGGTAGCGCCCCGGCGGACAACCTGCCAAGCCGGCCGAGTCGCAAGTGATGATCGTGTGCAGCGTCGTTTTGGCTCGCACGACCGAGCGAATGACGCTGGCCGGCAGGTGATGCCCGTCGGTGATGATGCAGGCAAACAGCCGTTTGTCGCCGAGTTGTTCCCAAATGTAGTTTGGGTGCCGACGGATCATCCCGTGCGAGCCGTTGCCGAGATGCGTGCTCAGGGTTGCTCCGGCGTCGATCGCGGCGGTGACCTGTTCCGGCGTTGCCCCCGTGTGGCCAATCGAAACCGTCACGCCCGCAGCGACCGCTTGGCGAATGAACTCGACCGCGTTGCCGGTCTCCGGCGCGAGCGTCACGAGTCGAATGCGATTGCCGGAGATGTCCTGCAAGCGGCGGAACTCGTCCCAATTCGCTGGCCGCACTTGCGACAACGGGTGCGCGCCGCGCGGGCCGTCTTCTGGCGAGATGTGCGGTCCTTCCAGATGAATGCCGGGCACCATCTTGTCGGCCCAAGGAGTTGACTCGCACGCTTCCCGGATCGCCTTCACGCCGGCCGCGAGTGCCTCAAAGCTGGCAGTGATCAGCGTCGGACACAGCCGAGTGATGCCGAACGCGAAGTGTGCCTCCAAGACGGTCAGAACTTGCTCGGCCGTCAGTTTTGGGTCGCAGAACCAAACCCCTTTGTGGCCGTTGATCTGCAAGTCGAACAGCCCCGGCGCGATCCACGGCCAGGCCGCAGCGTCTCTCTCTGGCCAGGCCGGTTCGACGCGCGCGATGCGTTCGGCTTCGACGGTCACGCAGATCGGTTCGCCGTTCACATAACTTCGTCCGCGAAGTTCCAGCATCGCAAAGTTCCTGGAGTCATCACTGTGTTGGAGTTTCGCCAAATCGTCATTGGCTTTTGGACAGGTTCCGGAACGTGACCTACGTTTGGGCGGTCACGGTGGAACACCGCTGCGCCGATCGTGTCAATCGTAGGAATCGTGTCGAATGAACTGGGATCGTCATACCTTGTGGACCGCCGGCTGGCCAGCGTTGAGCGCTGGAGCGGTGGGTGTCGTCTTGTCGGCGGTCGTTTCGCCGGGATTGCTGATCCCGTCGTGTGTCGCGGTGTCCGCGGTGGCCGGCAGTTTCCTAACGGCAGCTTGGGTGCATCGCGGTCAGCAAGAGGCGAAGGCCCGACTACGGCATCCGGAGCTTTCCGGCACTGGCAATCCGGGAGGCATCTTCGGTGAAGTGACTCAAGCCGCGGTCACGCTTCTGCGGCAGTACGAGTCTGAGCTGCAACGGCTCAGCGTGGCGAAGGGGGAACTCGAGATTTCCGGAAAGCTTCAAAAGAAACAAGCTCGGCGGTTGGATGCTGCACTGCGATCGATCGATCAGCCGGTGGTCCTGTGCGACACTCGCGATCATGTCCTGTTTACGAACGCGGCGGCGCTGCGCTTGGGAATCATTGAAGACGACTCAATTTCAAATTCCGGGACGTTCGGCGACTTGTCGAAATTCATCGCGCTGCAACAACTGATTCACGACACACGCACGCGAGCGGTCGCAGCTCCGCGGCGCACGGCGGAGCTGAACTTCACGATCAATCAGCAGCCGATCCCGTTTCGGACGACCGTGACGGCGCTGTTCGATGACCAGAACGAACAGCTCGGCACACTGGCGGTAATGACTGACGTCCGCGAAGAGAAGTCCGCCAAGGCACGACACGCCGAGTTCGTGTCCTCGGTCGCTCACGAGTTCAAAACGCCGATGGCCAGCATCAAGGCGTTTCTGGAACTGCTCGTCGACGGCGACGTGAGCGAGCCGGACGAGCAGAAAGCGATGTTCGAGAAGATCGACTACCAAGTCGATCGGTTGAATCGATTAGTCAGCAACTTGTTGAACTTGGCTCGTATCGAATCTGGTGCCGTCAAGTTGACGCGCGAAGACTGCGACCTGAACGATGTCGTTCAACGAGCCGCCGAGGTCATCCGCCCACTGGCCGAGGAACGCGGGCAACAGTTCGTCACAGACCTCAGCCAGCTTTATTTGCCGGTCCATGTCGATCGAGATTTTCTCGGTCAGGCGATCATCAATCTGCTGTCGAACGCCGTGAAATACACGCCCGAAAAAGGCCGCATCACGCTCCGTAGCCACATGGAAGAACTGGAAGCGATCATCGAGGTCGAGGATACCGGCTACGGAATTCCGCCGGAATCACTGCCAAAGATCTTCGACCGCTTTTATCGAGTCCCCGAACATCAACATGCCGCCAAAGGGACGGGGCTTGGTTTGGCGTTTGTGCAGTCGATCGCCGAAGACTTGCACAACGGCCACATCGCCGTCGAATCGACGGTCGGTGTCGGCTCTAAGTTCTCGATGCGGATTCCGCTGGGACATCAGGACTCAAAACGCTCCAAAAAAACCGCAGCCAAACCGGAACCCGCGCTCGCCAACGCTTGAAAACACGATCCTTTCGCGAGGGAAGTCTTATGAGCCAACACATTCATGTCTGCGATGACGAGCCACACATCGTGCTGGCGGTGTCGTTGAAGTTCTCCAAAGCGGGCTTCCGAGTGACCAGCGACAACAACGGCCAAGCCGCGTGGGATTCGATCCTGCGCGATCCTCCGCACTTGGTCATTACCGATTTGCAGATGCCGCTGTTGGATGGCTTGGGCCTCATCAAGAACATTCGGTCCCACCCGGACCTGAAGGACATCCCGGTCATCCTGCTGACGGCGAAGGGTTACGAATTGGACGAAGAAGAACTGCGCGTCGAGTACGGCGTGCAGCAGGTGCTCTGCAAGCCGTTCTCGCCGCGCGAGTTGATCTCGATTGCCAATTCACTGTTGGATGCGGCAGTCACACATTGAGAATTCTTTGATTCGCAAACGGGTTCAACGTCCGATCCCAGCGAGTGATTCATGTCGGATTTCCTCTCCGAAAAAACGATGGCTCGGCACATGCTGACGCTCGGCGGCATCGCGATCGCGATGTCATCGTTGGGGGCGTTGCATCCGTGGATTGCGGGTTGCGGTTCGTTCCTGGTGATGACGATCGTGGTCGGGATCGTGGCTTTGCGGGGAGATGGCCGTGCGGCTGCCCTGATCGTCGCAGTCGCCGCGATGCTGAGTTCGGGAGTCTGCTGGTACAACGACGGCGACCTGTCCCTGGTGCTGGCTTTGTTCATCAGCATGTTTGGCACAGTCGTGATGGGCTTGCTCAGTGCGATTGTCTGCAAGACCAGCCGTAACCGACTGCGGAAAATCAACGACCTGGAGACTCGGCAGTTTGAATTAGTTCGCAAGGTCTACGACTACGACCGCAACACGTGTTTGTCTGGCGAGATTCCGATCTTCGGGATGAATTCAGATCCGGAGGCAGCGCGTCCGTCGACCGTGAAGGCGCACACGGCGTTTGGCCAGATGCTGACAGAATTGGTCGAACCATCTGCCTCTCCGGTCATCGGCCCGGATGTGTTTGACTTCGCGATGCTGCTGCTTTCGATGCAACAGATTGGGCACCGCTTGTCGTCGGAACTGAAACTCGACGCGCTGGTGTCCGCGATTCTGGACACGACGAAGGAAGTGCTACGCTGCCAGCACGCGGAATTGCACCTGTGGAATGCTCGCGAGGAGCGATTCACGAACGCCGTTCAGTCGGAAGCCGCGCTGTTGTCCGATTCGGTGCGAGCGGTGCTGACCCAAGCAACCCCGTTGCCAGCCTCGTTCGCGTGGGTGATGAAACAACGTCGCATCCTGACTCAGCGAGATGTCCTGGCCGGCAAAGTAGAAGCCGCTGATTTGTCTGGAGAAACGCTGCCCAATGCCATCGCACCGCTGCTGGTCGGAGACGACTTGGTCGGTGTGCTGGTGGTCAGCGACGCCGAAGACGAAGGCCCGACCTTCATCCGCATGTTGCACATCCTCGCCAACCACTGTGCTCTGAGCCTGAAAAACTCGCAGTTGTTTCGCACCATTCAGGAAATGGGTCGCCGAGACGGGCTGACCGGCCTGCTGCATCACGCGCCGTTCCTGGAAGAATTGGAACGCATGATCGACGAGGCACAGGCTCACAATCGACCGCTGACCCTGGTGATGAGCGACCTCGATCACTTCAAGGATTTCAACGACAACTACGGCCATCAAGCCGGCGACAAAGTGTTGCAAGAGGTGGCAAAGTGGTGGCAGGCGATCATGCCCGACCACGCGATCCTGGCACGCTACGGCGGTGAAGAATTCATCTGCGCGCTGCCGGGCGAAACGCTGAGCCGCGGCACCGAGTTGGCAGAAATGCTCCGCACCGCGCTGGCGTCGCACCCAGTCAGTTACAACGGCATTCAATTGCACGTCACCGCCAGTTTTGGCGTCACGGAACTCGGCAATCCGGCAACCAATGCCACGCGACTGATTCGCCTTGCCGACAAAGCGCTGTACCGCGCCAAAGATGACGGCCGCGACCGCGTGGAAGCTCACGACCCGTCGCGGCCAGAGATCGCCATGATGGCTGAAACTTCGCAGTTCTCGCTGCGATAAGACCCTTGAGGAATCGTCAATCATGGCCATCACCACGGAAACCTTCGGCCGAGTTCTGGTCGCTCACACGCCAGAGGAACTCAACGAAGAGAACGCTCGCGAACTGATGAACGCCTTGGAGACACCGGTCGCCAACGGCACGGTCTGCGTCGTCGCTCAGATGGATCGCACCGAGTCGCTCGACAGTGCCGGCCTGACGGCGCTGCTCGACCTGCGCGACGAGTTGCGGCAACACGGCGGAAATCTCAAAGTCTGCAACCTCACCGAGACCGGCCAGAAGGTCTTCGAGCTGACTCGGCTGGACGATCACCTCGACACGTTCGACTCGGTGATCGACGCGGTCGCGAGCTTCCTGAGCGCGGGATAACATGCCGCGATGGCATTCCTGGACGCGAAGTGGCTGCGACGATGGAGCGGAGTGGCGCTGTTGGTCTATCTGACCGCGCTCGTCACCGGAACGCACCTGCCGCATCCCGAAGACTTGATCTCGATCGAAGGCAACGACAAGTGGCTGCACTTCGGCGCGTACTTCGGCTTGGCGTTCCTGATGGCGACATGGCTGCAATCGTCGCAGCCAGTGACACGACGCGCGCTGCTGGCGATCTGGAGCCTCGTGGCGTGTACCGGCGTCGTCGATGAACTGACTCAAATGCTGCCGGGCATCAACCGCCAATGCGAATTCGCCGACTGGCTGGCCGACATTGTGGGAGCCGCCTGTGGTCTACTGATTTGGGTCGGACTCCGTCGGCTGCGGATGTGGCAAAAGCTGATGGCCATGACATCGCTATAGCCCCCGCGATTCAGAAACTGGCGCGGTGGACAAGCGCCATGACACAGCAAGGCATCGTCATCGCCAGGGCAAGTCTCTGGGAGTCCCTTCACAATCGTCGTTGAAACGCGAGCAGGGTCGCTGTTTGATGGATTCATGTCATTGTTTGGTGGATTGTTGTAGATGTGTTTGTGATTGGCGAAGCTGTTTTTGTGATTGAGGCCGCTGTTGGAGGCGTTCTTGTCACATGAATCGCTCAAACAAGCACAATAATCGTCAATAAAGACAGACGAAGTGCTCCAATAGCGAGACGAAATGCTCGACAAGACCGACGAACCGCAAAAAGTCCGAGATGAGACGCTCAATCTGCGAGCGGAAGTGACCCCAGAGACCGACGAATCGGTCCATCAATAAGAATTATCGCTCCCCCAGCAACTTGGATCGCTGACAGAGCCTTAATTGGACTTACTCGGCTCGATCACGCCGCCGTCCCATTCGATCTTGCACCCCGGCAACGCGGCCGAGAGCTTCTTCACGCCCGCCTCAGTCACCTTCGTGCTCTTGACGTTCAAGGCAACGAGTTTCGGGAAGTCGGCGAGTTGTTCCAAACTCGCATCACTCACCTGGGTATTGTTCAGATTAAGTCTCGCGAGTTCCTGACAGTCCTTGAAATGGGCCAATCCTGCGTCGCTAATCGACGTGCCGCTCAAATCGAGCTCCACCAGTGCCGTGCAGTTTTTGAAGTGGACGAGCCAGGCGTCGCGCACGGAGGCTCTGATCAGTTGCAGAGTCCTCAAATTCTTGCAGTCCTTGAAATGGGCCAGTCCTTCGTCGCTCAGCCGGGTGTTGCCGCTCATGTTGCCAAAAATCAGTCGAAACGCCCCTTTCGGTAGGTTGGCAACCTCCCGGACTTCAAACTCCCGCTTGTCCACATTCACGATCGCGACGCCGAAGCCGGACAGCATCCACTCGGCGGCCCGGCGGTCGGGATCGGTGGGGCTCGGCTCGATCACGCCGCCGTCCCATACGATCTTGCACCCCGGCAACGCGGCCGAGAGCTTCTTCACACCAGCCTCGGTGACCTTGGTGCTCTTGACGATCACGGAACCGAGCTTTGGGCAGCCGGCGAAGTGGGCCAAGCCCGCATCGCTCACCTGGGTCGCATACAGATCAAGCAGCGTGAGATCCTTGCAATCCTTGAAGTGGGCCAGCCCCGCGTCATGGATCAGGGGACCATACAGTTGAAGGCTCGTGAGGTTCTGGCAATCCCGGAAGTTGGCCAGCCCCGCATCGCTCACCTTGGTATTCCGCAGATCAAGATGCGAGACGTTCTTGCAATCCTTGAAGTTGGTCAGTCCCACGTCGCTCACGTTGGTATTGCCCAGATGCAGCAACTGGAGGTTCTTGCAATCCTTGAAGTGGGCCAGCCCCGCATCGCTCAGTTTTGTATTGCCCAAATAAAGTTGCGTGATGTCGTGGCAACCGTCGAAGTGAGCCAGCCCCGCATCGCTGACTTGGACATTGATCAGACCAAGGCTCGTCAGCTTCTTGCACTGTTTGAAGTGGGCCAACCCCGCATCGGTCACCTGGGTTCCGCCCAGATCAAGCTGCCTGAGATTCTGGCACCCGTTGAATTGGGCCAACCCCACATCGTTCACCTTCTGATTCTCGTACAAACTCACGACTTCGAGTTCAAACGCTCCGCGGGGCAGTTCGCCCTCAGCCCCGGCCTGCCGTTCCTGACCGTTCTTTTTGATCGTGATGCTGCCGCCGATCGACACCACATACTCCGCCGCGCGGCGGTCGGGGGTGACGGATCGCGGCTCGATCACGCCGCCGTCCCATTCGATCTTGCACCCCGGCAATGCGGCCGAGAGCTTCTTCACGCCTGCCTCGGTGACCTTTGTCTTCTTAACGTCAACGATACCGAGCTTCGGACACCCGGCGAAACCATTCAACCCCGCATCGCTCACCTGGGTATTGGCCAGATGAAGGTCCGTCAGGTTCTTGCAATTCTGGAAGTAGGCCAGCCCCGCATCGCTCACCAAGGTACTGGACAGACTAAGGTCCTTGAGGTTCTTGCAATCCTTGAAGTAGGCCAACTGCGCATCGCTCGCCTGGATACCGGACAGAGAAAGGTGCGTAAGGTTCTTGCAATCCTGGAAGTGGACCAACCCCGCATCGCTCACCTGGGTATAGTGCAAATCAAGGAACGCGAGGTTCTTGCAATCCTTGAAGTGGGCCAGCCCCGCATCGCTCACCGGTGTACCGCCCAGATGAAGGTCCGTGAGGTTCTTGCAATCCTTGAAGTGGGCCAGCCCCGCATCGCTCACCTTGGTCCAGCTCAGAGCAAGGGCGGTGAGGTTCTGGCAATCCTTGAAGTGGGCCAGCCCCAGATCGCTCACTTGGGTACCACCCAGATGAAGCTGCGTCATGTTCTGGCAGCCCTTGAAGTGGGCCAGTCCCACATCGCTCACCTGTTTTCCGGCCAGCCAAAGATGTGTGAGGTTCTTGCAATCCTTGAAGTGGGCCAACCCCGCATCGCTCACTGTATCGCCCAGATGAAGCTGCGTCATGTTCTTGCAATCCTTGAAGACGGCCAGCCCCGCATCGCTCACCTTTTGGTTACCGTCCAAATCCACGACCGTGAGTTCAAACGCGCCGCGGGGCAGATCGCCGACAGCCCCGATCCCCCGTTCCTGACCGTTCTCCTTGATACTGATGTTGCCGCCGATCGACAGCACCCACTCGGCGGCACGGCGGTCGGGGTTCGTGGAGGGGCTCGGCTCGATCACGCCGCCGTCCCATTCGATCCGGCACCCCGGCAACGCGGCCGAGAGCTTCTTCACGCCAGCCTCGGTGACTTTGCTGCGCGCGAGTCGCAGAATCTTGAGTTCAGACAGCGTCTTCAACGTCTCAAGCTCGTTGTCAGACATGGGAAGGCCGCTCAGGTTGAGGTCGATGAGCTTCCGGAATCGAGCGACCTGATCAATCCCGGCAGCGGTGACTTTGCTGTCTTGCAGGGCGAGGCCAACGAGGCCTGCGTTAGAGGCAAGGTGTGCAATACCCGCGTCACTGACGCCGGAGAAATGAAGTCCCAGAGAAACGAGAGTCGTTGTCTCTTTGAGGAACTCCATTCCTCGGTCATCAACCTTGGGGCAGCTCAGGGTGAGTGTTGTGAGCTTCTTGTCCTTCAGGGCCGCGAGGCCGTCGGCGGAAAGAAAGCTGCTGTGGATGTCGATCACGGTCACGGGGAGATCGCGGAGACGCAGGACAGTGGCATTCGTAATCTTTGGACAACGAATCGAGACGTCAGTCAGCGAACGCAGATTCGCCAAAGGCTCGAATCCGGCATCTCCGATATTGCCCTGGAGGAAATTGATCGTTCGCAAGTTGACGGCGGCCGGCGAGGCCAGGAAACGCGACAACCCCGCATCCGTGATCGGCTGATCGTGGAGTGCTATCCGTTGCAACCCCCGGAGATCGTGGAACTGGTCGAGGATCTGGTCATCGACCGCCACCTTGGTCGTGAAAGTGATCGAGTACACCTGGAACGGCTCGGCCGGCAATGCGCCGAGTTTCCAATCCGAGCCGAGATATCGGTCGCCAGCGGTCAGTTCAATGCCCCCGCCGATGCGCAGGATCAACTCGGCAATGCGGCGGTCGGGGTCGGCGGATGGCGGACCATTTGCGACATCCGCTGGCTTGCGTTCGAAGTGGGCCTTGAGAGCGACTTGTTGGCCGCGCTTGATCGTGAATTTTTTGGTCTTGAACGAGAGGTCGGCACCGACGTCGGTCACGTCCAGCTCGAAGACGCCGTTGTCCTGTCGCACCACCTTCATCGTGTACTCGCGCGTGGTCTTCTTATCGCGGAGTGTGACGACGCTCTTGCTGACCGAAAACGAGAAATCGGGATCGTCGGTCTGGATGACGTAGTCGCCGTCGGGCGTCGAGATTTTGATGATGCCGAACACCGCTGCCACGATCAGCAACGCTCCCGCCAGCGCGAGCGCCACTCGCGGCTTCGGGATCGCTCGCTTGCGGACGGGGAAGACCGCTGTGGCTGGGAGCGTGAGGCTGCTGTCGCCTGGACGGGGCGCGTCGGACTGCGTGGGCTCGACATGAATCGGCGAACGGGGCGGCGTTAGCCCCCCGGTGGTTGCGATGTCCGTCGAAGACCAGGGGGCTGACGCCGCCCCGTTCGCCTGGACGCTTGCGATCTCCAAATTGTCCAACGCTTCGATGACCGCCTCGGCCGAAGCAGGTCGTTTGGCGGGGTCTTTTTCCAAAAGCTGCATGACCAATCGCGACAGCGCGGGTGGACATTGCGAACTGAGCTTGTCCGGCGCGGTCGGCGTGTGGTTGGCCAGGCTCATCAGGATTGCCATCGTGTTCGAGCCGGTGAAGGCTCGCTGGCCCGACAACAATTGATACAGCACGCAGCCCAGACTGAAGAGATCCGCGCGGCCATCGACCGAATGCCCCCCTGCCTGCTCCGGAGCCATGAAGGCGGGTGTGCCCACGATCGCTCCACTGGCCGTCAGGTTCGTTTCCGAATCGGCCTCGCCGCCCGCATCGGCGGTCTTGGCCAAACCGAAATCGAGAATCTTCACCCGGCCGGTCGGAGCTTCCAGCCAAATGTTCGCCGGCTTGATGTCCCGATGGATCAGCCCCCGCGCATGTGCCGCCGCCAAACCCGCCGCGACTTCGCGAGCCAACCGCACCGCCATCGCCACCGGCAGCGGCCCGGCCGTCCGCCGAATCAGAGCGTCGAGCGGCTCACCCTTCAGCAGTGGCATCGCCAGAAACGGAGTGCCGTCCGCCTCACCCACCGAATAAATCGGGATGATGTTGTCGTGCTCCAGCTTTGCCGCCGAGCGGGCCTCTCGCAGAAACCGCTCCTTGAACTGCGGATTGCTTGCCAACTCAGGACGCAACGTCTTGATCGCCACCTCACGCCCCAACCGAGTGTCCTCGGCCAGATAGACCGTCCCCATGCCACCCTGACCCAACACCTTGATCGGCCGGTAATGCTCCAGCCGCTCGGGCAGCTTCGGAGGCGGCGCGTTCAGATCGGGTGAACTCGGTTCCGTGGAGGCATCGGCCAGCCTCATGGCGGCGGTGTCGTCTCGCGGCTTGTCCGGCAGCGCGGGTTTCAATCGCTCCAGCAAGCGTTCCACCAAACGCTCGCCGTCCGGATCAACCACGGCGGTCTCGTGGTTGTGCAGCAAGTCCAACAGAGCGTCGCCCTTGCCAGCCAGAGACTCGGCCAACTCAGCCAGCCGGCCATCATCGGCATACTCGGTCGCCAGCCGCTCGACGTCGGCGGTCGATAACTGGCCGAGCAGGAGTTTTTGCAGCAGGTCTTGATCCGCGCTGTGAAGGGCTGCCATTTGGGATCGGCTCCAGACAAGAAATGATCGCTTACCAATAACAGTAGAGAGCTGGCAGCGGAAACCTGTCGCGAAAATTAGGCGATTGGCAGGATTAGGGGTCAGGTCTTCAAATTTCATTTTTGGCCTCGCGAATGAATCGCGATGTGAATTGGAATGGCGATGTGGAATTTGAGTCGGAGGTCAACTTGGGGGCCAAAAATGAAATTTGAAGACCTGACCCCCGACTCCTTCACCGATCCAGCCCGGCCAATTCTTCACGCAACCGAGCCAATACCCGGCTGCGGGCCAAGTAAACGGCGTTGACCGTCACGCCGAATTCGCGAGCCACTTCCACCCCCGGTCGGCCTGCAATCACCACCTGTTGGAAGATCTGCCAGGTGGTCGCGGGGAAGTCGGTCTGCACGATCTGCATGATTCGGCTCAGGAGGTAACGGCGATACTCGGCCTCGGTGGCCTCGGCGATGGAATCCGGAGAGGTGAGTTCGTCGAGTTGTTCCAGCGCCGGTCCCGTTTGTGGCTGTCGCTTCTGCCAAGCCAGGACAGTGTGACGAAAGTCCGTCCATAGCCACGCTCGGAAACTGCGTGACGGGTCATACCGAAACTCCGGCAGCTTCCGAATCAATACGACGAACAACTCTTGCAACAGGTCTTCGACAGAGCTGTCACTCACACCGAACCGCACAGCCCACCGTCTCAACAGCGGAGTGAACAGCCGGACGAAACGCTCCCAATCGCCGGGGACCGGTTGGTCACACAGGCGATGCAGCAATGTGGCAGGCGTGTCGAGCATGAGATGGGGCGACGAGGGTTAGCCGGGGTAATTCATGGACGACTCATGGGGACGCAGCGTACCGCGTTGTCACCCGAAGCGTCAGCGAGGGCGAACCGTGACGACTCCCTCGCTGACGCTTCGGGTGACATCCAGGCTAGTGCTACGTCACAGCTTAATTTTTGGGTTCGACGGATCAGCCGGAACGCGCTAGCGTCCGGTTCGAACCGGGGGCTAGCGCCCAGCGGCTGATTTGGTCAACCCGAATTCTTAGCTGTGACAGAGCACTAGCCGAGATTATTCATGGGACGGGGGGAAGTCGTCGCGGTGTGTTACGGAATTAGCACGACGCGCAAGCGAGTGATCTCTGGGCTTCCCCGCGTTTGGTGGGCGCTGGGTTAGGGATGAAACAGACAGGGTGGACCTGCCCAAGGATTGCGTGCGCTGGGTTAAGAGTGGGACTGATGGTTTGACACGGAACAGGTTTCTGAGAATCAGGCCGCAGGCCTGGGGGTTGGCGGCGGAAAATGCCCCCCGCCGCCGCAAAAATTCTTTGGCCCTCCGACGATCCTCTCTCGGTCACGCGGCAGACGCCTCGAAGTCGGTCGGCGAGACGTAGCCCAACGACGAGTGCAGGCGTTCGCGGTTGTAAAACACTTCGATGTACTCGAACAGGCTCGCGCGAGCTTCCGTCCGAGTTTCATAAACTTCGTGATGCACCAGTTCTTTTTTCAAGGTCGCGAAGAAGCTCTCGGCCGGAGCGTTGTCCCAGCAGTCGCCACGACGGCTCATGCTGCATTCGATGCCGTGAGTCGTCAGCGTGCGTTGATAGTGCTCACT